>JAWBJZ010000044.1:0-14980 GCA_038832005.1 Candidatus Caldarchaeum sp.
GCACGTCTGCCTTGAGCTCGAGAAGGGCTGGGAAAAGGGCTTGGTAATCGGTGTAACATATGTGGACGGCGACCTTGCATCCCAACCCTTTAACCGTCTCATTTAAGCTTTCGACGACCAGCTCAGATTCGTAGGGCTTTGCAGCTGCTGCAGGCTCGTCAAGCTGCACGTAGTCCGCGGCCTGGGATGCGAGAGCCGACGCGACAGGCCTCACAACCTCCTTCACCAGGTCGTGGACGAATTCCCGCCGTGCGCTGACGTGTTTCTCAACCCAGCTGTCTCCTGCTGCTTTTTTCAGATAGTATTCGTCGAACGACCAGTCTGCAAGTGTGTAGGCCGCTGTGACGGGGACTTTGAGAGGCTTTCTCGCATGTTTTTTGTTGAACAAAAGCTCGTCGACATGGTATGTTTTGCGGAGATGGGGTTTGTCAACGACGGCCGCCTTCTTGTAGTATTCGTTATCCCATACCCTCACAACGCCCCTGAACTCGAAGCCTTCAACATACTGCAGAGGGTACTCGTACATCTCCATCCGCCGCTGCTCTCCATCGTAAACGACGTCCAGCCCAGCCTTTTCGAAAAACCTTAGACCGTAAAGGCAGGCCCAGTCAACCTTCTCGCTATCTGTAAGCCTGTTCTCCTTAAGCGCGGAAACAAGCTTTTGATAATCCTCTACCTCAAGAAGTTTCCCCCAACGTTCGGCACGCTGGGCAGCTTTGACACCGTCTTTGGTGATGAAAGGTGCTTTGTTGAGGCTTCCTACCTCCATTACGGGGAAAAGCTTCCTCAACCGAACCGTTCACCCTCGAGCTTCTTCAGCTCACCCAGCTTTCTAACTTTTTCCGCCGCAACCTCGTAGGGCAAAAACTCAAGCTCGCAGCAAGGCCCTATGTCCAACTCCCCCAACCCGGTCTTGGAAACAATATCGCCGACAATCTTGAAAACCATTTCGTTAGATTCCATCAAAGTATTCCGGCCGTCTAAAACTCCTAGAAACAATTTTTTGCCGATTGAGTAATCGACGATTTCTTTCACTGAGGTTCTGTAGAGGTCGATGCCTATGACGTCGGCTGAAAAGTCCAGCAGATGGGGAAAGACGTTCGAGGCTGAGCCGAACGGCATATGCAGCATCAGCTCGCCTCCAACTTTGCGTTTGACGATGTCGACGCATTGTTTCGCCAGTTCCAGCTCATTTTTCGAAGGCTTTTTGAAAACGAGGGTAGGTGCTGTCAGCTGTATTTGAGAAACCCCGTCGAGACCTGCTGCAATCTCCGCTATCGCCTCAGCCAGCTGAATGGCAACCTCATCGACCCTGTGGCCGGTCCTGTTTTCCGAAAGAACCGCCATCGTAAACGGGTCGGGTAGAACCGCCTTCGCGTTCAAGCCATGCAAAGCATCTTTGTTGGAGAAATAGTTGTCAAATGTTTTCTTACAGGAGACCTTGTCCACGATGACTGGTTTCTTGAAGAAGACGTTGTTGTCGTACCAGCGAGACAGCCCATTGACTGTTACGCCGTTGAGAGAAAGGGCGACAGGCCTGAAGAGGTCGTCCCAAGTCAGCATACCGTCAGAAAGGTAAGTGAGGTTGTTTTCCCGCTGCAGGCCTACAACCTGCTTGACGCTGCGGTTTATCTCGTCTAAGAGCTGAGAGTGGGCGATTTTTCCTTTAGCATAGTCTCTGAAGGATTTTATCAGAGAGGCGGTTCTGGGGAAGGCTCCAACGAGGTATGTTCGGAGCCTCACCGCTCACATCCTCCTCTCCGAGCTATGGCCTGGGAAATAGCTCGACTTCGGGTCTATGTAGTTTTTCGCGACGTTAACCGCTATGGCCGCTTGGGCAAAGCCGATTACAAGCAGGGCGAGCTTAACCGAATCCGGTTGATGTGCGATGTCGCCGGCGGCGTAGACGCCCGGGATGTTTGTCTCGCATCGTGCGTTAATTTTTATGGCATTCCCCTCCATCTCAAGCCCCCATGTTTTGAAGAGAGACACATCCACTATGTGGCCTAACTGCAGCAGCAGGGCGTCACACTCTATGGTCATCTCCTCACCCGTCTTATTGTTGAAGACTTTAACGGCCTCAAGATGGTCTGCGCCGTAGGCTTCTTTGACTTCAAACGGCACGAGAACCTTTACAGGCGAGTGGAAAAGCTCTATTACACTACCCTCATGTGCTCTGAACTCGGTTCTCCTGTGAACCAAATAGGTTTCCTTAGCTATCTCCTTCAAGTTGAGAGCCCAGTCGACGGCTGAATCTCCCCCGCCGACGATGACAACTCTTTTGTTCCTAAACTCCCATTTATCCCGGACCGTGTAGTAAACACCCTTGTTTTCAAACCTCTCAACCGAAGGGTTGCCCAGCTTCCGGGGCGTGAAAGCACCATGCCCCGCCGCAATCAAAACTGTCTTCGAGAAATGTACGCCTTTATCGGTTGTGAGCTCTATTATGCCGCCGTCCAGCTTTGTGAGGTTTATAACTTTTTCAGAAAAAACCATCGAAGGCCTGTATGTCATGGCTTGTTCGTAGAGCTGTTTCGCGAGGTCTCGGGCGAGAACCTTAGGAAACCCTGCCACATCGTAGATGAATTTGTCAGGATAGAGCATGGTTAGCTGTCCGCCGTAGACGTCAAGGGCCTCGATAACTTTCGTCTTCATCCCACGCATGCCCGCGGCATAGAAGGCGGCGAACAACCCTGTAGGCCCCGCCCCGATTATGGTTATGTCGTAAACGTCGAAGGGATTGGTGCTCACGTCAAAAATGGTATTCAGCAAGCTTTAAACATGAAAGAACTTCGTCACGTCTTCAGCGGAAGCCCGAGTTCAGCTATGTCTGAGAAGTCCTCGCAGATGCGGGAGAGGTGTGAGTACACTTTGAAGATGGTGAAACTGTTCATCGTGTAAGGCGTCCTTCTAATAAACGATTCTCCGCGTTTCAGAAACTCTGACCTTATGCCTGTTATTCGAGCTATCTTGTCTACGTCTTGGCTGAAGAAAGCATCCAACGGCCCGACCTCCATCGACAGAATCAAGCCGCCGAGGGTCTTCAACTCCCTCAGTGATTCATCATCCAAGTCTTTGTTAGACTTGGTCGCTATTTTTGATATCTCAGCCGCTTGGTCTCCCGCATCCTCTATAAACTTGGCAGCAACCCTTAAGTCCAGCAAAGCAAGGGGTGTGGTGTTGAGTTTCTTCGCGAGAACTGGGTCTATCAGCGCCGACCTTATGACTCTCACGAGTGTGAAGTAGAGACGATCTACCTCTTCGTCACGCTGGGCCACAAGCCTTGCCAGCGAAGAGTTTCTCTTGACCAAAGCATCAACGGCGTTCTCAAGCATGCCTAACACGAGAACATGTTGTCGTCTCAGCATTTTCTCCGGCGCCACGAGCTCCTTGTCAAGAACAACCTGAACCTCAATTTTCGTCGGAGTTTCGTCAACTATCTCAGCTCCTGCCAAGCCTCTTACAACTTTCTTGATTTTCTCAAACTCTTCGTCGGTCATCGGTGTGGGCGACCTTATTTTAATCAGGGTGTAGCCGTAAAGATAGGCTCCAACTATGAGCTGCCCTATGTGCTGGCCGAGGGGCAGCTCAACCTCAGACTCGTGTTTAACATCTATGTTCTCGGGGTAAAGCAGTATTCCGCCATCCTCCGTCGGCTTGATTGAAACGAGGGATCCTTTTCTTATGCCCATCCGTTTAACCCAGTTTTTCGGCAGCGTCACGGTGTAAGAGCTGCCGCCGGTGAACTGCACGGACCTTCTAATCTCCACGGCTGTAACCATGTTGCCGGATTGTTTAAGCCTTGCTCGTCCCGCTGAATATGTTTATAACTTGACGCTTCGCTTCGTTAGGCTTAGACCACAACATGCCCAGCTGGAAATACTCGACAACGATAGGCGAGAAAGAGAACGAGGTTAGAGCAAGCCTGAGGGAGGTGGATGTTTCTCCCAAGTGGGCTAGGGAGGTTTGTAAAGCCATAAAAGGCCTCACCATACCTCAAGCCCGGAATCTTCTCGAAGCGGTTGTGGAGCGAAAACGTATGATAAAATACAGCAGATATGTGAAGAAGAGGGCACATCACGCGGAGACAAGGGGGCCGGGCGGATACCCTGTCAAGGTGTCCAAGTACATGCTGAGGCTGTTGGACAGCCTTGAGGCTAACGCTGAGTTCAAAGGATTAGACCCGGAAAGAACGAGGATAGTTCACGCAGCCTCTCACAAAGGACGTGTAGTGAGAAAGATTATTGAAAGGGCTTTCGGCCGGTCAAGCCCTTACAACAGAACCTATGTACACATAGAGCTCGCGGCGGTGGGTGAGAGATGACCGTAATCAAGCAAATCCTGCAAACCCGTATTAAGAAAGCCGACATAGAGGAGTATTTCAGGGAGAGGCTAAAGTCGGCTCTGTTCGGAGGTGTGAGCATATCACTAACCCCGGTGGGAACACGCGTCACAATCTACGCGATGCGTCCAAGCCGCGTTATCGGGCCGAAGGGGAAAGTCATCAAGGAGATAACTGAAGCGCTGGAGAAGCAGTTTTCTGTGGAAAACCCTGTCGTCACCGTCGTTGAGGTGGAGGTTCCGGAGCTCAACCCGTTTGTTATGGCTGAGAGGATAGCGCAGGATTTGGAGAAAGGCGTCAGGTATAGGAGGGTTGGGTTTTGGGCGGTCAGAAGAATAATGGAAGCGGGTGCAAAGGGGGTGGAGGTGCACATAAGCGGGAAGCTTACGTCGGCTAGGGCTAGAACCGAGAAGTTCACCGAAGGTTTCATGCCCAAGTCGGGGGAGCTCGCTATGGACTACGTGATAGAGGGCAAGTCATCTGTCAAGCTTAAGACAGGGGTTTTCGGCGTGAGGGTTCTAATATATCCACCTGACGCACCTCTTCCAGAGGAGATTAGGGTGAAGAAGCTTGAGGGAGGTCAAGGAGCTTAGGGAGCTGAGCGACGACGAGCTCGTTAAGAAGATCGACGAGTTTAAGGCTGAGCTGCGCAAGGTCAACACTGAAATAGGTGCGGGCGGTTCAGTGCAGAACCCTGCGCGAAGAAAGCTGTTGAGGAAAAGCATAGCGCGGGCATACACCATCCTTAGGCAGAGGAGGTCAGCGAAAAATGTCAGGTAAACATCCAGCGAGCATCTTCATACTAGGGCTGACCGCTAAAATCGAGTATAACGGAAGGCTGTTTACTGGAACAATTGTCAGAGAGACACGTAACACGCTGACTTTGAAAACCGGCGGCAGTGAAAAAACGATACCGAAGAATGGGAGCGTGTTAAGGTTGGTTTTGGAAGACGGTTATGAAGTTAAAATCGAGGGCTCGAGCCTTGTTGGTAGGCCTTTCGAAAGGCTGCTGAAGGTGAGGTAGGGGATGAGTTTGGTGAAGAACATCGGTATTCCTGTGAAAACCCCTTCGCGGAGTTGCGACGACCGAGACTGTCCCTTTCACGGAAATCTACGTGTGAGAGGGATTTTGATGACCGGAATTGTCATAAAGAAGAAGATGGCGAAAACAGTTGTCGTGGAGAAAAAGTATCAGGTTTACGTTAGGAAGTTTAAGCGCTACGAGAGGAGGAGGTCTCGTATCTCAGCCCATCTGCCACCATGCGTTGACGTTAATTTGGGCGACAGGGTTCGAATAGGCGAATGCCGACCGCTGAGCAAGACGGTTAGCTTTGTCGTGTTAGAGAAGGAGGTGTAGAAGGGTGGCGAAGCGGTCGAGGGCTGTTGCAGCCGTTGGAATCTTGGAGCGGAAGCCCAACATACCTAGAACAATAGTGCTGGGCTCGCTGGTCAACTGCGCCGACAACTCAGGCGCTCAGGTTCTGAAAATCGTACAGGTTCACGGCATATCAACGAGGCTAAGACGCGTTCCAGCTGCGTGCGTGGGAGACATGTTGAGCGTCACGGTCAAGAAAGGCCCTGTTGACTTGAGGAAGAAACCCATGCACGCTGTCCTAATCAGGCAGAGGAAGCCATACCGTAGAAGTGACGGCACGTGGATAAGCTTCGAAGACACGGCAGCGGTCATGATAACACCGGAGGGAGATTTGAAGGGCACGGAGATAAAAGGTCCCGTTGCGAAGGAAGCGGCGGAAAGATGGCCGAGAATAGCGAACGCCGCGAGCATAATCGTGTGAGGTGTGGATGATGTCCTCACAGAAACCACGCAAACAACGTTTTAGACGTTTCAACGCTCCAAAACATATATTGGTTAAGTTCATGTCGGCACATCTATCGCCTGAGCTAAGAGCAAAGTATCGCAGACGCTCTCTTCCGCTGAGGGTTGGCGATACCGTTAAGGTCATGAAAGGCGGCTTCAAAGGCGTTGAGGGAAAGGTCAAGAGTGTTGACGTCAAGCGTCAGATGGTTTACGTCGAGAACGTGTCGCGAAAGAAAGCCGACGGCTCGACGGTCGACGTTCCGATACGCGTGCCTAACGTCATGCTTACCCAGCTCAACCTTGATGACAAGTATCGGAAAGAAAAGCTGGAGGCGAAGGCTGCATGACACATTTGAAATCTCTCGCCGCACCCAAGCATTTCCCTAAAAAGCCTACCGTGTTCGCGGTAAGCCCAAGACCGGGACCACATCCCAAGAGCAAGTCCCTACCCTTGTTGATAGCCGTCAGGGACATCCTTGGATACGCCGAGGACCGGACTACAGCGAGTAAGCTGATCAAGTTAGGCAAGTTCCATGTCGACGGAAGACCTGTCAAAGACCTTCGCTATCCTTTAGGGCTGATGGACGTCCTGTCGATCCCCGATACAAGTGAACACTACAGGGTTTTGATTAAGCTGGGGAAAGGAGTCAGCCTTTTCAAGATAGCTGGCGAGGAATCCGGCTTCAAGGTCTGCCAAGTTCTGAGAAAGAACCATGTCAAAAGAGGCTGGCTCGCTTTAGGACTGCATGACGGGAGAACCATACTCTTCCGCGGCGAGGAAGTTGACAAGGGGAGAGCGTTCAAGATACTCGACAGCGTGAAGATATCCGTGCCAGACCAGAAAATACAGGAGACGGCGTCAGCCGAGCCCGGTGTCTACGCATACATCCATTCGGGCTCGAGGGCTGGGCTTCACGGCAGGGTTGTTAAGATAAGGCGTGATGTGACATTCCCCGACAAGCCCACAGCCACTCTTGAAACAAGCCAGGGAGCGGTAACGACGCTTTTGAAAAACATCATGCCCATAGGTGTGGAGAAGCCATGGATAGCGCTGCCATAACCTACAAAAACGTGATGCAAAGGCCGCGTATCGAGAAAGTCGTTGTCAACTGTAGCGTCGGAGAAGGTGGCGCAAGGCTTGAGAAAGCCCTGAAAATCCTCGAGTCGTTGCTGGGTCAAAAGCCGGAGGTTAGGAAGGCGAAGAAAACGATAAGGGGTTTCGGCATCCATCGCGGAGAACCCATAGCCTTGCGCGCAACCCTGAGAAAACAGGCGGCGCTCGACTTTCTCAAAAGAGCTTTAGCTGCTGTGAACAACAGTTTAAAAGCCTCAAGCTTCGACGAGCTCGGAAACGTTTCTTTCGGAATAAAGGAGCATCTTGAGATACCTGGGACACGATACGACCCCGAGCTGGGCATCATAGGCATGGATGTTACAGTTCATGTGACCAAGCCGGGATACAGGGTGGCTACAAGGAGATACCGACGGGCTAAAATAGGAAAGCGTCAGCGGGTCAGCAGGGAAGAGGCCATGGAGTTCATCAAATCGCTGGGAGTCACGGTGGTTGAGGAATGAAGCTTAAACCCCCGAAACAGAGGAAGTTCGGCAAAGGCGTCCACGTCTGCAGAAGATGCGGCACAAGCGTAGGCGTCATCAGAAAATACGGGCTGTACATCTGCAGAAGATGCATAAACGAGATCGGGCCTAAACTCGGGTTCAAAGTTTACGATTAGGTGAGCATGTATGACAGACCTTGTCTCAGCTTTGTTCACAACGATACAAAACAACGAGATGGCTCGAAATCATGAATGCATAGTCAAAGCCTCGAAGCTCGTCGGAGAAATTCTGAAGGTTTTGCAGCGGAAGGGCTACATAGGAGCTTTCGAGTACGTTGAAAACGGCCGCGGTGGACTTTTCAAGGTACAGCTGCTGGGCCGTGTAAACAGGTCGGCGCCAATTAGGCCAAGGTTTAACGTTAAAGCAGGCCGCTACGAGTTCTTCGAGCAAAGATTCCTACCCGGACGTAACGTGGGCATCCTCGTCGTAACAACACCGAAAGGCGTAATGTCCCACGACGAAGCTAAGAAAATCCAAACTGGTGGGAGGCTGCTGGGATATGTCTACTAAGCAGGTGGAATCATCCTACACCATCCCCGAACAAGTCTCAATAAGCTATGACTCGGGTCTTCTCATCGTTCAGGGACGGAAGGGCCGTGTCGTCAAAGACCTTCGACACATACCAGCCGACATAAACATCGCTGAAAACAAGGTGTTTGTGAAAATACCTGGCAGGTCGCGTAAATCCAAGGCTCTTCTCGGCACAGTTATCTCCATAATCCGCAACGCCGTCGAAGGAGTCACAAACGGCTACACCTACAGGATGAAAGTCGTATCCTCCCACTTTCCCATCACCGTTAAAGTTGTCGGAAACGAGGTTGTAATATCTAACTTCATAGGCGAGAGGTATGAAAGAAGAGCATCAATTGTAGGCGACGCTAAAGTCACTGTAAAAGGCGATGAGATAATCATAACTGGTGTGGATAAGGATAGCGTTGGACAGACAGCGGCAAACATCGAAAACGCCACTAAGATAGGTCGGAAGGACCCGCGGAAGTTTCTCGACGGAATTTACGTGATGGAGAAGAAGGTAGGGATGTGAGGATTATGCTGCCGCGTAAAGTACTCAAAAAACGTAGCCGCACGCCGGAGTTCGTGAGACAGGAGAGCTGGCGGTACGTAAGGCTTCAAACAAGCTACAGAAGGCCGCGTGGCAAGGACAGCAGGATGAGGCTGCAGAAGAGCGGCTCGCCGCCGCTGGTTAAGATAGGCTACGGAAGCCCAGCCCAATACAGAGGCCTCCACCCATCGGGATACAGAGACGTACTCGTGACCGAGGCATCTCAGCTCGACAAGCTCTCTCCAGAGAGGGACGCAGTTAGGCTGTCGTCCAGGCTGGGGAAGAGGAAGAGGACGGAGCTCTACCAGATGGCTGTGGACAAGGGGTTTAAGGTCTTGAACCCCCCTGTTAAACAGGAGGCGTCCAGCACATGACGCTTGAATTTCAGAAGAGGCTTGCTGCCGAGCTGATGAAATGCGGCGTGACTAGAGTCAGGTTTGACCCCGAAAGGCTTGACGAGATAGAATCCGCCATAACAAGGGCTGAGATCAAGAGACTGATTAGAGACGGCGCCATCCAGAAGATTCCTAAAAGGGGCGTTAGCAGGGCTAGGGTTGAGGAAGAGAGAAAACGGGGTCCAGGAAGCAGAGAGGGTTCAAAATACTCGCTCGTTCCACGGAAACGGCAGTGGATGCTCAGGGTGAGAGCGCAGCGCAATTACCTGAAGAAGTTACGTGACCAAGGCCTCATCCAAAAAAACAACTACCGTATCGTTTACTCATACGTCAAGGCGGGCAACTTCAAGTCCATCGCCTCGCTGAAGGAGTTCTTAAAGGCTAGCGGAATGTTGAAACGGGAGGTGTGACGGCATGAGGGCATACGCTTTAAAGAGGATGAAGCCGAGAAGAAGAAGGCAGGGAAAAACGGATTATCGGAAGAGGCTCAAGCTGGTGAAGTCAGGGATTGAGAGGCTTGTTGTCAGACGCACGAACAGACGTATCATCGTCCAGCTGGTGAGGTCGAAGCATGGCGGCGACGAGACACTAGCAGCCGTTTCTTCAGACATGCTCTCGCGTTACGGTTGGAAAGCTTCTTTCAAGTCAACTCCTGCAGCCTACCTGACAGGTGTGCTGCTGGGCAAGAAAGCGTTAGCAAAAGGTGTGGAGAACGCCATCTTGGACATAGGCGTTCAAAGGTCGGTCAAAGGCTCTCGTCTCTACGCCGCTGTCAAAGGTGTTCTGGACGCGGGAATGCATGTTCCCGTATCCGAGGAGATGCTCCCCAGCGAGGAAAGGCTTCTTGGAAAACACATAGCCAGCCACTACCTTTCAACGATTCAAACAGCCGACGCCAAACAGTTCCGCAGGCTGGACGGCGATTATCTTCAAAACCTAGCTTCAAACGTCATGCTTGTCAAGGGAAAAATCATGAAGGGTGACGGAGATGAATGAATGGAAGCCTAGAACCCTGTTGGGCAAGATGGTTGAAGAGGGAAAGATAACATCCATAGACCAGGTTTTCCAGACGCATGCAAAGATACTGGAGCCTGAGATTGTGGACAGGCTTTTGCCGAACTTGGAGCAGGAGGTCATAGACGTCAAGCTCGTCCAACGCCAGACCGACGCGGGAGAGAAGACGAAGTTCAAAGCCTTGATAGTTGTCGGGAACAGGGACGGATACGTCGGCATAGGAACCGGCAAATCCTCGCAAGTAGTACTTGCGATTGAGAAGGCGATAAGAAACGCGAAGCTTAACCTGATGCCTGTGAAAAGGGGCTGCGGAAGCTGGGAGTGTGCATGCGGAGAACCCCACAGCCTACTGGTCAAAACCGAAGGAAAATACGGAAGCGTTTCCGTTCAGATACTCCCTGGCCCAAGAGGTCTAGGTCTCGTGGCGGGCGAGGCCCAGAAAGTTGTACTAACACTCGCTGGAATAAAGGACTGTTGGACGAGAAGCTTTGGCGAAACACGAACATCACTGTCAGTCATCGGCGCAACCTATCAAGCCCTCAAACAGACGAACAAAATCGTCCTGCAGGACATGTGGGGGGCTGTTTGAAGATGTCCAAGGTCTTGGTTGTCGTCAGGCTGAAGGGAAACGTGGGCATGGACCCCGACACGAGGAAGACCATCGAATCCCTCAAACTGTCCCGAGCTTTCACAGCAGGCCTCTTCCCATACTCACCGAGCCTTGAAGGCATGCTCAAAAAGGTCCAGAGATACCTTACATGGGGGAAGCCCAACAAACAAACGATCTTCACGATCCTTAAGAGGGCAGGGTATGTTTCCAAAGACGCTAAGAAGCTTTCAGAACAGCTTGAGAACGGTGACGCCGAGCTTCCAGCACCTCTGTTGGTTAGGTTGAGGCCGCCGCGGAAGGGCTTCGGAAAATCCGTGAAAAAAGCCTTCAAGTCCGGCGGCGAATACGGCGACCGAGGGGAGACGATCAACGAGCTGCTTAAGAGGATGCTCTAGCTGAAACACTTATTAACAAACCCGCTGTTTAAATCAACAGCTCGATAAAAAGGTGGATGGGATGCCGACTAGGCTGAGAAAGGTTCGCAGGCTGCGTGGCTCCAGAACACACGGCTGGGGGCAGATAGGCCAGCATAGGAAAACAGGCGCCAAAGGCGGCAGAGGTATGGCGGGAGGACATAAACACAAGTGGACGAAGCTCTTGAAAACCGACTACTTTGGTGAGCACGGTTTCACACCCGTCAGAGTGGCCGCGAAGAAAACCGTCAACCTCTTCCAAGTTTCGGAATACGCCCAGAAATCCGGGTCGGACACCGTCAACCTTCATCAGCTTGGCGTCAGCAAGCTGCTTGGCGGCGGCAAGCTGCTGAAGCCTTTGACCATAGTGGTGGAGGAGTGGAGCAAAAAAGCCGCTGAAAAAATCGAGAGAGTGGGCGGAAAAGTCGTCAAACCTGAAGAGGTCAAATCCGCATGAGCGAGCAGTCGCCTGTGAGGTTGTTCTTAGAAAAAACCTCCCGCATACTGCCAGAGATAAAGAAGCCCGGGAGAAAAGTGGGGCTGTCCGAGAAGCTCGCCTGGACCGCTCTAGCACTTGTCGTATACGTTTGGATGGGTCACACATTTCTGTACGGGCTTCCGGCGACGCAGCAAGCCGGTCAAAGCCCTGTGCTGCTCAACGTGGTTTTCGCCCAGAAGCAGGGAACCCTCATCACCCTAGGCATAGGCCCCATAGTTACCGCGGGGCTGATACTACAGCTGTTGGTGGGCGCGGAGCTGATAAGGCTAGACCTGAAGAAGAGCGAGGACAGAGCTCTGTTCACTTCGGCCAGTAAATTCCTCGCAATTCTCATAACTTTGTTTCAGGGAGCTGCATATGTGTATGCGGGCTTTTTCGGAGCCACCAACGCCACCCAAAACGCTCTAATCTTCGTACAGCTGGTCATTGCAACGATTCTCATAATCTTGCTCGACGAGCTTGTGCAGAAGGGATGGGGGCTGGGCAGCGGTATAAGCCTGTTCATAGTAGCCGGCGTTGCGGAGGAAGTGTTCGTCTCACTCATATCTCCCATAATTTTGGCGGACGGAATCTACCAAGGAATAATTCCGGCGGTTGTCCAGACGCTGCTGTCCGGAAGACTGTCCGAGGCGCTCATCAGGCAGGGAGGCTACCCAGACATAGTTGGCCTCTTCTCCACCGTTTTCCTCACACTCGCCCTGATATACATCGAAGCGGTCAGGGTTGAGATACCCATCTCCTACGCAAAGTTCCAGGGATATCGCGCCAAATACCCCGTCAAGCTGCTTTACGTCTCCAACGTCCCGATAATCTTCGCGACAACAATCTTCAGCAACATCTTCTACTTAGGCTCGCTTGTCTGGAGCAGGTTCAACCCTAACAACGAGAACTTCTTCCTCAACCTTATAGGAACATACGTCTACGACCAGAACGTCGGCTCTCTCATTCCAACAGGCGGGCTGGCATACTACGTCATAGGCCCGCGCGGGCTTACAAACGTTCTGAACGACCCTGTGAGAGCGATAGTCCACGCAGCACTGCTGATAACCTTCGCTGTCCTGTTCGCCAAGTTCTGGGTTCAAATAGGAGGTCTCGGACCTGAGAAGGTGGCTGAGCAGCTTATAAGCGCAGGCATGCAGGTGCCCGGCTTCCGAAGGTCTCCAACCATCATAGCAAGCGTCATCGGAAAATACATCTCCACAGTCACCATCATAGGAGGCTTGATAATTGGAGTCGTAGCCAGCGTAGCAGATTATCTGAACGTCTTCGGCTCCGGCATAGGGCTGCTGCTCATGATAGGGATTCTTCACCAATACTATCAAATACTGGTGAGGGAGAGGCTTTCTGAGATGTATCCCATGCTAGGCCGCTTCCTTGGAGAGGAGTAGCATGTTTGCCGAGATGGTGTTAATCGCTGGGCTGGCTGCGGCAATATCCGCTTTTACGACGGCTATCAGACGGCTAATATTCAAGAAGGAGGACCTAGCCAAGATGGCTGAGATACAGGCCTTCAACAAGGAGTTGATGACTGCCACACGTAAAAAAGACCAGAAAACCCTGCAAAAGCTTCAGAAAAAGAAGGACTACATTCAGAAGCTAAACGCCGAGATAAGCAAGAAAAACTTGATGACCATGTTCGCCAGCCTCATGATATTCTTCACAGTTTACCCCGTTCTGGCAGGATATTTTGGAAACGATGTGATAGGGTTTATGCCGGCAGGGCTGGAGATACCGTTCATCTCCCAAAACGGTGAGATAAGGTTTTATGGCTGGTTCATCCTATCGTTTTTCGGAGTAGGCTCTCCAATCTCAAAGCTTATGGGTATCAGCTTTACCGGTGTGGGGGTGTCGGACGTTGAGAAGAAGCCTCAGGACAAGAAGCAGGAAAAGGATAGCGGTTAGAACTCCTGGGGGCGGAGTTAAACTCATTTTCCGCGAAAGCAACCCGGGCAAGCCTACGTGCCGCTACTGCGGCCGTACAATCCACGGCATAGTGTCAACAGGGCGGGGAAGCTTTTCGTCAAAAACTGTTTCCCGAATGTTCGGAGGCGTGATATGCGCTTCATGCCTTGCTCAACGAATAATCAACGTCGCCGCCGCCGAGTGGAGCTCCTCCTGAAAAAATGTCTAGCAACATTTTCAACTATCTCCACAACCTGCAGAGGACTCATACTGGAAGTGTCTATTATAAGATGGAATGGCTGAAAGTCTTCTCCCATCTTTATCCCGTAAAGCCTTCTGTATATCGCGGCGCTCTGGCTGTCGCGTAAGGTCAAAAGCCGTGAGGCTTTTGACACCGGTATGCCGCTCCGCTTGGACAATCTTTTAGCACGGTTTTTTTTATCGGCGGTGAGCCATACGTTGAACGACCTGCCTTTGTAAAGCCAGGGCATAATCCATGAATCCACAACAACTCCGCCTGACCTGCAAAACTCAAGAAGCTTTCTGTCAACTTTTTTGTCGAATGTTGGGTCACGGCTTCTGAGCTTCAGAAACTCAAGACCTTTGGAAGACTCCCACCATCCAGGACCTGTGGGCTTAAACCCCATATCCTTAGCAACGGCCTTTAAGGCATCGCCTCCAGAAACATACTTGAGCCGCATTCTCTTGGCGAGAGTTTTTCCGACGGTGGATTTGCCCACAGCGGCGAAGCCAGAGAGGCAGATGACAGGCTTGGAAGCCATAGAAAGCTTAGCCCTCAGCCAAATATATGTATAAATGGTGTTCGACGTTTCATGCCTGCTGGAATGGTTGCGAAAGAGTTGGTAGGCAGGGTCTGCGTCAAGACTTTGGGAAGAGACGCGGGCGCCAAGGGAGTGGTTGTAGCTGTGTTTGACGACGGCTATGTTCTTTTGACTGGTCCGAAGTCGTTGACCGGCCTGCGGAGGAGGCGTGTGAACATGAAACACTTGGTGCCAACGCCTAAGAAGGTCGAAATACCTGAAAACGCCTCCGACGAGGATGTTATGAAAGCAATTAAGGAGGCTGGTTTGGAGAGATACATGGTTGAAAGATATGAAATCCCAGCCTCCGTGGAGCGTTAGCCGGGAGACGCTTGTTAGACGCGAGGCCGAAACAGACCCTAGCCACGGCAAACCACCTCATCGAAGGACTGTGGAAGAGCTGCTTCAGCTCGGCGTGATTAACTTGGACAAGCAGAGGGGGCCGACAAGCCATGAAGTAGCTTACATGGTGAAAAAAATTCTGGGGA
>JAWBJZ010000045.1:0-12950 GCA_038832005.1 Candidatus Caldarchaeum sp.
CGGATAGGCCTATGGCTTGAGATGTTCTCATCTGGTTATGCGTGTCAGAGTCCTCGTGGGAAGGCTTACGCTTCTGTTTTATTCTTGGCTGGCCTTAGGCTTATGGATGTGTCTGAGAGGTATGGCTTCACAGATGCTTCTAGGGAGGGTGTTAGGGGTGGGTTCGTAGGCTGGGGAGAGCCTTCAACCCTACACGTAAGGCTGGTCGCGGTGGATGAGGCTGTCGGGAAGAGGCTTGGCGAATGGGTCTATCTATGGTCAGCGGTAGACGTATACGCCTCTAAAGGCAGGCCCATTCTTAATGCCCTGGCGTTGCTGAGGATGCATGTGAGGGCATAGTCGTGGATAGGGGTCCATGGCATCCACTGGCATAGAATACTTCCACGAGACCTCTGGGAATAGGAACAAGACAGGACCAGAAGACTCCACAACAACACAAACTCCAAGACAGTAAAGAGTATAGAGGAGATAGCAGCAGCAATAACCCTAATACATAACCTACTCCTCAGAACCCAAACAAGAGAAGGAGGCGTAATACCTAGCTGACAGTACCATTAAAATTGAGGCACCACGCCTTCAAATGATTATTCCTCAACATATCTACGGTATCAGTAGCCCCAAAAGAGATAACTTACCGCTACCCTACTATGGTTTTCGCTGTGCTTTGCCAGGAAGGAAAAGGGTAGCTTTAAAAACCCCCATCTGAGATTAAAAACATGAACGTTCTGCAAAACTTCATCGGCAACGAATTTGTCGCCTCAAAGTCTGTTGAGACGATTCCAGTGTATAATCCTGCTTTCGACTCGGTAATTTCAAAAGTACCCATAAGCATGGAGGATGAGGTGGACAGCGCTGTGGAGGCAGGTGTCAGGGCTTTTGAAAAATTCCGCAAAACAACACCGTCGGAAAGAGTTGAATATTTGCTGAAGATCAGGACTTTGATCGAACGGGATACAGATCTGATTGCACGTGTTCTCGTCGACAACCACGGCAGGACATACTCAGAAGCCGTAGGCGAAGTTAGACGAAGTCTAGAAAACGTGGAGGCTGCCGCTGCTCTGGCTTACACACTGGCGAAAGGCGAAAACATGACCAACGTTTCGCCTGATATAGATCAAGAACTTATCCGAGAGCCTCTAGGCTGTTTCGCCATCATCACGCCTTTCAACATCCCGCTACACGCATGGTCATCATACGTGCCTTACGCAATTGCTTTAGGTGCTACGGTGGTTCTGAAACCGAGCGAGGTAACGCCGATGGTGGTCAACGAGATAGCTAGGATTGTGAAGGAGGCAGGCGTTCCGCCCGGTGTTATGAATGTTGTTCACGGCGACGGCCGTGTAGCTGAGAAGCTAGTGCAACACCCAGACATTCAAGGGGTTGGGTTCATAGGGTCTACGAGGACAGGAAAACTGCTGTATGAAGCCGCCGCCAAGATGGGGAAACGTGCTTCGATCAACGCGGGGGCGAAGAACCACCTCGTCGTACTGCCTGACGCCAATATGGAGAAAACGGCCGAAGCCGTTGTTTCGTCGTTCTTCGGAATGTCGGGGCAGAGATGCTTAGCCGGCTCCAACCTTGTTGTCGTCAAAAACGGGGAGAAGATCGTTGAGCTGGTCAAGTCAAGGTCTTGGCTCCGCCTAGGCTACGGCATGGACAAGGAAACCGAAATGGGCCCCATGGCTTCGAAAACAGGTTTGGAAAGAGTTATGAAATTCATTGAAAGCAGTGAAACGGTTGGGAAGCTTCTGGTGGACGGTAGGTTGAACAAGCCCGTCAAACCGTTGAAAGGCTATTTCGTCGGGCCCACGGTTTTCGAAAACGTTTTGCCGAACAGCACGTTGGCGAAGGAGGAGATTTTCGGCCCCGTAGCCTCAATAATTTATGCAGAAAACCTTGACGAGGCAATAGATTTGATAAATAAAAACACGCCTTACGGCAACGCCGCAGCGATCTTCACATCAAACCCACGGAAGGCCCGTGAATTTGTTCTGAATGTTAACGTCGGTAACGTCGGCGTCAACATAGGTGTACCACAGCCCATGGCTTATTTCCCGCTCGGCGGGAGAAGAATGTCTTTCTTCGGAGTAGCTCATAGCAGGGTTGATACCTTAAGATTCTTTACCGACCATAAGATCGTGACAACGAGGTGGTGGTGAAGTTGGAGGCGGCGCCTGGAGTTGTTATCCGTAAAGTCGTGGTCTTCGCCGACGAAACGCTTATTGAAAACGGTAGACGTCTTGACAAACCTGTCAGGAAAAGCGTCGCAGCCGCCGTAATCAAGAATCCATACGCTGGAAGATATGTTGAAGATCTTCAACTGTTGATTGACGCAGGAGATTTTCTCGGTGGTTTCCTAGGCAGGAAAGCTCGTGAAACACTCGGCATCCCGCCTGCAGCTGTTGAAAGCTATGGAAAAGCAGCCATAGTAGGCGTAGCCGGCGAGCTTGAACACGGCCATGCAATTCTTCATCCAAAGTTCGGCAGAGGATTGCGTGAAGAATGCGGTGGCCAAGATGTATGCAAAGCCATAATTCCCTCGGCTGCGAAAGTCGGCGGGCCTGGAACACCGATAGACGTCCCGCTCCACTACAAGCGGGCGGCGTTTGTAAGAAGCCATTACGACGCGGTAGAAATAAGGGTTTCCGACGCCCCAATGGCAGATGAGATCGTGGTCATAGCGGCGGTGACCGATTCTGGAAGACCTTTGCCGAGAATCGGCGGCTTGAAGAAAGAGGAGGTCAGGGGGGAAGATGGGCTACGTTAAAATAACCATTTGACCAGTCTTCTTTTTACGAAATCGACTATTCCGTTTCGGAAAAACGCAAGAAGGAACAGAAGTGTCAAACCATAAAGGATCTGCGTTAGAGGTCCGAGAAATTTCAAGGTCTCGTTTACGATAGAGATTATGGCTGAGCCTATGTAAGGACCGAGTAGGGTGGTTCTTCCGCCGAGGATGACGATAAGCTGGACAGGAATATCGATTGATGAAAAAGCAAAATATGAGGGCGCGATGAGCTGGGAAAACAGCCCGTAAAGAGCGCCTGCCAACCCAAGAAGCGCTGATGAAAACAGGGCTGTTAGACTTTTTACCCTAGAAACGTTTATGCCGACGAGTTCGGCGCTGTTTTCATCATCTATGATACAACGGTAAGCGTATCCTGTTTTTGTGTGGAAAAGCAGGTAGTAGGAAGCCATGGTAACTGTCAGCACTAAGGCCGCGGCAAGATAGTAGAAACGGAGGTTGTATGGTAGCGCGTCAAGAGGGCCGAGGCTTATCCCACGTATTCTAAAACCTGTCTCACCGCCGGTTATGCCTGAAAGACCTATGACAAGGTTGTTGAAGACAAGCGTAATGGCTAGAGTGAATATTCCTGTGAAGATAACGACAAGCCTGCGGCGGATAGATAAGACGCTGACAACCCATCCGACGAAGGCAACCGCCAGCATGGAAACCAGCATGGCTTCAACAGGCCCCATCAAACCTTCTCTGAGAGATATTCCCGTAATATACGCACCCATCCCTATGAAAGCTCCTATACACAGGAAAAGCTGCCGCGTAAACCCGAAAAGAAAGTTAAACCCATAGGCGAAAACCGTGAAGAAAACCATCTGCACCAATATGAAAATGACGTAAGGTGTGTTGATGAATAGAAGCGGTAACACTGTGTAAATGAGTATTAGCACTATGACAGCATTAAGCCTTGTTCTTTCTCTCACCATTTCTCACCCACGATGCCATAGGGACGAAACAGTATGATAGCCATGATAAGAATTAGAAGAGCTACGTAGGCGAGGTAAGTACCTATGAAGAGGACGAGAAAAGTATAGGCTATTCCTATGACGAGGCCGGCTATTATTGTTCCATACACGCTGCGAATCCCGCCCACTACGCAGACAAGTAATCCGAGGATTGTGAACTCTATTCCGCTTTCCGGCGCAACCGTGGCTATGATGCTACGGATTATCCCAGCAAGGCCGACGAGAAGTGCTCCCAGCATGAAAACCAGCAGACGATACTTCTTGACGCCTACTCCAACCATCAACGCACCTGTTTCGTTCTGGGTGAGGGAACGTATCGCCATACCGCTCCATGTTTTTCTGAGGAAAAAGTAAACTGCAACTAGGATGGTTGCTGAACCTATGCCGGTTACCAGCTGAGCTAGCCGAACCGTCAACCCCATGAAGTTTATGGATGTTATGGGCAGGTTGATTGTAAGGAATGCGAGGGGGAAAGTTGTTATGATAGAGCTGTGGAGGAAAATTGAGAACGCGAGCGTCATGTAAAGGCCTAGAAGAACTCTTTCCTCACCTTCAAGCTTGTAAACAGGCTGCAGAACGATTTTGTCGAGAAAGGCAGCTGCAGCAACTGCAACAGCTAGACCAGCTACTAAAGCTAAAGGCAGTGGAAAACCCAACGTCTGCATCAAGACAGCCGAGGTTACTGTGCATACAACCAACAACTCGCCGTGAGCAAGGTTAAGCACACCAGCCAGACCATATATCAAAGTCAAGCCAGAAGCGATAAGCGAAAGAATCAAGCCGAAAACCACTCCATCTAGAAGAAACAACAGCAAACCAGAATCCATCGTTACATCCCCAAATATTTTCTTACGAAAGCCTGTTTCGACAACCCTTCACGTATATCGCCGTCAAACACTATACGGCCGTTCGTAATTATGTACCCTCTGTCGCAGAGTTCAGCCGCTTGAGCAGTCCGTTGCTCGACTAGAAGTATAGACAGATCTTTCTTGTTTTCCATTATTTTCCGCAAGCCTGTAAAAATGCTTTTGACAAGTAGCGGAGCCAGCCCTGTGGAAGGCTCGTCGAGAAGCAGAAGCTTTGCATCTGTCATCAAAGCTCTTCCGATGGCCAGCATTTGCTGTTCGCCACCGCTCATCGTCCCAGCTTTTTGAAACTCTCTTTCCCTGAGTTTGGGGAAGATGCTGTAGACAAGTTCGAGGTTTTCCAAGGCTTTCTTCCTCGCCCTTGCGTTGAAGGCCCCTAGCAGCAGGTTTTCCTTTACAGTCATCTGTGGGAAAAGTTCTTTTTCTGCGAGTGCGAGGGCCACGCCCTCTCCGACAACTTTCTCAGGAGGCATGCCGTCGATTCGTTTCCCATCGAAGACTATTGAACCTTTTTTAGGTTTTACCAAGCCCGCGATAGTTTTAAGAAGGGTTGTTTTGCCAGCACCGTTGGGACCTAAAACGGCGACCACTTCTCCACGGTCTATGTTTATTGAAACATCCCAGAGAATTTGAATGTCGCCGTATCCAGCTGCAAGGTTATCCACTTTTAGAAGGCTGGACAATTCTCTCACCCAAGTATGCTTCAATTACTTCTTCGTCGGCGACTATTTCTTCAGGCTTTCCCTCAGCTATCTTCACGCCTTGGTTTAGGACCGATACCTTGTCGGCTAGTGATGATACTGCGCTGATCACGTGCTCAACCCAAACGATTGTAAGGTTGTAGGTTTTTCTCAGTTCTTTGAAGAGCTCTATGGCGTCTTCTATTTCGGCGGTGTTGAGGCCGCTCATGTACTCATCCACCATCAAAACCTTTGGTTTAGATGCTAGGGCTCTTGCGAGCTCCACTTTTTTCCTCTCCTGAAGGTTCAAAACAGCTGCTTTAAGGTTAGCTTTACTTGACAATCCAAACCTGTCCAAGAGTGTTGAAACATGTTTTTCCAGCTCTTCCATCGACATACGGCCGCTAAACAGCCCACCAGCCAAGACATTTTCCCAAACCGTCAAATCCTTAAACGGTCTAGGGATCTGAAGAGTTCTTCCAATACCGAGCCTAAAAACCTCGTAGGCAGGTTTTCCAGTTATGTCAACACCGTCGAGCAGAATCTTGCCTGATGAAGGCTTGTAGACGCCGTTTATCACGTTAAACAGCGTTGTTTTACCTGCTCCGTTAGGGCCGATGACGGCTCTGATCTCACCATCCTCAACCTCGATGTTAACGTTTCTCAGAGCCGGTAATCCGCCGAAAAACTTCGTCACATCAATGCACTTTAATATTATCTTTCCCAAACCATTCTCAACCATCTTCTCGTCGGAAAAAAGAAAGATAAAAAGATGTTATTTAGGTGGAACGTATGGTTCAACCGGCGGCGATGTGTAAAGGGTTTCAAGCACCCAGTTTGCTCCCGGGTTAACTTGACCCGGGTCTCCTCTTTTAATCACAGCAAGCCGCATCGCCGGCTTCTTGATCTCGCCCCACTCGGTGTAGGACAACGGCCATGCGAATATGGGATGGTTGAATTCATGTGTGCGGATATGGTTGGCAACAACAGCGGGGTCTGTTGACCTTGTTTTTTCGACGGCGTCCGCGATCAACATCACGGTGACGTATCCAGATACCGCGTTATGGTCGAAGTATTTACCGTATTTCTGGTAAAATTTCACCGCTAGGTCACGGTATTGAGGCGTTTCTATGTTCACGCATGTGGTTGTAACAAGCTTGTTGAGGCCTATATCTCCGACCCCTCTAAGCATGAGCTCAGGCGGCTGGACTGACGCTATGTAATAGGCTGATTGGAAACCGAGTTCTATGGCTTGCTTGGTGATGACGGGGAACCCAGGCGGATGGCCGGTCAGTATCATGATCTCTGGCTGGAGGGATTGAAGCTTCCGAAGAACAGTTGTGAAGTCGGTTTCACCCAGAGGTGCTTCCTCAATCTGGAACTGCACTCCCGGAATTTCCCTCAGCCTTTTCTCCAAAACCTCCTTGATGGCAAAACCCCATTCATAGCTGGCTATAACCACGCCGACTTTTTTATAGCCCTTGTCGCGGACAAAGTTGGCGAGAAGCTCGCCGTTAGTAGGAGCGGGCGGCAAACAGGTTCTAAACGTGTAGCGGGAATCCTTGGTTAAGATTGTGTGTGAGCCGGCTGCTATGAGGAAAAGCGGAACCTTCGCCTGCTCCGCTTCAGCCGTCAAAACGGCGCCTATTCCGCTCGAAATAGTCCCCACCACAGCGGTTACATGGTCAATCTCCGCCATCCTTTTAAATATCGCCACAGCCTCCTTCGCGTCGTTTTTTTCGTCAGCCTCGATGAGAACGAGCTTCGCCCCCAGAATGCCTCCTTTGGCGTTTATTTCGTCGACAGCAAACCGCATACCATTAAGTGTGTAGTCACCGTAGATAGCGAAAGGGCCTGTCAAAGGAACAAGGGCCCCTATCTTCACTTCAGATACTTCAAGTCTTTGCTGTGAAAGAAACAGGAAGACACCAGATGCCGCGACAGCTACTATGACTACGGAAATAATAGCAACAAATACTGATTTTTTCATGGTTTTTCTACCATTAGTGGTTGCTTTTAAATTTTTCGTTGCAAATACGTGAATAAAGATCTTGCGTGATTCTAAGAAGCTGTGTCTTTTCAAACGTCACTGGGTTAAGAACTATCCAGTCAACACCCTCAAGAGACATGATGCGTTTCTTAATTTTTTCCGCAACCTCGTCAACGGTGCCGTAGAGGTAATAGTTTTTCCAATACTCAAGATTCATACCTGAGTATAGAGAGAAGCGTTTTACGGCTTCGTTGTCATCCTCCCCAGGACTACGGATGTAGACAAAGTTTGAATATATCTTTGTTATTCTATAGGGGTCGCGCCCCAGCTCCGCTGCATATTTCTTCAGTTTCTCCCAATCCTGCGCCGCCATCTCTGGCGTTACGCTTGAATGCGGAATCCATCCATCCGCAAACTTGGCTATGCGTAAAAGAACCTTGTCAACTCCCTTTGCAGCAGTGCCGTAAAGAATTTCGTGCGGCTGGCTTCCGCCGCCAATCCAGACGGGAGGATGTGGTTTCTGGACTGGTTTAGGCTCAAGAACAAGATCTTTCACGTTAAAATATCTGCCCTCAAAAGTTGTTCTATATTCTGTCCAAAGCTTTTTGAGAAGAGCAAGGTATTCATCCATTATCGCGCCCCGTTTTTCCAGCGGGGTGTTGAGCAGTTTGAATTCGTCGACGTTCCAGCCCACACCCGCTCCAAGAACAAATCTCCCGCCAGAATAAACGTCCAGAGACGCTGTCTGTTTTGCGACGAGATAGGGATTCCTAAGAGGTAGCACCATCACCATAGGGCCTACAACGGCGTTCTTTGTCGCTGCCGCGACGAAAGAGAGGGCAATTAACGGGTCGTGCCAGCTCGTTGAATACGCAGGCCGCGATGTAAGCAGATGGTCGATGACGAAGAATCCCTGAACACCGAGTTGTTCGGCCTCAGCGACGTAGTTTCTTAAGACCTCTCCCGATGAAAAATCACCAGGCCGTGTATATGTTGGAAGACGGAGACCGAGCTTCATTCTAATGACCTCCCTCGGGAATCCGAGCCGCTCCTTCGGTCTTTATCTGCCTCGTTGGAGGAGGTGTCATTCGACTGCGGCCTACACGTGGAATACCGTCAACCATCACCATCGCGATGCCAGGAATGTCGCCGACTGAAAACGCTTCGAGAGCATCCTTGCCGACCGAGCCGTAGGGCGCATCAACGACTAAAAGGTCTGCAGGTCTCTCAGGTTCGAGAATGCCTTCATTCAGTCCAAAGGCTTTGGCTGTGTTGCCTGTCGCGGCGCAAACGACTTTCTCAGCCTCGACGCTGGTGTTGGATGCGATAAAGGAAATAGTCCTTATTATTCCTAAGGGAATAACACCGGTTCCTGAGGGGGCATCGTTTCCAATTATCAATCTGTTCAGCTGGTTACGTGACTGGAGTATTCTGACTGTTTCTATCATGGATTTGAAGTTACCACATTGGACAACTTCGATGGCTGAATCTGTGTCTTCGATTATTTTCCGGATGTCTGTTAGGGATGGTGATGTGGGTCCTCCATTAATGTGTGACACGACGTTTGGCTTTACCTTCATGACTACTTCGGCGTTGATTATTGTACTGCCTGGTATTGAAGCTCCGCCTGTGTGGATTACTACTTTCATACCGTGTTTCTGGGCTATTCTCACTAAAGCAGCGGCTTCATCTGGGTCTTGAACGCTTCCAAGACCAACTTCACCAACCAGCCAGACACCGGCCTTCACCACCTCTTCAAAATCAGCTTCAACCAACCCCTTCTCAAGTAACAAAGCACCGGCGTGAATCTTCGCCCCAAGAGGCCGGAGGTTTTTAAAGGTTTTGTGGGCTAAGATTGCAAGGGCCTTCGCTGCTTCCTTATCACCACGTGGCCTACCCGGCAGATGCACTTCACCCGCTGAGATGAATGTCGTCACACCTCCGTTGACCGAAGATTCTATAAAGCCGAGAGTGTTTTGCCTTGGTGTGAAATCTCCGAAAACCGGGTGAACATGGGAATCAAACAGTCCGGGAATCACCGTCATGTTGTTGACGTCAAAGACCCCGTCGGCTTGGCGTGAAATGTTCCAACCGATTTCCTCTATGACTCCATTGCTGATGTATATGCTGTCGCCGCTGACTACAGGCTTGTCGATGTTTCCCGAAACTATTTTTCCAATGTTTTTAATCAGAATGGTTTTCATTCGTCATCCATTTGTTCTCAACTTATTTTTATTGTTTTTCATGCTTTCCCAAAGTTGTTGAGATGAGATGTGCGACCGGTTTATTCGGATTTTTAAAGCATCCTCAACAGCATTGGCTATTGCAGCTGCAACAGGTATCAACGGACCTTCACCCATACCTTTAGACCCAAGTTCAGAAAACAAAGACGGAGTCTCCAGATGGTCGACTAAAATCTCCGGGGTCTCAACAGATGTGGGCAAAAGATAATCGACGAAAGACGATGTCAAAATCTGTCCATTCACATCGTAAACAATTCTTTCATAAAGGGTTGCGCCAATCCCCTGCACTATCCCGCCCACTATTTGGCCGTCGACGATTTGTTTGTTCAAGATTTTGCCGCAGTCATGGACTGCGACGTACCGTAGTATTGTCGGTTTGAATGTTTCGGGATCAATTTGCACTATTGCGATATGCGTGGAGATACCGTAAGTGGCTGACATGTTGATTTCGCCTGCAACACCTGTGTTGAATGTTGGGAAGTCAAAGAAATGTTCAGCCTGAAGTGAGGTGTGGTTACGTGTTTTGACGTTGTCGCGGTATGCTTTTGCGGCAAGCTGTTCTAACGAGATGGAGGAGTCCGACCCTTTTACATAAATTGTTCCGCCGCGGATTTCCAGATCGTTTGCAGAGGTTTCGAGAAGTTCGGAAGCTATTGATAGGATACTGCGTTTTAGTTTCTCGGCGGCTTTTTTCACAGCAGCCGTCGTCATCACGCTGAACCTACTTGCCCAAGTTCCTCCGTAGGGGCTTGGGTAAACTACGTCGGAATCGCCGAAAACAATTTTAACATGCTCAGGCTTTACGTTCAGGGTTTCGCAGACTATTTGTGTGAGGACGGTTTCATGGCCTTGACCCTGTGGAATCGATGCCGCGTAAACAGTTATGGTTCCCGATTCTTCGAGGCGAACTATCGCTCCTTCCCCTGAGCCAGACGTTTCAAGATGGGGGAAGAGAAGTTTGTTCCGTGCAAGGTTCGTTACCGCAGGTTCTACAACACACGCTATTCCTATCCCCACGTTTTGTTTACCCGCGAATTTTTCGGGCTCGGCAAGTTTCCACGCTCTTTCTAACACTGCTTTATAGTCACCGCCATCATACAAACTGCCGAAAACTGTTCGGTACGGCTGTTGACTTTTGTCGACCATGTTTCGGAAACGGATTTCAAGAGGAGATAATCCGACCTGCTTCGCCACAATATCCATCATTCTTTCCAAGACAAAGTATGCCTGCTGACATCCATAGCCACGGACAGGGCCCGTAGGACATTTGTTAGTAAATACCACTTTCAACTCGACGTCAACATTACGAATGTCGTAGCAGCCGAGATAAGTCATCAACGAACGCACCACCCCTCCTGGGTCTGGAAGACGAGCGTAGGCCCCCACATCCTCAATGAACCTCGTCCTGTACGCAGTAATTTTCCCATCACGTTTAACCGCCATTTCAGCATGAGCTATTCGGTTAGAGTTATGAGCCATGGCTGCAATATGTTCTGAACGTGTTTCGAACCATTTCACGGGTAGTCCAGTATGCATGGCTGCGAAAGCTACAAGAAAGACAATCGGATAGAGCATTATTTTGACGCCGAAACCTCCACCGATGTCTCGTTGAATCAGCCTGATTCGCTCCGGCTTAATTCCGAGAGAGCGTGCGACAATACTACGAAACAGAAGAGGAGTTTGCTGATTATCGTATATGTTCAGCTTCCCATCCTTCTCCGGTTTTACTACTACCCCACATGTTTCAATTGGACATGCTGCATACCGTTCGAAAATGAATTTTTCAGAAACAATTTCATCAGCTTCGTCAAACATCTTTTCAACATCGCCAAACTTGAAACGTTGGCTTACGGCGATGTTTGTCCCAAGGTTTTCATGTATAAATGTGGACGAGCTAAGCGATTCTTCTGGGTCTACAACAGGGGGGAGAGGCTCGTAATCGACGTATACTTTTTCGGCAGCGTCCAAGGCATCTTCCAACGATTTAGCGAGCACCATGGCTACGGGCTCGCCGTAGAACCTAACTTTATCAACCGCTATCCCATAGTAAGCAACATCTTTGATGAGTGTATAGAGAGGCTTTGTCTTAAAAGCTATAGTTTTTCCGTCAAAAACAGCGTCGGCGGTTTTTAAGGCTTCGGAAAAATCGGTTGAGAGAATTCGTGCGTGAGGGTAGGGACTTCTTACAAAAACCAAGTGAAGCATCTTTGGGAAAGAAATGTCGTCGACATATACCGCCTGACCGCGTAGAAATCTTGGATCCTCGACTCTTCTGCTTAATTTCAACCTTTTTAAGGTTTCCAAGCGAATTTTTTACCCTTTCCAACACGAGTCGTGGGAGACGTTGTTACCTGTTATCATAGCCTGTGTCACCTCAACCATTGTGGCAGCCAACACACGAAGACCTGTAGCATTCTCATCAACCTGTAGCGTCTAGCCCAGTCAAGCACACATTCAATAGCAGAGCCTGAAGCGGGAGCTCTCCCCCTCAACGCAGTGGATAACACCACAATCCACAAAAACAACCTCAACAACCCTCGACTCACCCACATAGCTCTTCATAACTCAGACATCTGAGACAAGACCACCTCCTCGAGGTTGGAAAGGGTGAGCCGGCGATCGGACGGCCAATAAGGTTTGGGGTTGAATTTACGAAGCCGCTCAAACTTCTCTTGCTCTGAGCCCAGCTCTTGCCACAGCCTGAGCTTGGCGAACGATGCAATGCATACAGACCTTGGGTTTACTCCAAGCCTTTTGAGCTCATATGAAAGCTGTTCCAATCTTTCTACCTCAGCAACCAGCTTCTCACCTTTGTAAGCTCGATATGTTTGAGATGAGGGGGATGCTCTAAACGGTCCAAAAGCTACTTGAGATCTTCCTCAACAGGTCTTGAAAGAGCACCTCTTCTAGACCCATAACGCTCCTTGACCACCCGACGAAGCCTCTTGAGCGTCTCCTAGGAGAGGGAGACGGTCAGCTTAACCACGGTGTGCTAATACGTAAACAAATTCATCCCTAGTTGTTGATGCTTTTCCCTCACACTGCCGGCTGTGTTATCCATTTTCCAACCTTATTTCCAAGCCAAGGCCATCCAATTTTTTGAACTCCTTGTCTGAAGTAGCCAGCGTCAGGTTTTTTGCTTTAGCGGATGCTGCTATAAGCAGGCCGGCTTCTGGAACTTTCAAACCCCGGCTCCTTAAAGCATCGTATATGTCGCAGTACTCCATTATGACCTCGTTGTCCAACGATATGATTTCGTATACCTTTTCTAGACTTGTTTTCACTTGATTACGTTTCTCCGCCGCCACTCCTCTCAAAACCTCTACCAACGTAATGACGCTGATACATCCTTCAATAAGCTTGCCTTTCTGCAGCGATTTTATCAGAATGCTCGTATCTAACAGCATCA
>JAWBJZ010000046.1:0-12783 GCA_038832005.1 Candidatus Caldarchaeum sp.
GAACCGGCCTCCGCTGAAGCCCCGAATCCCCCGGGCCGCACGCGACGTTCAATGGTGGGGACAGTGGGATGCAACCCCGAAAGGGGAAGCTAATCCCTAAACCCCACCTCAGTAGGGATCGAGGGTTGCAACTCGCCCTCGTGAACGCGGAATCCCTAGTAACCGCCCGTTACCACCGGGCGGTGAATACGTCCCCGCTCCTTGCACACACTGCCCGTCGCTGCATCCGAGCTGGGACTGGGCGAGGGCCAGTCTCGTTGGCTGGTTCGAGCCCGGTCCTGGTGAGGAGGCAGAAGTCGTAACAAGGTGGCCGCACGGGAACGTGTGGCCGGATCACCTCCAGAATACCGTACTTCCCGAGCCTGGGTTTGGTGGGAGGAGGCGGAAAGGGCTTGGCCCGATATTTTTCGCATTCAAAGTAAAGATTATTAGAGATTGTTTTCGTTTTCCAAAGGTGTTGTTGTTTGAAGGCCGCTGTCTACTATGGTCCGGGTGATGTTAGGGTTGAGGATGTTGACAAGCCGCAGGCTGGGCGTGGCGAGGTTGTTGTGCGAACCCTGGTGACGCTGACCTGCGGAACCGATTTGAAGATGTATCTAAGAGGCCATCCATATGCTAAGCCGCCGATGATAATGGGGCATGAGTTCGCTGGAATAGTTGAAGAGGTGGGCGACGATGTTCACTGGGTTAAGAGGGGAGACAGAGTTGTGGCCGCCAACTCAGCTCCATGCGGCAGGTGCACCTACTGCAGGCTGGGCAGGTTCAACCTATGCGAAAACCTTGACGAAACAATCATAGGGTTCACGGTAAACGGCGCATACGCGGAATACGTCAAGCTTCCGACACGGATAGTCACCTTCAACCTGTACCAGCTGCCTGACGGCGTCGAGCCGGAGGAAGCTGCATTGCTCGAGCCCCTAGCGTGCGTGGTGCGAGGCCAGCGGCTCATCCACATCGAGCGCGGCGACAGAGTTGTGATAGTCGGAGCAGGGCCGATAGGGCTGATGCACATGCTTTTAGCGAAAAACGCGGGAGCCGGAAAAGTCATCGTCTTAGACGTTAACCGCAGCAGGCTCGGGTTTGCCGAGAGCCTTGGAGCAGACGTGGTGGTCAACAGCTCCGAGGAAGACCCGTCTTTAAGAGTTTTGAGCGAAACAGACGGCATAGGCGCTGACGTGGTGGTTGAGGCGGTTGGATTGCCTGAAACATGGGAGATGACGCAGAGGCTTGTGAGAAAGGGTGGGACGATCCTTCTTTTCGGAGGACCGCCTAAGGGGACGAAGTTTTCAGCAGACACCTACACCATCCACTACGGCGAAGTCAGGGTTCAAGGCTCGTTTCACCACACTCCTCAAGATGTTTACACCACCTTAAGGCTCATCCGGTCGAAAAAGCTTCCACTCAAACGTCTCATAACCGGAAAAGCAGCTTTGAAAGAAATAGTCGCTGTCTTTAATGCTTTGAAGCAGGGAAGAGAGATTAAGGTCGCCATCACATACTAAGGCGATATAACAACTTTCAAACTCTTCGACGCATCCCTCGCTGTTTCAAAAGCCTTCTCCGCGTCAGCCAGCCCGAAAACATGCGTCACGGTTTTTTTGAAGAAGGTTCGGCCGGTTTTCAAAAGGTCCAGAGCCATGTTTGTCTCAACCTCCGTTGTTGAATAGCTTGTGACTATGTTTTTCTCGTTGATGAAGAGGCTGGAGAAATCTATCGCGGTTTTTTCGCCTTTTTCCGGGGCTCCGAAGATGCATACAACGCCTCCTCGCCGGACGCTTTCGATAACAAGCTGGAGAGGTTTGACGGAGGGTGTGGCGAGAAAACCTATGTCAACACCTCTTCCCTCGGTCTTCTCCCTGCAGGCCTGTATGAAATCTTCTTGAATGGGGTTGACGACAACGTCGGCGCCAAGCATTTTAGCGTAACCCATGCGTAGCGGTGAAATCTCAGCAACTATCACGGACGAGGCGCCGAGCATCTTCAGCAGTTGAATGAAGAGCGAGCCTGTCGGACCTGCGCCGACTATCGAAACGCTCCGTCCAGCGAAGAAACCAGCTCTCTTTAAGGCCCTGAGGACGCAAGCGACCGGCTCTATGAAACAGGCTTCAACCCAGTCGAGGTTGGATGGCAGCTTGAGGACTGAGCCTCTCTCCAAGTTTGTTCTTGGAACTTTGAAGAACTCTGCTAAGCCGCATGGTATTATCGTTGTTTTTAGGAACAGAGGGCACATGGTCAGCGAGCCGTTGAGGCAGAAGTAACATTTGCCGCATGAGACGTGGTGGTGCACGAAGACATGGTCGCCTTCCTCAAACTCCTCCGACTTGGATTCCTCCACAACGCCCACGACCTCGTGGCCAAGCATCGGAGGGGTTAACGGTTTTCCATAAGCTTTTTCAAGGTCCGTTCCATCTATGCCGCACGCCTTCATCCTCACGAGAATCTCGCCATCCTCTACCGTGGGCATGGATGTTTCCTTGACAACAACGCCTCCGCCCTCAGCCACAAACACAGCTTTCACAAATTCAACATGCGGCAACTGTTCTAAAAGTTTGCTGTTCACCACCAGCCGATCCTGTCGAGGAGAGCCTTCCTCCTAGCCTGTTTTACCGAGAGGTTGAAAACAACCATGGAGAAGGCAAGCCAGCCAGCTGGAGTTGTCAAAGTCAAATAAACGTTAGACTCGATGGGCAAACCGAAGGCTGCACGTAGCATGTTCAAGGCCTGGTTAACCGGAATGATGTAGGTGAGGAATGTGGCGTAGTGTGTCAGGGAGGAGACCGGAAAGATAATGTCTCCCGTCAGGTATAGGAAGCCCAACACATAGTATGCTAGGCTCCAGTGAAGCTTGTTGGTGTGGAGGTTCACGCTGGGTAGAAGGTAGAAGAGAGCTGCTGAACCAATTAACACCGCTATAACGGCGGTTGACAGCTGGAAAAAGTTGATCGACGTCATTGTCAGCGGGAGGTTGAAAACATACATGAAGGTTGCGTAGGCTATGATGAGCGATGACGTGGTGGAGATGAGCGCTGTGCAGACGACCGCTGCAAACCTGCCCAACAGATAGGGTGTGAGCGATGCCTCGGTAATGTAAATGCTTTTCAGAACACCGTACCTTTCACGGTCCTGGGAAATTACCTGTCCAGCCGTCTCCGCAGCAGAGATGTATGGAATGAAGAAGACTGTGCCTATTACTATGTACGTCAGATAGCTTGGGTCTGTCTTGCCGCCGACAAAACTCATTCCAACAACGTACAACAGTGGGAAGAGCAGCGTTGACGCCAGCGGCCTTATCACCTGCAGGCCGATGAATATGAGGGGTTCGGTCCAGTTGCTTTCCACCTGCCATCCAACCCACGCCGAAGCCGAGACCATCCTTAGATACTTTTTCACATCCATCGCAGGCTCAGCCTCCCCTGCCTCCTGCCGAGGTTCTCCATGTACTGGAGTGTTTTCCAAGCCATCGGTATCAGCACAGCAGTCAACACAGCTAGGACGGCGAAATGAGAAACTAGGCTGCCTAGAGATTCTCCCAGTATGATTGTCCTTCTCAACCCGTCAATTCCGAAGGTGAGAGGGATGAGGGAGGCGAGGAACTGTATGATTGCTGGGAAGGGCGAGTGCTTACCTATTGTTGGGAAATAGAGCCCAGACAACAGGTAGACCGGTTCTGTGAGCACGTCGTTGAGGTTTAACACACTCCTGCCGTACAGCAGGTAAAGCGACGACATCAGCATGCCAAGCCCGTATAACGCTGTAAGGGTTAAAACGAACAATAGGAGAAGCGCCAAGGGGTCCGCCAAGTTGATCTCAACCTTCAGCACGAAAGTCGCTATCAGGAATATGAGGGCTGCGCGTATCGAGGTGTTGATTATCGAGCCGAGCGACATCCCCAGCAGAATCGACATCTTCGAAACGGGCGCTATGATGAAAAGGTCGAGGTTTCCCGATTCCTTCTCCCAGTAGAGCTGGCTTGCCATGAGCCATAGGACATTGTCCCAGAAAGCCATCATCACGCCTCCGACGACCGCGAAGCCAGCTATCTGCTGGCTGCCCGAGACACGGTACAAGGTTGCTGCGGCGAAGACTACCATCACAGGTATCAACGCATCGCTTATCAGCCATTCGGGTTCTCTGAACTGGCTCTTAACCCTGACATAGGTCCTTGCGTAAACAGCTCTGAGGTTTGTTTTCAAGGTTTTAGACAGACTCACCGCCTCCAACCAGCTTGATGTAAACATCCTCGAACGAGGGGAGGGCTCTCGTTAGGGACAGGACCTTGCCACCTTTCGCCGTGATTTTCTCGACGATGTCAGCCGTTTCCGACCAGTCTTCGAGAACAACTCGAAGCCTGTGAATCCCAGATGCTGGGTCATATGTTTCATAGTATCCTTTGAGTTCCTGCAGGATTTGTTCAAGGTTTTCTGGAAGTTTGACGTCAATGATGACCACGGCTTTTCCGCTCACCGATTTTTTCAGCTCCTCCGGCGTTCCCAGCGCAAGCAGTCGTCCATGGTTAAGGATTGCAACGCGGTTGCACAGCTCTTCCACCTCAGCCATGTAGTGAGAGGTGAGGATCACCGTACGCCCGCTGTCCCCCTTCACCCAATCCTTAATCAGGCGCCTCACCTTTCTCGCCGAAACTGCGTCAAGGCCGATGGTGGGCTCGTCCAAAAACAGCACCCTCGGATCGTTGATAAGACCACGTGCAAGATTCAGCCTCTGCCTGTAGCCTGTTGAAAGGTTTCTCAGAAGCTCGTCAGCAACCTCGACAAGCTCCATCTCATTAATTAGCTGTTTTATTTTTTTCATGGATGTTGTTCTGTCAAGCCCGTAGAGCATTGAGTAGAACCAGAGGTTTTCCCTGACGGTAATCAGCCCGTAGCCAGGCGTGTCTCCTCCTGAGACTAGGTTTATCAACGGCCTTATTTTCCCCGCCTCCGACTCCACGTCATAGCCGAGGACGTAGGCTTTGCCCGCCGTGGGAAGAAGGAGTGTCGTGAGGATTTTTACGAGGGTTGTTTTTCCAGCCCCGTTAGGCCCCAGCAAGCCGAATATCTCACCCTCTATAACTTGGATGTTGATGTTGTCCAAAGCCCGCACCGTCGTACCCCTGTCTCTAAAAACCCTTGTTAAATTCACGACCTCGACAGCATATGTCAAACATGTTCACCCGTATAGCAGGATCCCCGGAATGCATGAGCGACGTAGGAATATTTAACATATCGAGAAAAATGCACACCGTGGTTTGGAGTGAAAAGCTTTTTGCAGCCGCGATGAACACATGCTAGGGTTTAAATACATAGCCAAAGAGCGTGTAGGCAAGATGGAGGTAAGAAGGGGGAGGGTAATTTGGGTAGCCGGCCCAGCCGTCAGAGCTGACGGCATGATGGGTGCGAAGATGTATGAGACGGTTTACGTGGGTGAGCAGAGGCTTATCGGCGAGATTATCAAGCTGACGGGCGACGTAGCGTTCATACAGGTTTACGAGAACACGAGCGGGGTGAGGCCTGGTGAGCCCGTGGAGACGACGGGGACGCCGCTGTCGGTTTCGCTCGGGCCCGGCATGCTGGGAAGCATCTACGACGGGGTACAGAGACCGCTTGACGTAATAGGCAGGGTTGCAGGCAGTTTTGTGAAACGTGGAATAAAGGCAGATCCTCTTCCCAAAGACAAGAAATGGAAGTTCACCCCCCTGCTGAAGACAGGCGATGAAGTTGGACCCGGCGACATAATCGGAGAAGTGCCTGAAACACCCTTGGTCACCTCAAAGATCATGATACCGCCCGACATGAAACCAGGCAGATTAACATACATCGCGAATGAAACGGAGTACACCGTCGAAGACGTCGTCGCCGAAATTGAGACGAAGGACGGCAGGAAAACGGTTAGACTGTATCATAGATGGCCTGTTCGCCGGGCCAGGCCTTTTAGGCGAAGGCTCGACCCCGAGGTTCCGACGATAACCGGACAGCGGGTCCTCGACACCTTCTTCCCCATCTCGAAGGGTGGGACAGCATGCATTCCGGGAGCTTTCGGCACAGGCAAGACGGTGACGCTTCACCAGCTTGCGAAATGGAGCGACACGAAGATAATCTTCCACGTGGGATGCGGCGAGAGAGGGAACGAGGAGTCAGAGGTTTTGACCGAGTTTCCGCATCTCAAAGACCCGGCCACGGGAAGACCTTTGATGGAGAGAACAGTGTTGATAGCGAACACAAGCAACATGCCTGTGGCCGCACGGGAGGCCAGCATATACACTGGTGTGACGATGGCGGAGTTTTTCCGGGATATGGGTTACGACGTTCTGCTGGTGGCTGACTCGACGAGCAGGTGGGCTGAGGCTTTGAGAGAGATAAGCGGCAGGCTTGAGGAGATGCCTGCTGAAGAAGGATATCCAAGCTATCTTGCGAGCAGGCTGGCCGAATTCTACGAGAGAGCCGGCAGAGTCGTAACGCTTGGAAAGCCCGAGAGAGTTGGAAGCGTTTCGTTGGTAGGTGCTGTAAGCCCGCCGGGAGGCGACTTCACCGAGCCGGTCACAACACACACGATGCGTTTTATCAGAACCTTCTGGGCCCTCGACGCAAACCTCGCATATTCACGCCACTATCCAGCCGTCAACTGGATTACATCATACTCAGCCTACGTTGACACGGTGAGAAAGTGGTGGGTTGAAAACGTTTCAGCCGACTGGTATGAGGTTAGGCAGCAGGCGTACAGGCTTTTGCAGAGGGAGGCGGACTTGCTGGAGATTGTCAGGCTTCTGGGGCCAGAAGCTTTACCCGATGAGGAAAAGCTCATACTCGACGTCGCGAGAATGGTTAGGGAAGGCTTTCTGCAGCAAAGCGCCTACGACGAAGTTGACTCCTACTGTCCACCGCTTAAACAATTCCGGCTGCTCAGGCTTTTCGTCAAATTCCACCGCCTCGCGGAACAAGCCCTTAAGCGGGGAGCTCCGTTGAAGGAGCTGAGAGCCTTAACCATCATACCCAAGCTCATCAGAGCAAAGTATGAGGTGCCGAACGACAGGCTTGAGCTGATAGACGAGCTTGAGAAATCCATGGAAGAGACGTTTGAAAAACTCATGCTCGCGAAAGCTGAGGCGAGGGCTGCATGACCGTGCAGAAAGTCGGCATAGAGTATCTGTCCATACAGGAAATCAAGGGACCGCTGATGATAGTCGGCGGTATCTCGGGGGTGGCGTATGACGAGCTTGTGGAGGTTGAGACAGCCGACGGCGAGCGAAGGCTTGGAAGAGTTATCGAGGTCGGCGAGGGCAGGGCCGTCGTCCAAGTCTTCGAAGGGACTCAGGGGCTTTCTATTGAGGGGACGAAAGCCCGTTTCCTCGGCAGAACTCTAGAAATACCGGTTTCCACCGAGATGCTGGGGAGGATTTTCGACGGGCTTGGAAGGCCTTTAGACGGCTTGCCCGAACCCATCGCCGATGAAACCCTCGACATCAACGGCGAGCCCATAAACCCGGAGCGGCGCGAATATCCTTCCGACTTCATCCAGACAGGCATATCGGCTATAGACGGCATGAACAGCCTCGTCAGGGGCCAGAAGCTCCCGATCTTCTCAGGTGCCGGGCTGACCCACAACATGCTGGCCGCCCAGATAGCTAGGCAGGCTACAGTTCCAGGGAAGGAGGAGGAGTTCGCCGTCATATTCGCCGCCGTCGGCGTTCAAAACGACGAGGCACGGTTCTTCAGACGCAGCCTCGAGGAGAGCGGGGCAATAAGCAGGAGCACGCTGTTCCTAAACCTCGCCGACGACCCAGCCATCGAAAGAATAGTCACACCACGAATAGCCCTAACCCTCGCGGAATACCTAGCCTTCAGACAGGGCTACCATGTCCTCGTCATCATAACCGACATAACAAACTACGCCGAAGCCCTCCGTGAAGTCAGCGCGGCACGTGAAGAGGTTCCAGGCAGGAAGGGATATCCCGGCTACATGTACACCGACCTTGCGTCGATCTATGAAAGGGCTGGGCGGATTAAGGGTTTGAAGGGAAGCCTGACGCAGATGCCGATCCTAAGCATGCCGAGCGACGACATAACACATCCAATCCCAGACCTGACAGGATACATCACGGAGGGGCAGATAGTTCTTTCACGCGACCTTTACAGAAAAGGCATCTACCCACCCATCAACGTTCTGATGAGCCTCAGCAGGCTGATGGGCCCGGGAATAATTTCGCAGAAAAGGACGAGAGCAGACCATGGAGACGTCAGCAACCAGCTGTATGCGGCATACGCCAGGTCGGTGCAGCTCCGTTCGCTCGCCGAAATAGTTGGAACAGCCGGGCTATCGGAGACAGACCTCAAGTATCTGGAGTTCGGCGACCTTTTCGAGCAAAGGTTCGTCAAACAGCAGTACACAGAAAACAGGACGTTGGAACAGACGCTGGAAATAGCCTGGGACATACTTTCAACGCTCCCTGAGGCTGAACTGACAAAAATAAAAGAAGAACACATCAAAAAACACTACCGCAGGAGAGTGGGCTAGCTCATATTTGAAAGCAGGTCCAAGTGGCTTCTGCTAGGATGGCTGTTCATCGACCGAATAGCGTACACGCTGAACTGGCTGTCTATAGCGCCCGCTCAGCCTTTCATCGTTGAAGAGCTGGGAATTACCGTCACGTCGCTTGGGTTGCTTGGAGCGGTGTTCCTCATCGGTATCGGAAGCTTCCAAATACCCGCCGGGCTGCTTGCCGCAAAATACAATCCAAAAAAGATTGCCATAATCGGGCTAGCTCTTTCATCTCTGTTCGCCGGCCTATGCGGTCTAGCTACCTCCTTCCCCGCCTTGCTTCTTTTCAGGTTCCTCGCAGGAGTTTTCATGAGCTTCTTCTTCGGACCGGGGATCGCTTTTTTCACACCGTTCTTCAACGTTAGGGAAAGAGGGGTGGCTCTCGGAATATATAACGCAGGCTTCCATGTAGGCACTTTGATTGCTCTCGGCGCATGGCCTTACCTAATAACCTCGGCCGGCTGGCGTCTAGGGCTGCTCGTGCCGGGAATGTTAGGCATTTTGCTGGCAGCCATCACATACTCAATAGCACGCGGGTTTCCGGTGAACAAAAACAGCGAAGGCATCAATCTTACGGTTTTACGCAATAGGGACGTCTGGCTCGCGGCGTTCGGCCTCACCGTTGCGGGCGGCGCGTGGTATCCGTTGACACAGTTCGGCATACTTTACATAACTTCTCAAACCAATCTCAGCCTCGAGACAGCCGGGATGCTGGTTTCGCTGTTGAGTGTGGGAAGCATAATAGGGGCACCTGTTTCAGGAAGGGTCTACGACACCGTGTCATCAAGGAGAGGGCTGTTTCTCGTGGTCAGCGGCGGAATATCCGTAGGTTTGGTCGCCCTCGCCACGCCTTCTATCCACATAGTCGTGGCAGCCATGTTGGCCCTCGGCTTCCTAACTACCTCCGCGCACACAATCTACTATCTGCTGCCGATGGGTAGAGTGAGTGAGACCCAGATATCCCTTGCCGTTGCCTTGATCAACGGTGTCCATCTCTTGGGTGCTTCTGCTCTTCCATACTTTTTCGCGGTCTGTGTTGAACTGTTTGGCTACGGCTTTGCATGGGTTGGCGTGGCTTTTGTTTCTTTGATTTCTCTTTTGGTTGTGTTCCGGCTGCGGTTTAATTAACCACTGGTCCGTGGTTAAAACTCAAATATGAGCGGTGCAACACCGCTGTTGATGGACGCTTTAGAAACGGCGGAAAACGTCATGGAGAACTCGCTAGTAGCTGCTTTAAGCGTTGTGACGCCGTCGGGCCACGTCTCCACACATCCTATGCTACCTCTCTACAGCAGGGAGAGAAAAAAACTGTACCTGACGTCGAGCGTGCTGTTCAGCAAGAAAGTCGAATACATAAAGAAAAACCCTAAGGTGGGAGTACTGTTCAGCGGCAGACAGTTCATCAAAACACCTGCATACGCTGTCGTTCACGTCAAAGGGGACGCGAAAGTGTATGAGGATAACCTGCATGAAGGCTGGCAGTGGCTGGTCGACCTATGGCGTAAAAAAGAGCCCTACATCGAGTCTTTCATCAAACAGAGGGTTGCCCTCCCGCTTTTCTGGGAGAGGATAGTCATCGAGATAACGCCCCGTGAGATACTTGTCTGGGATGAAGGTGATGTTTCTAGCGAGCCGAGGATGTGGAGAGGTTGAGCGTAGAAATTGAGCAGTTCAGCGACACGGTCGTCTCCTACCTCGACGACGACGGCTACCCGCTGAGCCTTTCAACAAAAGTTAGTCCCTCTGGAGACGGATACATAGTTGAATGGCCTAGCTATCTGAAAGCTCCGAAAAGGCTAACCATGTTGTTCAACCACATAACGCCGATATCGACAGGAGGCTACACTGATAGACGGTATATAATGATGAAGGGGGTGGCGGAACAGAAAGACAACCAGCTCTTTTTCAAGCCTCAGAAACTCTACGGATGGGATGAGAAGAGAAAACCCTTCTTCCAGTATTGCGAGGAGAGGGTTCCGCAGGCACGTGCGTATTTGACGGAGTTGAGCCGCAGTGTTGGAAGGCCGGTTAAGCCACGTCTTCCGATGTGGCAGCTTCTCTTCAGAGCAACTAGGTTTCCGTTCCTGACCGCGACCGTGGCTCCTGTCCTTATAGGCGTCGGCTCAGCCGCATACCTAGGCTTCTTCGACCCACTTTTGTTTCTGCTAACATTGGTGGGAGCTAGCTTAATACATTTGGGGCTCAACATGACCAACGACTACTTCGACACCAAGCTTGGAGCAGACACAGCCAACATAACGCCGACACCCTTCAGCGGCGGCTCACGCATAATCCTCTACGGTCTGATGACGCCGAGACAAGTGGCCTCCATAGCCACGCTGTTCTACGCGCTGGGCATCGCCATAGGCATCTACCTCGCCGTGCTTCGAGGGCTGATCCCCATTCTCTCGATAATGACGGCGGGCGTTTTGATAAGCGTAGCGTACACCGCTCCGCCTGTCAAGCTGGCTTACAGGGGTCTGGGTGAGATAGCTGTCGGAATAGGCTTCGGCCCTATCATCGTTCTAGGAAGCCATTATGTTCAAGCTCAAACCTTCAGCGTACAGGCGCTACTTGCATCAATCCCGATAGGCGTACTGATTTTGCTTATACTTTATGTCAACGAGATACCGGACGCGCCTTATGATGCCGCCGCTGGCAAGAGAACGCTCATAACCAAGCTCAACGAGCGCCAGGTTATCCCGCTGTACAAGCTGTTGCTGGCAGCCTCTTACGCCGTTGTGGTTTTGTCAGTTTTGCTTGGCTTTGCTCCGCCGACGGTTCTCCTAGCGCTGCTCACCATACCCATGGCTTACAAAACCGTCAAAGCAGTGCGACAAACCTACGGCAACACATATCTTATGATTCCAGCTTTAGCGTCAAACATCCAAGTCGCGACGTTCACCGGCATGCTCCACGCATCAGGGTTCTTCCTCTGGGCTGTGCTTATGCATTTCATCGGATAACAACCTTAAAATCCACCTCCTAACATCGTGCGAGCATGGTGAAGCGTAAAGCTGCTGGAAAACCCGCTTACGTAGGTGCTCTCCAGGGCAAGGATTTTCTGAACACAAATGACTTCACCCAACAACAGATAACGAACATACTGAAGGCTGCGAGAGATTTGCGGGAGAGGTTTAGGGCAAAGAAGCCCACCGATTTTCTCAAAGGCCAGACATTGTTCATGCTCTTCTACAACAGGTCTCTGCGGACGCGCAACTCCTTCGAGGCAGGCATCTACCAGCTCGGCGGCCACGCCCACTTCCTGAGCCCGTCAGACGTATACACTCCAACTCTTCCCGAAGACATGATACCTTACCAGACCGAGTCCATCGCCGACGTTGCACGTGTTCTCAGCACTTACGGCGACGCGATAGCCGTCAGAATTTACGGCGACGCCGCTAAATGGCATATAGGGAGAGGCCATCGTGTCATCCAAGAATTCGCCAAATGGAGCTCAATTCCAGTCTTGAACATGGAGGATGACATCTACCATCCGTTTCAGGCTCTCGCAGACATTATGGCAATAACGGATGTCGCCCCCAAGCCTCGTGGAAAGAAGTTTGTCGTCTCCTACGCGTATTCGGGTGGGTTGAAGCCTCTCGCCGTCCCGCAGAGCTGCATCCTGATAGGAACACAGTTCGGCATGGATGTCGTGCTCGCCCACCCACCTGGCTTCGAGCTTGAAGACCATGTCTTAGAGGCGTGCAGGAAGAACGTCGAGGAGTATGGCGGCTCCTTCACGGTCACAAACAATATGAAGGAAGCGTTTGAGGGAGCCGACTTCGTGTATCCTAAAGCATGGTCTCCGAAAAAATTCTTCCCACCATACAACAGCACCGTCGACAAAGAGGGGGCGACGAAATATCAGGATGAGTTCAAGGGCTGGATATGCACGCCGGAGCTCATGGATTTGACGAACAAGGGGAAATACATGCACTGCGGCCCGGCTGACAGAGGTCAGGAAGTGGTGGACGAGGTTATCGACAACCCAAGCTACTCGCTTTACTTCCAGCAAGCTGAGAACAGGCTCCACGTCCAGAAAGCGGTCATGTCCATGGTGATGGGAAGAAAAAGATGAAGGTTGCGGAAGACATTCTCGACGTTATAGGCAACACACCGCTCATCAAACTCTCCAAGATACCGCGGCAAGCAGGCGTGCAGGCTGAAATCTATGCCAAGCTCGAGTCCTACAACCCTTCGGGAAGCCTCAAAGACAGGATATACCGTGAGATGATTACGAAAGCCATC
>JAWBJZ010000047.1:0-12586 GCA_038832005.1 Candidatus Caldarchaeum sp.
GCTCGGCGTGATTAACTTGGACAAGCAGAGGGGGCCGACAAGCCATGAAGTAGCTTACATGGTGAAAAAAATTCTGGGGATAAACCATGCTGGACACGGCGGGACCCTAGAAACATTCGGGGAAATCCCGCTGTCTCCGGCGTCCTACCGCTGATGCTTGGAGAAGGCACGAAGGCGGCGGCGGCTTTGATGCACAGCGGGAAAGAATATGTTTGTTTGATGGAGCTCCACGGCGATGTTTCCGACGATGGCTTGGCTGACGCATTTGGCTTTTTCACAGGAGAGATATACCAGGTCCCTCCCGTGAGAGCAGCCGTCGCGAGAAAGCCCCGCGTCAGGACGGTTTACTATGTTGAGTTGTTGGAGAGGGAAGGGCGTATGGTTTTGTTTAAGGTCGGCTGTTCCGGCGGGACTTACATAAGGAAGCTTTGCCACGACATCGGCGAATACCTCGGCGTCGGCGCGCATATGGAGGAGCTTAGGAGAACTCGTGCAGGGCCCTTTACCGAGGATACGTCGCATACCTTGCTTGAGCTGTACGAGGCATGGACCGATTACAAGGAAACGGGCCGTGAAGATACCTTGAAAAACCTCATCCAACCAGTTGAGGAATGTGTCAAGCATGTTCCAAAGGTGTACATTTTGGACACGGCTGTCGACGCGGTATGTCATGGAGCGGACTTGATGGCTGCGGGGGTTAGCAAGCTTGAGACAGGTGTGGCGAAGGGTGATTTTGTAGCCGTGCTCACCTTGAAAGGCGAGCTGGTTGGGTTCGGCGTGGCTGCTATGGACAGCGAGGAGATGGTCAACGCATCCGAGGGGGTTGCCGTGGATGTGACAAGGGTTGTGATGCCAAGGTCAACCTACCCACCAGTCTGGAAAGGAGGGCTTCAACGCGTCTCATAGCCAACACATCAAGACAGAGGAAAGCATATAGCCTGAGATTGAACTTTTACGAAATGGTGCCGGGGTCCCTAAGCCAGGTATAGGGCAGGCCTGGAGAGCCTGTGGCCTTAATGGGCCGCGTGGGTTCAAATCCCACCCCCGGCGTGCGCTACCGAAGGGAACCGTTGAGCCGACGGTTACTGGTTAATAAATAAGCTGCAATCTCTGTTTTCCGTTGACGTCAAACTCCTGCCGCATGGAGGCTCTTATGAAAGCCCATAAAAGGGAGAAGGGTACGGTAAAGCTTGCTGAGGACTATCTCGAGGCTGTTTACGAGATCTTCTTGCAGCGTGGAGGAAGGGTCAGGCCGGTCGACATCGCCAGAGCTCTAAACGTCGCTCCAAGCACTGTTAAGAAGGTGCTCTTTAGACTGGGCGAAAAAGGTTACATCAGGTATGAGCGTTATAGGCTGCTGGAGCTTACTGAAGAGGGGTTGATGATGGTTCAACGGCTTAAACGCCGTCATGACACCGTCTCGAGGCTTCTTCAAACCCTCGGCATGGACCAGATGACGGCGGAGATAGAAGCGGAGCGTATTGAGCACAGCCTAGGAGAGCAGTCCACACGTATGTTCCAGGCATTAGACGACCTGCTGAGGCAAGATGAAGAGCTCTGCCAGAGGATTCGGGAGGAGATTAGGAGCAGGATGGCGGTTTACGAAAACCGTCATGAAAATACGAAAACTGCCTAAAAGCTCCACAAGAGGGTGTAGAGTTATAAAAATAAATACGATTCCAAACGCCTCTAGCAGGTGTTAGGCGGTGATGACAACAACCCTGCTGGATACGACGCTTAGGGAGGGTGAGCTGTTCAGAGTGCTGAAAACAGGCGCCAAGGTTGAGCTCGTGAGAAGGCTGGCGGACGCAGGCTTGAAACGAATCGAGCTCACGGTCGACTATCCTCCAAGGACGACGAGGGAAGACGTCGAGCCTGTCTTAAAAGCCGCGAAAGACTGCGGGCAGGAGACGGTTCTTCACGGTAGAGCGTTGAAGCAAGACGTTGAAGCAGCTGCAAAGTACGATGCATACGGAGTGGCCGTCTACATCTCGCCGACCAAGCTCCATCGCGTCCACAAGCTTCACGGGATGAGCCTTGAGGAGGCTGTTGAAAGGCTGGTGGAAGCCGTTTCGCTGGCCGGGAGCTACGGCTTCCGCTACGTTCGCGCGACTGTGGAGGATGCGTCAAGGTTCTTCGTCGACGGAGAGTTTCAGACGCTTGTGTCGGTTATAGAGAAGCTGGCTGAGGCTGGCGCGAGCCTTGTCAGCGTCCCCGACACCGCAGGACTTCTCTCTCCCCGCACATCTTCACAGTTCATCCGAAGCCTTCGGCAGTCCACTTCAACGCCTCTGGCAGCGCATTTCCACAACGACTACGGCATGGCGTCGCCCAACACGGTCGAAGCCATCCTCGAAGGTGTTGCCGAGGCTCACGTAACCTTGATGGGGGTAGGTGACAGGAACGGCATAGCAGACCTTTACGAGGTCGTTGCCACACTCGAAGACATACATAACATCCATCTGGGAGTAGACAGGAGCAAGGTAAGAAGCCTTTACAGCTTCTTCGGAAAGATTGCTGGACTCCGACTGCCGTGGCGCCATCCTCTATCCGACGAGGCGAAGACGTTGAGGGCTGGCGTCCATCAAGCCATGGCGGTCGAGAAGCCTGAGGGATATATGCCGAAGAAAAAGCTTGAATTGGACTTCGGAAACCCGGTTTTCCACATCGGCGTTTACACGAGCCACAGGCTCGTGGCCATGCTCACGGGGCTCGACCCGGGAGACCCGCGCGTGAGAGCAGCCACAGAAACGTTGGCTCAGAGGGCGAGGGAGAGAAAAAACGGCCTTAGATACTCGGACTTGAGGGACGTTCTGAAATCCATGCTGGATGTCGATGTCTCCCCGGATGTGGTGGAAAGATATATGAAGCATGAGAGGGTTTACCTGCTGGCCAAGCTCAACCCTCAATATGACGTTGAAAAAATCCTCAGAGAGCTCGCGGCCTGGGATGATGTGGAAAACGTTGACGAAGTTTACGGCGACGTTGATGTGGTTGTTGTCGGCAGGCTCACCAGCTCAAGAGATAACATCGTGGAGAGATTCAGGACATTTTTCGCGGAAGGGATAGAGGACTTGAAGGTACTGGTCGCCGACTAGCCTCGAAGCAGGGCTGGTATTATTGTTTTAAAACCGACCTCGCCGGCCACTCTCACCAAGTCGGTTACGCTGACGACTCCTGCCAGATGTTCGTCCCTGACGACTACAAGCCTTCTGACACGGTGTTTCGCCATGATGGCCGCCGCCTCAGCGACTGACGTGTTTTCGCCTACGACTATCAGCGGACTCGACATAACCTTTTCAACGGTGGTCCTTTTCGGCGACAGGCCTGCAGCCACAACCTTTCTCACAACATCCCTCTCGGTCACTATCCCCACAGGCTTCTCGTTTTTGATGACGACGCAGGAGCCAACTCCCATGTCAGCCATCAGTCTTGCTGCGTTGTAAACGCTGTCTTCTGACGAAACCGTGACCACGTCCTCCGTCATTATCTCCCTAACCATTTTAACTTCTGACACAGGGTTTACTGAGTAAGGGGGCGTTTAAAGATGTTTCAAACGGTTTAAATCATGCTGTCATACTACATCGCAGGAGAATGAAAGTCCCGGCCAAGATTCAAACCTACTGCCCGAAATGCAACAGCCACACAGAGCATTCTGTCGTGTTGTACAAGAAAGGGAAGGAGCGGAGCCTGGCGCTGGGAGCCCGAAGACATGCTCGGGAGCTCAAAGGATACGGCGGTCAAAAATACCCCATCCAGAGAAAGAAATCTAAGACAACCGACAAGAAAACGCTGGTGCTAAAGTGCAGCGCATGCGGCAGGTCTGTGATGAGGGAGGGCATCAGGCTTAAGAAACTTGAGTTGGTGAGGTAGCGCATGTCTGAGGTTTGGGAGAGCCTGATACCTAGACCGCGGTCGAGGTTCATTCAAGTAGTATGCAACGAGTGCGGAAACAAGCAAATTGTGTTTGATTCGGCGAAAATAGAGGTTAGATGTAACGTGTGTGGAACGGTTCTCTGCAAGCCATCGGGCGGCAAAGCCGTAATAATCGCTAAAAAGGAGAGGGTGCTTGAGTAAGGCTCCCGAGCTGGGAGAGCTCGTCGTAGGTAGAATAACCGACGTAAGGGATTACGGGGCCTACGTCGAAGTGGACGAGTATCCGGGATACGAGGGCTTTGTCCACGTGTCCGAGGTGTCGCTGAAATGGGTCAGAAACATACGCGAACACCTCAAAGAGGGGCAGAGAAATGTTTTCAAGGTAATACGCGTCAACCCACAGACACTTCAAGTCGACCTCTCGATGCGCCGTGTATCGCAGAAAGAAAGGATAGACAAGCTGTTGGAAGTTAAGAAAAGAGCCAAAGTTTCTAAAGTGCTTAAGGTTGTGGAAGACGCTGTCGGGCGGAAGGCTGTGGACAATCTGTTTTCAACATCATCAAACCCTATACAGCTTTACGATCTGTTTGAGAAAGTTGCGATGGGCGAGCCGGCCATGACCTTGTTCCAAGGCTTGAGCGAGGCGGAGGCGGATGCGTTGAGAAAGGCTGTTGAGCAGGAGATTAAGGTGAGAGAATTCGAGGTTAAGGTTAACGTCATTCTCCGATGCGACGGGCCGAAAGGAGTTGAGGCGATCAGGAAAGCGGCTGAGAAGGCAGAGCAGGTGGCAGGCAGCGGAGAGCATGTTGAGATAAGGACAGTAGGAGCCCCTGTTTACTCACTTCACGTGAAAGCGTCTTCGAAGGAGAGAGCTTCCGAACTTGTTTCACAGGTTTTGCAAGCTTGTAAAGCGGTGATGGAAAGCTATGGGGGCGTAGCCGAGATTAAAACGGCTTCTGGATGAAGTTCCCCAAACGCTCCATCTTAAACAACAGAGACCTTCTCCTCACTATCATCGTCCTGTTCTCAACTCTCTGGTACTTTGCGTTAACCTCAACATCCATGGGAAGGGGTTCTTGCGTGGTCTCCACGTCGAGCACGCGAGCCTCTGGCGGAAAATCCACATGCCTTCCCTTCCCAAGCTTAACCTCTATGCCGAAGATCTTAAACCCGTCCAACGTCTGAGGAGGCTCCTCCAAAACAGTAACCCTATACCTGTATATTCGAGTCCGTTCCGAACGAGTTTTCTGGGATTGCTTCGACGTCATTTTTACCGTAATCCATCCGATCAAGCAGAATTTAAATCTCGGAAAACCTTCGAAGCCTTCAGTCGAAAAAGAGCTTGAGACCCATGGCTGCTGACGCTGGAAAAATTCACGTAGTTTTGTTCAACATAAACGCCGTGATTGTTATGCTTTTGAGCGGGCGGAAACTGCGCACGCCGGCACAGCTCTAGATGAAACAAGAAGTGAAATATGTTTGTGCTTCTAGCTTCTGAACCATCGAGCTGGTGTGTTAAAGCTGGAGAACCAGGAGAACAGCAATCGATGCCGCGAACAGCACAGCCCAGACAACCTTGCTCGATGAGAAAACCTTTTCACCATCCAGCGGCGGGATGGGCAGGAGGTTGAAGAAAGCTAGGAAAGCGTTGACTGACGCCACGGCATGCAGAACCCCTAAAGACGTGACCCTGCCGGTTATAAACAACAGTAAGCAGAGCACGATGTTGAACAAAGGCCCCGCGAGAGCTATTTGGCCGTAATCCCTCAAGCTCTGTCGTCCATATATTTCGACGGCCCCGGGCATAATCACCTTGAATGGAACAGGTAGGACGGCTGTGATTATGGTGGCTAGCAGGCCTGCGGGAAAGATTCTAAACCTCGCCCACAACCCCTTCCTCACCGCCGTCAGCTTGTGGGCCAGCTCATGTCCTACGAAGGATGCGACGAAGCCTAGCAACAACATCCATGACATGAGCTGAAAGCTGAGGAACCCGCCTGTAAAACCGATGCCAGCCAGACACACGGCTGCAGAGGCCACAGCTAGGTGCAACGCCTCCGAAGACGTCCATGCGGAACGTCTCCTGACGACCTTGGGCTCCGATTTGAGGACCTTCGATTCCCTTGACCTGATTTCAGCAGGGCTCGGCAGCGCGACAGCATCGCATCCATGGTTCTCCGGAAGCCTGTGCTGCGAGCAAAAATTCCTTCCACAATACCTGCATCTAAAGGGGAGAAGCTCGTCAACCCCGCAGACAGCACATCTCGTCAAGCCAAACAACCAAACTCCGGTTTATTTTTATATCTTCCTAGAGAACACAGACAAACATGAGCGACTGGCCTAGGTGGGACGAGTTTTTCAACAGACTAGGCCGTGAGGTCGAGGAGAGGGTCAGGGAGGCGCTGGAGTATTCCTCGGGCTTTCTTGAGCCTTTGGCTGGAGATTACAGGCGGCCGCGCGTAGACATCACAGCCCACGAAGGATACGTGTATGTCGTCATGGAGATGCCGGGATGCGACAAGCAGAAGATTGAGGTCAACGCCGACGAGTCAACCATAACGGTTACAGCTGAGTACATGACGCCTCCTTATCCCGAAATGTTGAGGATTTATCCCTTCAGGTACGGCAAAGGCTTCAGAAGGTCTGTCCAGCTTCCACGCCCCGTAGACACCTCGAAGGTCGAAGCTAGGTATGAAGCAGGCTTGCTAATGATAAAGGCTCCGTTCGCCTCGCCAAAAGGCGTCAGGGTGAAGATAGAATAGCATGCCTGAAGCGTTCACGGCCCTCGTAGAGCTTTGCGAGAACCTTGAGAGAACATCGGGCAAAAACGATAAAATCCGTCTTACCGCTGAGTTTTTCCAACGGTTCAAGTCGGGCAGTTTGCAGGAAGCCGCTGCCGCGGCGTATCTGCTGGTCGGCTTCTCGTCAGGCGTTAGGAGGCTGGGGCTTAACGTAGGGCCTTCAACTCTGTATAAATCTTTAGAGGGGAGGCAGAGCTCGCTCACGGTCTCGGAGAGGCTGACGATCGCAGAAGTGTATGAAACGCTCCGCAAGATGGAGAAGCTATCTGGACAAGGGTCGTATAAAACCCGAGTCAGTCTTCTGGCAGGTTTATTCTCGAGAGCCAGCGAGCCGGAGAGGAAATGGCTGGTACGCATAATCTCTGGCGAGACACGCCACGGGCTGAGCGTAGGACTACTTCTCGAATCCTTAGCAAGGGTTGCGGGAAAGCCCTTAGAAACAGTTAAGATGGCTGACATGTTTATGGGCGACCTCGGCGAGCTGACCAAAGCGGCTCTGTCCGACGGGCTGGACTCTGTGGGAATAACCATCCTACGTCCGGTGAAACCCATGCTCGCCGACCACGCTTACACCTCCGAGGAGGTGGTGAAGGTTTTAGGAACGCCTGTAATGTGCGAGCCGAAAATCGACGGAGTGAGGGTGCAAGTTCACAAGAAAGAAGGAACTATCAAAGTCTACTCAAGAGGCCTTAAAGACTTGACCAGCTCCCTACCCGATTTAGAAAATCTGGCGGCTGAAATAGATGCGGAGGAAGCCATACTGGACGGCGAAGCCTACTGCGTCGGCGAAAACGGAAGACCACTGCCGTTCCAGACCACGATGAGCAGGGTCGGCAGGGAGAAGGATGTGGAAACAGCTTTGGCCGAGTTCAAGCTTCAAGCGAAGTTTTTCGACATCCTCTACGTCAACGGACGAAATCTTTGCGATAATACGCTAAGACAAAGGCGCGAGACGTTAAACCGTTGTCTTCCCGAAATGTTGGTAAACCCCATGGTGGAGGCGGATAACCCGCATAAGGTCGAGGAGTGTTTTATGACATGGGTTTCCGAAGGCTTTGAAGGGTTGATGGCCAAGTCTCCCAACAGCCCCTACGTGCCTGGCAGAATAGGGCGTTACTGGCTTAAGCTCAAGCAAGCTTACACGCTTGACGTGGTTGTCGTCGCCGCGGAGTGGGGGCATGGAAGACGGCGGGGGTGGCTGAGCAACTATCATCTGGCGGTCAGGGACGAGCGTACCGGCGAGTTCGTCCCAGTCGGCAAGACGTTTAAAGGCCTCACCGACGACGAGTTTAGGAAAATGACGGAGATGCTGTTACGGATTACGAAGCAGCAAACAGGATGGGGTGTTGTTGTCGAGCCAAGGATAGTCCTCGAAGTAGAGTACAACGAGGTTCAGAAAAGCCCTCACTACAGCAGCGGATACGCTTTGAGGTTTGCACGCGTAAAACGCATAAGAGACGACAAGGAACCCAGCGAGGCTGACACGCTCTCAAAGGTAGAGGAGGCTTTCTTGACACGTCGAAAGTATTAACGCGCCAACATCCGAGACGATATCCGTGAAATTTGCCGGCTTCCAAGGCTAAAAACCTTTTTAGACAAAGATTTGCGCCGAAGGGCTATGAAAGGATTGGCGTTCCTTGCGGGGATTTCCTCCCTAATTCTCGCAGGGCTGTTGATGACCACCCCTTTACATAACGGTCTTCCACCGGTTACTCTTCAATTGTCGGTTCTCACGTTAACCCTTTCCTCGCTGTCCACACTCCTAACACCTCTTTCCTCGGCCCTCGGAAGCCAGACCATAGTTGCTCCATGGGGGGATGGTTTAAGACTTGGATTAGGACCTCTCGTAGCTTGGTGTTTAGGGGGAGCCGTCATAGGATTGCTGTCGCGCAAAGCTAAAAGTGCTATACCTCCTGCCCTGCTAACCCCCGCCATCGTCTACCTGCTTGTCCTAGGGCTGTCCATATACGTTCACCCCAGGCTCCCGGGAGCGGTCAGATGGGAAGTTTTCTTGTCGAGGGTGGCTCAAGCAATCCTGCTAGATGGCCCGCTCGACTTCGCTTTTATATACATAATACCAATATCATTCTCAGTCTTATCGGCATCGCTGGTGGAATCCATCACAGCCAAACCCGTGCCTGTTCAGCCGAGAAAACGCCGTTTCTGGGAGTGGGTTGAAGAGGAATAAAATATAGAAGGTTTTTGGGATGCTTAAGCTGATGGCTGAGCCCCAGCCTCAGGCGGAGCAGGTGGAGCGGCGGGTTTTTTGGCTTTTTTAGCCTTCTTAGCTGGCTTCTTCTTTGTAGCTTTCTTCTTCGCCATTTGTTTCTCGACGATAATATCTATCGGGGAGATAAAAAATTTTTCTGAAAAAATTATGGAAAATCCTGTGCATAACTATTTTTAGCAGCTTTCCAGGTCCTTCGGCCATGATTACGTTGTCTGAGTTTAAACGGGTTGAGCTGAGGGTTGGCAAAGTCCTTAAGGCTGAGAGAGTCAAAGGCTCGGAAAGGCTTCTGAGGCTGCAGGTGGGCTTCGGAGACGTTAGCAAACAGGTCATAACAGGTTTAGCCCATCTCTACCCACCGGAGCATTTCGTAGGAAGGTCTTTCATCTTTGTGACAAACCTTGAGGCTAAAAAGGTCAGAGGCGAGTTGTCTGAAGCCATGCTTTTGACCGCCGTCGAGGACGAGGACAACGTCGTCCCAGTAATACCTGAAAAAGAAGTTAAAGCCGGAACACCTATAATGTAGCCTCTATATATGGGTCCAATGTCGGTTACGTGGGTTGAGGGTTCACGCCGCAGAGGTCGGACGTCTACAGGACGGCACCAAGGTTGAGCTAATAGGGTGGCTGAGGTCTAGAAGGGTCCACGGAAAGCTACTTTTCCTCGACTTAAGGGACTCGACTGGGGTCGTACAGGTTACGGTTAGGGTGTCTAGCCTCCCCGAGCAAGGGTTTGCAAAAGCCGCGTCTGCGGGAAGGGAGTCGGCTCTCAAGGTTGTTGGTCTTGTTAGGCATGATGAAAGGGCTCCCGGAGGAGTGGAGGTAAGCGGGACGGATATAGAAGTTATTTCACCCTCTGTAGCGGAGTTTCCTGTCAAAAAAGGCGTTGGGCCGAAGTTCCTAAGCCTCAACAGACATTTGGCGGTAAGAAGCCCTAAGGCCACCGCCGTCCTAAGGTTTAGAGCCACGCTTGTAAAATGCTTGAGAGAGTGGTTCGACAGGGAGGGATTTGTGGAGGTTCACTGCCCAACGTTTATAACGGCGGCTGTCGAAGGCGGGGCCACACTGTTCAACGTTGACTATTTCGGGAAAAAGGTTTTCCTCACTCAGAGCGTTCAGTTCTACCAGGAAGCCGCCATATACGCGTTGGAGAAGGTTTACAGCGTCCAGCCCAGCTTCAGAGCTGAGAAGAGTAAAACCCGCAGGCATTTGACGGAGTTCTGGCATGTAGAGGCTGAGATGGCCCACGCCGGGTTGGAGGAGTTATTGAAGGTTGTAGAGAGGCTTGTCGGCGAGGCTTCGACGGAGGCGGTGCGCAGGTCGGCCAACGAGCTGAGAGTTCTCGACCGCAAAGTTGACGTCTCGAAGCTGGAGCCACCATATCAGAGAGTGCGCTACTCGGAGGCTTTGGAGATTCTTGAGAGGCGTGGGGTGTCCGTGGCTTGGGGAAGCGACCTCGGCGCCGACGAGGAAAGAGTGTTGACGATGGAGTTTGAAACCCCCTTTTTCCTGACCCATTTCCCCAAGCAGGCCAAAGCGTTCTACCATAAACTAGACCCATCAACCCCCGGCCTCACCCTATCCGCGGACCTGCTGGCTCCCGCCGGCTACGGCGAGATCGTCGGTGGTGGGCAGAGGATCCACGACCATGACGAGCTCTTAAGCAGGATAAAAGAGGAAGGGTTGAACCCAGAGGACTATCGGTGGTATCTTGACTTGAGGAAGTACGGCTCCGTACCTCACTGCGGTTTTGGGCTGGGGCTGGAGAGGCTTGTCCAATGGCTTCTGGGGCTGAAGAACATAAGGTCAGCCGCCATGTTTCCGAGGACGCCCACCCGAATCTATCCATGAGAGGTCCTTATGAGCCTGCAGAAGACACGTTTCTCCTCGAAGACGCAGTTAAGCAGATTCCTGTGAAAGGCCTGGCGGCTGAGGTTGGATGCTCCACCGGCTACGTTCTCCGTGTCTTGGTTGAACATGGGTTTGAAGCTGTTGGCACGGACGTTGACGCTGACGCCGTCGAGAAGGCCAGGGAACGCCTGCACGACCGCTACGGCGCCGTCCACCTCATCAACGGCTTGAACCTGCCCTTCAGACCACGCTGTGTTGACCTTGTCGCCGCAAACCCGCCCTACCTCCCCAACGACGCGGAGTTTTACGACCCATCTGTACACGGAGGCCCTTCCGGCGTGGAGACCGCCGTTGAGATAGTCGAAGAAAGTTCCGAGGCCTTGAAGTTTGGTTGCTATGTGGCGATTGTTGTTTCAAGCCTGTCCGACGTGGACAGGCTTCTTACCCGCGCTTCCCAACTCGGCCTCCGCTTCGTTAAAAAGGCTGAATTAAGGCTTTTCTTCGAGTCCCTTATCTGCTTTATATTCAGGTTGCGCGGGTAAGAAAGACGAACCGAGTGGCTCGGGTTGAGGGCTTCGAAGCAAGAGGTGGGTTACCGGAGAGAGGTGGGGTGGTTCGGGTCTTTCGCTCTGGGCTATGGCGACGTTGGCCCCAACATTTTCATAGCCCTCGGCGTTATAACGATGTTTGCCGGCGGCGCCGCCCCCATCTCTTTCATGGTTGCGGCGTTTCTGTACGCCATAGTGGGCTTGATATACGCTGAGCTGGCTCCCACCTATCCTTACGCCGGCGGGGTTCACGTCTATTCCATGAGGGCTTTCAACACTTTGATTGGGTTTTTGGCGGGCTGGTCGATGCTGCTGGCCTATATTCTTTGTATGTCTCTTTTCGCCGTCGCGGCAGCAGGTTATCTGCGCCAGCTTTTCCCCGCCCTCTTTTTTTCAGACTTGCAGCTGAACGGGGTTGTGATACCTTCTTTGGGTCTGTTGGCGGGGCTGCTGGCCCTGCTGTTGGTTATTTTGAACATCGTCGGCATCAAGTATTCCGCCATGGTCGTCGCAGCTCTCGTATTCGTGGGCTTGTTTATAGAAGCGCTAATTTTGGGGGCAGGGTTTCTCCTCAAGTTCGACTGGTCTCTGTTTTTGAGCCAAGTGTCCGTGATAGGCAGCTACGTCATCCATAAAGATGTATCTTACATACCTGCGGTTCCTTTGAACGTCAACAACTTCCTGTACTCCGTCACGCTTGCGATGGCTTCGTTCGTCGGAATCGAATCCATTGCCCAGGCTGCTGAGGAGACGCGGAGGCCGCATTTCTCGATTCCGAGGGCTGCCAAAATGGTTGTGCTCGTGGTCGCCGTGTCGGCGATACTGTTTCCCGTTCTTGCCGTCGGCTCTATGAGGTGGGAGCAGATGGCTGCGGCTTACGATAGCCCTGTTTACGCGCTCGTGTCGGTTTTTCCCATAGTTGGCGAATATCTCACCCCTCTCGTCGGGTTTGCAGCGTTCATACTGTGCTACTCCAGCTCGAACACGGGGTTGGTTGGTGTCTCACGTCTGACTGCCAGCATGGGGAAGTTCAGGCTTCTGCCCGGATGGCTTCGTGTCATCCACCCCCGTTTCAGGACGCCCGTCAGAACCATCGTCTTATTCGGAGCGGTTGGGGTTGTTTTGTCTTTTCTCGGCGACGTACCGTTGCTGGCGAGCGTTTATGCATTCTCCGCCATGCTAAGCTACGTCATCCTCGCTCCGACCTTCCTGAAGCTCAGGCATACTGATAAGGAGGTGTTCACTCCATGGAGACAGCCCTTTAACATCAGGGTGGGTGGGCGG
>JAWBJZ010000048.1:0-3019 GCA_038832005.1 Candidatus Caldarchaeum sp.
TAAGGCACGCCGTCCAGGCGAAAACGCATCCACCCAAAGGACGCGGCACCATGATTTTTGCTGTCGAAACAATAACGCATAACATATTTTTGCATGGGCTAACGTTATTGTGTATGTTTCTTGTTAGGGGTGGCTATGTTGTTACGATGGATGATAGGCTGACGGTTTTGAGGGATGGAGGTGTTGTGGTTGACGAGGATAGGATAGTAGATGTGGGAGAATACGAGGATTTGAAGAAAAAGTATAGGGGCTGTGAGGTTCTGGGCGACAGGTGGAAGGTTGTAGTACCAGGCTTGGCTAACTGTCATTATCATTCGAGGGAGCAGCTGGCGCAGACGCTTTTTCCCGACGGGTTGGGGGAGGTTGAATGGTTCAGCAGATACTGTCTACCATACCATCAATTACTCAAACCCGAAGATGAGAAACTCGCCTTCACCTTAGCTCTCTACAGCATGTCTCTCAACGGTGTTACGACGTTCGCCGACGGCGGGCTTCTATACCCTTCGACAACGCTGAAAGCACTTGAGACAATCCCGCTCAGATGCTACGTAACAACATGGTGCTGGGATGTTTCGGAAACAATAAAGAAAACAACGGACCAAGCCTTGACGGAGCTGAAGAAGCTTTTCCAAGAGTTTGACGGAAAGATGAACGGTCTGGTCAGGGTTTGCGCAGCGCCTATCAGCATAGAAACATGCAGCGAAAAACTGCTTGAGGAGGTTTTCCACTGGGCTCGGGAGAAAAGGTTGAAAACATACATCCACACCGCATCCTTTTTAGAGGATTTCGAGAAATCAATCAAAATAAGAGGAATGACTCCAGTCGAATATCTTGCGGGCAAAAAACTTCTCAACCATGATACGAACCTGTTGCATGCGATACATCTAACTGAGAGGGATGTGGAGCTGGTGGCGGGTAGCGGCGCTGCAGCTGTCTGCTGCCCCATGTCCTCTCTCATCAAGGGGAAGGGGTTGGCTGTTAGAGGTAAATACCCTGAGATGTTGAGAAAAGGTGTAAGGGTTGGGCTGGGAGCCGATGGCGCCCCATCAACCCATCACACCGACATGCTAAGGCTCTCATCCCTTTTCGCAGGCCTTTTCAGAGATTCCCGTATGGATGCGAAGGCAGTCTCCGCGGTTGACGCTTTAAAGTCCGTCACAACGACGGCTGCCTCGGTAGTAGGGTTGGAAAACTTGACAGGCTCTCTTGAGAAGGGTAGAAAAGCGGACATCGTCCTGCTGGACATGCGGAGGCCGGCGTTCACACCTACAGCAAACATCTTAAACTCTCTAGTTTTCTCGGCTACAGGCGACACGGTTGATACCGTAATAGTGGATGGACGGGTGGTCGTCGCAAACAGGAAGGTAGTTGGGCTTGATTATGAGAAAACCTACGAACAGGCTGAGAAAACAGTGGAGAGGCTCAGGACGGAGTTAAACATCTAGAGGCCTATGTAGCTTTTTTTGACTTCGGGCGAGTTGAGCAGGTCTGATCCCGTTCCGGTCAGCTTTATCTTCCCCTGTTCAAGGACGTAGGCACGGTCGGCATGCTGCAGGGCCAATGCCGCATCCTGCTCTACAACAAGTATGGAGATGCCCTGCCTTTCCCTTATTTCCCTGATTTTATCAAAAACGATTTTTCTAGCCAGTGGCGCCAGACCAACGCTAGGCTCGTCAAGAAGCAGTACACGGGGCCTTGCCATTAAAGCCCTTGCGACGGCGACCATCTGCTGCTCTCCTCCGCTCAGGGTTCCAGCCAGCTGCTTCTTTCTCTGCTCTATGATGGGGAAAAGCTCTAAAACCATCTTGTAGTCCTGCCTAACCCCATCCTTGTCTTTTCTCCTGTAAGCTCCTGACATTACGTTTTCGTAAACTGTCATGTCTGGGAACAGCCTTCGCCTCTCTAGTGCGAGGACCAATCCTTTCACAACCCTTTCATGGCTTGGGACATGTGTAAGCTCTTCACCGTCAAGGATTATCCTACCTGCCATAACGTCCGCGATCCCCATGATGGCCCGCATCAAGGTTGTTTTACCCGCTCCGTTTGGGCCTATCACAGCAACTATTTCGTTGCCTCTAACACCGAGGCTTAAATCATGGATGATTGGAACAGAGCCGTATCCTGCGGTCAACCCTTCAACCCTGAGAACCTCACTCAACTCCAAACACCTTTGAGCTTCCAAGATAAGCTTTAACCACCTCCTCGCTTTTGGGAACATCCGCTGGAAGACCTTCGAAAATTATCTTTCCCTGGTCCATGACTATTATTCGTCCAACGACCTTCATCAGCTCACGCAGCCTATGCTCTATTATCACCAGCGTTCCCTTGTTTTCTACGAACTCTTTTAGTACGGCGGAGACTCGCTCAATCTCGTTCACGGTTAACCCGCCGAAAGGCTCGTCGAGCAGCAGCAGGATAGGTTTTGAAGCGAGACCTCTCGCTACCTCAAGCATTTTGAGCTCGCCGTGTGTGAGAAGGTTTGTTGGAAGGTTTTTCTTGTTGGACAGTCCCAGCGTGTCCAGGATCCTGTCGATGAAGCCGTGGTCTGGTTTAGCGCTTCTGACTGTTGTTGGCGCGACGAGGTTTTGATATACTGTAAGCGATTTAAACGGACGGACTATCTGAAAAGTTCTGACCAATCCTTTCTGGCTTAAATGGTATGGTTTCATGCTTGTGACGTCTTCGCCATCCCCGAAATGAGGTTGAAAAGCGTTGTTTTACCTGCTCCGTTGGGTCCTATAATCCCCACCATCTCCCCCTTTTCAATGGTTATCGAAACATTGTTTACAGCAACTATGCCTCCGAAGCTTTTTGTTAACCCCTCAGTCCTCAGTATGGGCATAAAACCTCCTCCTCACGTAGCCAACAATGCCGCTTGGAAACAGCATAAAAATCATCAGAGCAAGGGCCGAGTATATCAAAAGCCTCGACCTAACCAGTATCTCGACCTTCAGCGACTCTATTATTGTTTCTATGATGTAGGCTCCGACAACGGGGCCGAGCAGGGTTGACCTTCCTC
>JAWBJZ010000048.1:3029-12430 GCA_038832005.1 Candidatus Caldarchaeum sp.
AAAGCGTCATTAGGAGGGGAAGGCTTGCTTTCTCAAGCTCGTACGTGGCCGGGCTTATGACACCGTTAAGGAATGCGTAGAACCCTCCTGCAAGCCCTGCTAGGAAAACGCTTACGGCGAGACAGTACAGCTTGTATCTCGGCACGTCTATTCCACATGCCATGGATGCAGTTTCATCGTCTTTTATGCATGAGAAAATTATGCCCAACCTGCTTCTAACAACGACGTAGGTAACCATCACCCCTAGAAAAACAAAAGAGAGGCTGATGAGATAGACAACGTTCGCGTCTGTTGATATGGGTGGGATGCCGAAGATGCCGTCGTGTCCTCCCAACTGAGGTAAGGCGTTGGTTACCTGGTAAGCTATCACAGGTATCACTAGGGTTACTAGAGCGAAGAAATGCCCGCGTAGCTTTAGGCTTGGCAGCCCTATCAAGCAGCTGAGGCCTGTGATTATTACGGCTCCGACGAATATTGCGACAATTGGAGGTATTCCAAGGTTTAACGCTACGATTGCCGCAGCATAGCCTCCGCCAGCGAAGAAGAAAGAATGGCCTAGGCTGAGAAGCCCCATATATCCTGAAAGAAGGTTCCAGCTAACTGCAAGTAGAGCGAATATGTTTGTCAAGGTGAGAATGAATATTATAAACCTGAGGTTGAAAAATGTTGGTACAAATGCAAGCGCTGCGAAGACGGCCAGCAACCCCAATAAAGTCAGCCTTTCTCTCCGCATCAATGTTCAACACTTCTGCCGAAAATGCCACGTGGTCTAAGCCATAGAGTCACCAGCACGGCTATGAGGGAGGCGGCTCCAGCGTAGAGAGGGCTGACCAAGTTTTGGACGGCTATTTCCACATAGCCTATCACGAAAGCCGCTATGAGGGTTCCACGATAGTCTCCGAGACCTCCCAGCACAACTATCGCGAAGGCGAGGGTGAGCATGGGCCATCCCATAGTAGGTGTTATAGTGCTTTGAGGTGTTACGAGAAGGCTTGCTAAACCAGCTAAAGCTGTTGAAAGCCCAAGAACAAGCGCCATGACGTTCTGCGGCTTTATTCCCACACACACCGCAGCCTCAATGTCTTGGGCTACACAACGTATAGCCAGCCCCACCTTCGTCCTGTATATGAGCATCCATAGACCCACAAGGAGGATTGAGGCAGCTACGGCTGCTGCTAGTTGCTGGTTAAAAACGGAGATGCCGAAGATAAGGGTGGAGCCTGGGAAAACCGCCGGCGTTGACCATGGAAAATTCGTGAAAAACAGGACTATGAGGTTTTGGATAACAAGGGCTAGCAGGAAAGTGGTCATTATCATCTCAATATGCTCCTTAACCCTTCTGAGGACACCCCAGTAGTAGACGAAGCCTGCGGCAAAGAGTGCGGAAATGGTGGCGACAGCGGTGACTGCTACAGGAACGTTGTAGATGGTGACTAGAGCGTAAGCCATGTAGGCTGCTGCAGCATACCAAAGACCGTAGGCTGCGTCAATCATGCGTGCAACTCCAAAAATAAGGGAGAAGCCCTCTGCGTAGAGGGCGTAGACGAGGCTCGTTATGAAGCCGTAGACGAGTATGGCCGACAGAGATTCGGCGGAAACCATCTTACGGCAGTATCATGTTGCGTACTTCATTAGGCTGGTCGGGGCTCCAGACAGGCACAAGCTCTCCGTTCTGCCACTGTCCGAAATACCAGTAGAGGTTGGGGTTTGCCAAGTTGAGTCCATGAAGCTTTCTCGAGAACTGTATTCTACCAATTACACCTTCGTAGTCTGTTTGCTCGAGGGCGGGTACAAGCCTGTCAGCCTTCCAAGTGTTAGCCCTCTCAAGCGCGGCCTTCAGCACGTATATCGCGTCGTAGGTGTCGAAAGCGGCTGTGTTGGGCGTTTCCTTGTAACGCTGTGTGAACTTTTCTATGAACGGAATAGTTTTCGAGGTTACCGGAACCTTAACAGTTGCGGGCCACCAAATCGAGCCTAGTGCAGCTCCACCCGTCTGGTCCCAGAACCATGAGAAACCACCTAGAAGACCTGGTCCGAAGACTATCGGTTTTTTACCGGGCGACCAGTCATAAGCAGCCCATTGTTTAACGAAAGCCACGCCAGGCGGACCGGAGAACAAAAGAATTATGAGCCCTGCACCCGATTGTTTGATGCGTGCAAGATAGCTTGAGAAGTCGGACTGGGTTGTTGGATAGAGCTCGGCGAAGACGAGGTCGAAGCCTTGCTGTTTCAACCTTGCGAAGAACGTCGAGTTGCCAGCCGGCCTTCCAGCTAAACCAACGGTCCATAAAGCGTTTTCAGCTACAAGAGCGACTTTCGTGACGTCGGGGAAGTTGGGGTTCTTTTGCGCAGCGTTTCTTAATGCTACTGGGATAGTTGCGATGTAAGGTCCGGCGCTCGAGTTTCTGCCGCCGGCGAAGAAGTGGAAGTAGTACTTGTAGTTCTCGTAGTTGGTTTGGACAAGGTCTTCCACTATCCGCTGGTTTGACTCGACGTCGAGGAAAACTATCTTGTACTGTGAAAGGAGCTGAGACTGAGCCACCACGACGTCTGTTCTGACGCCGCCTACTATTACGTGGGCGCCGTGAAGCTCTATGAGCCGTTTAAAAGCCGTCACACCCTGGTCGACGGGTATCAACGGGTCCATCTCGTTTGTGTCCTCAGCAACCAACACTAGCTGGTATTTTGTTCCATTCAGAGTCACCCCGCCGGCTGAGTTTATTTCTTCAACGGCCATCTCGGCGGCATACTTCGCATGAATTCCGACCGGGTTGGTTAGGGGGAGTGAGAGGCCTATTATGATCTCTCTCTTCTGCGGAGTTGGTGTAAGAACGCCTGTTAAAAACATCCCCCCTACCGCTGCGGCTGCAATCACGACAACAACGATGGCAACGACAGCCACGCGACTAACAGCAGAGTTTTTTGCTCTCATACCCATGTGTCTGCACCGGCAATTATTTATGTGTTATCCATCATCAATGCCCAAACAAATAATAATCATCCGCGCTAGCCTTGTATGCGGAAGCATGATAGTAATAGACAGCAACGAGGCTGCGGAAAACAGCAGGCTTGTTAAATCTCTTGAAAAGGTTGTGGAGGCTGCCGTCCGACCGCTTCCCGCCGGAGACTACCTTATTATCGGCCGTGAAAAAAACGCACTCATCGAAAGAAAGACGATCATGGATTTTCTCAACAGCCTTAAGGGCAGGCTTTGGGACCAGCTTGCCATTTTAAAAGAGTTCGAAGGAGAGAAGATGATTATCTTGGAGGGTTACCTCGGTCTTTATAGGAAGAGGGGCTGGAAAGAGGTTTCTATTCTGGCGTTGATGGACAGGATTGTAAACGAATGGTGTGTTCCGATAATCCCTACACCAGACATAAAGGGGACTATGACGTACCTGGTTTGGAAGAACAAGTCGCTGGGGGAGGTTGCTGAGTTTAGAGAGTATCCGCTGAGGCTGAAACGTAAGGACATGAAGCCCGAAGAACAGGCCCTCTATGTTTTAGAGGGGTTATGTGGACATGAGACGGCCAAATCGCTGCTGACGCATTTCAGGACTTTGCGCAACGTTTTTGCAGCACTGGACCCGGCCGTCCCAACCGCAGTTGAGGAGTTACGTAAAATCAAGGTTGGCGGAAAAAGAATACCTGAAAACACTCTCAGAAAGATGCTGACAGTCGCAAACACTGTTTTTCAAAAAATAGATGCAGGTGAGGGGGAAAAGGAAGGTGGTTAAAGCCCTAGAAACTGCTTCTCGACCTCCGGCAGCCATTTAAGCTCTTCCTTCAACCTATCTATCGACTTCTTTATCTCATCCTCGGGATAGTACCATGGAGGAAGTTTTCCCTCGAAGAACTCCTCGTAGGCGTGCAGGTCGAAGGCACCGTGTCCGCAAAGGTTGAAGAGGATGACCTTCTCCTCGCCGGTCTGTTTGCATCTCAAAGCCTCGTCTATCACGTACCTGATGGTGTGGGCCGGCTCTGGACCCGGCAGGAAGCCTTCTGCTCTCGCGAACTGGACGGCTGCCTGGAAGACCGATACCTGGTCGTAGGCATGCGGCTCTATCCATCCCTCGTGAAGCAGGAGGCAGAGCGTGGGAGCGTCTCCGTGGTAACGCAGTCCTCCGGCGTGGATCGGCGGCGGAATAAAGTCTGAGCCAAGCGTGTACATGGGCAGTAGCGGCGTCATCTTCGCCGTGTCGCCGAAGTCGTATGTATAGATGCCTTTAGTCATGGTGGGGCATGCCGTCGGCTCTGTGGCCACAAACTTAACTTTCTTAGGAGCTTTCTTCGACACAACCTCGTAGTAGAAAGGCCAGAAAAGCCCGGAGAAGCTGCTCCCGCCCCCAACACATCCAGCCACTACGTCTGGATAGTCACCAACCTGCTTCAGCTGCTCCAGCGCTTCAAGGCCTTGGACCGTCTGATGCATCAGGACGTGGTTTAACACGCTTCCTAGGCTGTATCGTGTGTTGTCGTGCGTAACACAGTCTTCCAGAGCCTCGCTGATGGCTATGCCTAAGCTGCCCGGATGATTAGGGTCCTTGCTCAACATAGCCCTCCCAAAGTTTGTCCTGTCGCTTGGGCTGGGATAAACCTCAGCACCCCATGAATGCATCAGCATCTTTCTAGCAGGCTTCTGATTATAGCTTGCACGCACCATGTAAACCGTGCACTTCATACCGAACATGTTTGTCGCGAACGAAAGCGCGCTCCCCCACTGGCCCGCGCCCGTCTCCGTCGTCAGCCTTTCAACACCCTCCTTCATGTTGTAGTATGCCTGTGCGACAGCTGTGTTTGGCTTGTGGGAGCCCGGAGGCGAAACACCTTCATACTTGTAATATATTCTGGCAGGTGTTTTGAGAGCCTTCTCAAGCAGCACAGCTCTGTAAAGAGGTGTCGGCCTCCACAGCCTCAGCACGTCCCTGACTTCCTCGGGTATGGGTATCCAGCGCTCAGGGCTCAGCTCCTGCTTTATCAACTCCTTTGGGAAAATTCTCTCCAGCTTCCTCGGGTCGACAGGTGTTCTGGTTGAAGGGTCTATCGGCGGTGGAAGAGGTTTCGGAAGGTCTGGCAAGATGTTGTACCAGCTTTTAGGCAAGCTGTTTTCATCCAAAACTATTTTATGCTGCACGCCGACATAATGAAGATAAGGTTAATATAAACTTTTGAGGCTGCTGCGGTTGCCGACGATAGGCTAATTTTTAAGACAGACCGTAGGAGTTGCATGGATTTTGACGAGCCGGAAAGCATGACGATGCTGAGACGGTCTGTTTCTGAGTTTATGAAAAAATTTCCACCCGAGTATTGGCGGAAGGTGGACAGTGAGAGAAGGTTTCCTGAAGAATACTGGAGAGCCTTGGCTGAGCAGGGATTGCTTGCGATAACCATTCCCGAAAGCTATGGTGGTCTTGGAATGGGTTTGTCGGAGGCGTCGGTCGCGATGATGAGTGTTGCATCCTCGGGCGGAGGCCTGCCTGCAGGAGACCTTCTGATGCGCACGCTTGTCTTCGGCGGTGTTGTGATTGAAAAGTTCGGAAAGGAAGAAGTGAAAGCCAAGTATCTGCCGCTCCTCGCCTCGGGCAAGCTTATCTGTTCCTTCGCCCACACCGAGCCCAACGCCGGAGTCAACACCTTCGACATCCAAACGTCAGCCGTAAAAAAAGATGGAGGATTTTATCTCAACGGTCAGAAGATATGGATAACGCTTGCGCACATGGCAGACATCATGGTGGTTGTGGCAAGGACAACGCCGAAGCATGCGGTCAAAAGAAAGTCCGAGGGGTTAAGCCTCTTCCTCGTCGACGTGAAGGAGAACCGCGTCAGGACTTCGAAGATACCCGGAATGGCTTTAAGGCCTCTCACAAGCAACGTTGTCTACTTCGAGGACACGTGGGTTCCTGAGACAAACCTATTGGGAGAGATCGACCGAGGATGGCAGGCGCTGGCAACCCTGCTTAACGCAGAGAGGATTTCAACAGCCTCCATCTCCCTAGGCTGCGGCGACTACGTGCTTCAGAGAGCGGTGGATTACGCATCGAGCAGGAGCGTTTTCGGAAGGCCGATAGGCAGCAATCAGGCGATCCAGTTCCCCTTAGCGGAGGTTAAGGCAGGGCTTGAGTCGGCGAGGCTCATGACTCAAAAGGCTGCATGGCTTTTCGACAGAGGAAGGGATTGCGCCTTCGAGGCGAACGTAGCCGCATTCTCAGCAGCCAGAGCGGCGTTCAAAGCGGCCGACCGAGCGGTTCAAACGTTCGGAGGAATGGGATTCGCAGAGGAATACGATGTTGAAAGGTTTTTCAGAGACGCCAGACTCTTCCGGACAGCACCAGTGCCCGAGGAGATGGTTCTCAACTTCATAGGCACAAGGATACTGAACATGCCGCGTTCCTTCTAACATCTCAGTTGCACCTTTATTAATAGAGTTGCACACGTAAACATATGTCGTTCAATTATGTCGGAGCGCCCGTCAAGATGAAGGAGGCGGTGCGTCATGTCAAAGGCCGCGGCATGTTTGTGGACGACATCAAGCTTCCAGGCATGTCTTACGTCGTATTTCTACGTTCGCCATATCCACACGCGGTCATCAGATCCATAGATGTCTCACGGGCTTCTTCCGCTGAGGGTGTTTATGGTGTTTTCACCGGCGCCGACATAAAAGCCGTCACCAAACCATTTCCCCAGCTAACCGTTCCACCGGCCTCCAAAGTAATCGACTACTCGATGGCGGTGAAAAAAGCTAGGTTTGTGGGCGAGCCTGTCGCCGCTGTCGTAGCGGACACTCCCTATCACGCGAGGGATGCGGTAGACTTGATAGAGGTAGACTACCAGCCTTTAACGCCTGTGACAAACCCGTTAGACGTGCTCAACGGCGAAGCCCCCATCATCCATGAAGAGGCTGGCACAAACATAGCTGCATCAATCGAGTACGACTATGGAGACTATGACGAAGCCGTCAAAAACGCTGACAGAATTGTTACATCCAAGCTTGTTTTCCACAGGTTCAGCTCAACGCCTCTCGAGCCAAACGCGGTTTTAGCGACGTACGACGAGCGGTCCGGTTACACCATCTACTGCAACAACCAAATGCCCATGTTCCTCTCACCCTCCATCCTCAGGGCCTTGGACACGGATATGACGAGGGTGAGGATCGTGACGCCAGACATTGGCGGAGGCTTCGGCGTCAAAATCATCAACTATACTTACATGGTTTTGGTTGCAGCCTTGTCGAAGCTTGTGGGAAGGCCTGTAAAATGGATAGAGACTAGGACAGAACATATGATGGCCAGCTCCCACGGTGCTGACAGGCATTTCGAAGTGGAGGCGGCGGTGAAAAATGATGGCACGCTTCTCGGGCTCAAAACAACAACCGTGGACGACATAGGTGCTTACGCGAGACATGAGCCGGCGGGCCTGACTGTTTGGGCGCAGGTCGCGCCAGGATGCTGTAAGCTAAAGCACTTGCGTCAACGGATGTATGCTGTATTCACGAACAAATGTCCTGCGGGGCCCAACAGGGGTTTCTCGAGGGCGCCTCATCAGTTCATGATTGAAAGGATGCTGGACAAAATAGCACGTGAGCTGGGCAAAGACCCGCTTGAGATAAGACGGCTAAACTACATCTCGCGGGATGAGCAGCCCTACACAACGCTCAACGGATGCGTCTACGACGGAGGTGATTACTTCGGCGCGCTCCAGAAAGCTGCTTCGATGATAAACATCGTGGAGTGGCGTCGGAAGCAAGCTGAGCTAAGGTCCCAGGGCCGTTTTATTGGCGTTGGGGTGGGCGTCACGCTGGACTCAGGGACCGCGAACTTTGGGCAGGTTCGTATGCTCAATCCCCAGCTGCCGAACGTGGGCACGAGTGAGGCTGCAACCGTACAGATGACGCCCGACGGCAAAATCCTTGTGAAGCTTGGAACCGTCCCTCAGGGGCAGGCTCATGAGACAATCGCTTCGCAGATAGTAGCTGACGTTTTGAAGACAGACTATGAGGATGTGACGGTTGCGCCGGGCTTCGACTCGGAATCACATCCATACACGCTTCACTCAGGAACTTATGCCAGCAGGTTCGCTGGAACAGGTGTGATTGCCGTGTATAACGCCGCGCAAAGGCTCAAAGACATGATAGCCAATGTAGCAGCCAACATACTTGAGGCCCGTAAGGAGGACATAGTTGTCGAAGGCGGTGCAGCATACGTTAAAGACTCGCCTGAGAAGAAAGTCTCCTTTAAGAGGATAGCCAGGACAGCATACGCAAATCCGTTCGAGCTTCCCAAAGACATGGAGCCTGGTCTGACGGCCACAGCGGTTTTCAGCCCAGACTTCAAGCCTCCAAACGAGAAAAAGGTCGGCAACCTCACGCTCACCTACTCTTATCAAGCGCACGCGGTTGTGGTTGAGGTAGACCCTGAAAACGGGGCGGTGAAGATTCTCGACTACGCGATAGTGGATGACTGTGGAACTGTAATCAACCCTGCGGTCGTGGATGGGCAGGTTCACGGCGCAGCCTGCCATGGTTTGGGAGCCGTTCTATATGAGAAGTTTGAATACGACGAGGACGGCCGTCTTCTGACGTCTTCATTCATGGACTATCTGGCTCCAACAGCCGTCGAAACCCCATTCTTCAAAACATACCGTATGTCAATACCTTCCCCGTTCACGCCTTTGGGTGCTAAGGGGGTTGGCGAGGGCTGTGGCGCCCCTATCCCAGCCATCGTGGCTGCGGTCGAGGATGCCGTCAAACATCTTGGAGGAGAGATACTTTCGTCGCACGTGAAGCCTGAGGACGTTTACCGGCTGATACACAGACACGGCCGCAACCAATAAATTACGCAAGAAACAAAGAGAGTGCTGATATGTTTTCGGCGTCTGTTTCGGTCACGGGATACGCGGAGACGCCTGTGAGCCGTGCGAGAGTTGACAAAGGTGAGAAGAAGCTCACAATCGAGGAATACTATGCGTGGGCTTTGAACCTGTTGCTTAAGCAGACAGAGCTTTCGCTGAAGGATTTCAAGGGTCAGGGTGTCGGCGTGACCGGCTCGGCTTATCCACGTGCCGAGATATGGTCCGCAGAGGTTGTGCAAAACCTAGGCCTTGAGCCAAAGCTGTTGGTCCGCGCCGACCAAGGCGGAGCTAACGGGACAGCTTTGCTGATAGCGGGCGCGCTTGCCATTCATGCAGGATACGTAGACCATTTCCTAATCCTCGGCGCTGACACCCCCATGAACATAGCCGGCGAGGGGTCGCTAACATGGCGTTATGAGCTCGACTACCTCATGCCCGTGGGAATGATGGGGCCCAACAGCATGGCCGCTATGATGATGAGAAGACAGATGGAAGTGTACGGTTACAAGCCCGAACAATACGGCAAAGTCTCGGTTTCCCAGCGGGAGAATGCC
>JAWBJZ010000049.1:0-11984 GCA_038832005.1 Candidatus Caldarchaeum sp.
GGCGGTATCCCGCAGAGGTCATCGAGCTACTAGGTTAGAGGATTGAGCCTCCAGGTCAGAGAGCTTACAAAACGGTTTGGGGGACTGGTTGCTGTCAACGGTGTCTCGTTCACAGCGGCTAGGGGAGAGCTTATAGGGTTGATCGGTCCAAACGGCTCGGGGAAGACAACGCTCTTCAACCGCATCTCAGGTGTTTTGAAGCCTGACGCGGGCGGGATTTGGTTTGAGGGAGAGAGAGTTGACGGCCTTATGCCTCATGAACTATTCAAACGCGGAATAGTGAGAAGTTTCCAGATACCACGCACCTTCTGGCATCTCACGGTTGCAGAGAACTTCATGCTGGCGCCAGCCGGGCAAAAAGGTGAGTCACCCTTAAAAGCGCCGTTCAGAGGGCTGTGGGTTGAGCAGGAAAAAAGCCTTTCAGAGAAGGCTGCGGAGGTCCTTGACTGGCTCCATCTCTTAGAAGTCCATCAAAGCTGGGGGTCGGAGGTTTCGGGAGGCCAGATGAAACTAACGGAGATCGGAAGAGCTGTAATGGGTGAGGGTAAGCTAGTTCTTCTAGACGAACCAGCTGCGGGAGTCGCAACCCCCTTAGCCCACAAAATTTTCAAAACAATCCAAGAGCTAAACAAAATCAGGAACACCACATTCATAATCATAGAACACCGAATAGATATGCTGCTTGAATATGTGCAGAGGGTCATTGTCATGCATGAAGGAAAAATAATCTACGACGGCGATCCAGGAAGCGCTGTCAGAGACGAGAAAGTGATAGAGGCTTACCTTGGCGGCAGAGGTCCATGAACGTCTTAGAAATTCAAGGATTGGTTGCTGGCTACGGTAAACTACCAATCATCAGGGACATAAACCTCAGACTCATGGAGGGGGTGACAGCAGCCGTCATAGGTCCTAACGGCTCGGGTAAAAGCACCCTAGCCAAATCCATCATAGGGTTCACCACGATCTTTTCAGGCTCGTTAAACTATGAGGGAAAAGACATAACCCACACTCCTCCCGAGAAAAGAATACATATGGGAATAGGATACTTGCCTCAGACCCAGAACATTTTCCCAGACCTCACAGTATTAGAAAACCTAGAGATGGGAGGTTACAGTCTAAGCAAGACTGAGCTCAAAGCAAGACTGCGTCAAGTTCTTGAAATGTTTCCCGAGCTTGAAGAGCGTGTTAGTCAAAAAGCTGGAACCATGAGCGGCGGAGAACGTCAGATGCTAGCTATGGCAAGGCTTCTCATGACCTCTCCCAAGCTTGTAATTATCGACGAGCCTTCTGCAGGCCTTGCACCGAAAATTGTTGACAGAATCTATGAAAAAATTGATTTGTTGCGGAGGGAGGGCATTACTATGGCTTTAATAGAGCAGCACGCCCTCAAAGCGATCCAGCACTCTGACAGGACAGTGGTGATGGTGGGTGGGAGAATCGTTTTCGAAGCCCCCAGCGAGAACATGGCCGGAGTCGACCTTGGCGCAATCTTCTTCCAAAGAGGTTAAAGGCTGGGGCTGAATGATAGAGGAGGCTTTGGCACAGCTCCCTATATCACTCCTGGCTTCATCGCTGTACGCCATGGCTGCGGTTGGGCTGACGCTGAACTACTCTGTTACGAAAATAGCCGACTTCGCTGTAGGCGAATACATCACCATAGGATGTTACATAGCAGCCCTTTCAACACTGCAGGGATTTGACCCGATAGGTTCGATGTTCTTAGCTGGGGCGGGCGCTTCTCTTATCTCTATTCTAGTGGACGAGCTGGGTTACAAAAGGCTTGAGCTAAGGGGAGCCACCTTGCTGCAGGTCTTCATAGCAAGCATCGGAGCCAGCCTTCTAATCCGCTACACTTTCTCCATCTTCGCAGACATAGAAGACCTTCTCTTCCTCTCATCCGGTTTCAAGGACTTCCCCCTGATATATCTTGGAGCTAGGCCGCTGACCCGTCTCCACGCCCTAGCCCTAGCGACACTTCTAGCCAGCGTCACCATCCTCACATACACCAGCTTCAGAACAAAAATCGGCAAAGCTATGCGGGCAGTCGCCAGCAACAGAGACCTTGCAGTCAGCAGCGGGATACCGGTCTGGCGTGTCAGAAAGTTCACTAGGCTGCTCACAGGCTTCCTTGCCGGTGTTTCAGGAGCCCTTTGGGCATACTATACCGCAATAAACCCCGAGTCCGGATGGCGCATGCTGCTGTGGGTTTTCTCCGCCTCGATAATAGGCGGCCTAACCAGCTTCCCCCTAACGCTTGCCGGAGGGTTTGTCATAGGGTTTGCGGAGAACATGGGTATGTGGGTTTTGAACAGAGGCTTCGGCGTCGAGACGGCGTATAAACCGCTCATCCCATACGTGGCTATAGCCGTCACATTGCTTTACCGCAACCGTTTAAGGCTCAGAAGGGTGGTTGAAGCTTGAACCTCGAAAGCCTCCTCATCTTATTCTACAGCTCCATGTTCTACCTACTGATTTACATAATGCTAGCCCTAAGCACGAACATCGAATACGGGTACACCGGCGTACCAAACCTGGGTAAAGTCCTGTTCTTCTTCATCGGATCCATCGTGACGGCTGCTCTAACGACCAAAATATACGATTCCATTTTGGGTGTTGCGGACCCTTTGTCGGCTGTGGCGGCGTCTTTGAGGGTTGCATATGCAGCAGACAACCCCGCTGTTTCAATAGGGATTTTCATATTGAGCTTGGTCCTCAGCGCGGGGGTCGCTGGCGTGATAGGATATTTGGCGAGCTATCCAGCTTTAGCTCTGAAGGAAAGCATGCTGGCGATAACCCTGTTGATATTCGGTGAGGCGGCGAGAGTTTTCGTAAGGACCTACGAGCCCTTGGTTGGAGGCGTGTTCGGCATCTCGGGAATAGCTAACCCATTCGTCTTCTTGAAGCAGCCGACCCTCGTGACAACAGCTTATCTAGCAACAACCTTCCTAGTTACAGCTCTTGTATTCGTCTTAGTTGAAAGAGTTTCTAACTCTCCGTTTGGCAGGGTGATGAAGGCGGTTAGAGACGACGAGCTCGTGGGCTACGTGTTTGGGAAGAATGTCGCACAGGTCCGTGGTCAAGTGCTTTTCATCGGCTCTGCGATCGCCGGCGCAGCCGGCTCGATTTACACATTTTACTCCCAATCCATCTTCCCCGACGATTTCGTCCCCTCCATCACGTTCTTCATTCTAACAATGATTATACTGGGTGGGGTTGCGAACAACGTAGGCGCTGTCGTTGGAGCTGTTGTCCTCTCGCTGTTCGAACGGTTTTCTCAAGCAAGCACTTTAGCCGTCTTCGGCATAGTTGTCGGCTTTGACATCTCCTACCTAAGGTACGCCTTTATGGGAGCGTTGATAATAGTGATGCTTTTGTTCAAACCCATGGGTTTGGTAGCAGAAAAACAAGTCAAGACAGCTCTATACGAAGTTTTGAAGAAACGTAAGCCTGCGTAATTTTCAAAGCTTTTTGAACTATCACTATAGTTCATACAGTTTTCCAGCACCGCTAATGCATAGTGTTTACTGCTTGCCCCGTTTTTTACATAACGCTATCAATATGCAGCCGAGGTTCTTTTTGTTCAAGCATTGAAGAAAGCTGTTGGGCTGACTTTTCCCTAAAGTTCTCGTCCACATCCAACAAATGAGCTGAAACAAAGTTATCTTCGAAGGCACTGTAACCGACAACAATCCGTCATCCTCTAATAACCCAGCCGCTAGAGCCGAAACTTTTTCAGGGTTTTAGACGTATCTGCATCTCCGACGGCAGAATAATGTCTAGGTTCTCAGCTTCCTTAGCCTTTTTCCAGTAAATATAGACCTGCTCCTGTATTTTTTCGATGGCTTCATCCAGCCTAACAGGATGAAACAAATGTCTGTACCTCTCCTGAGTTGAGAGATATTCCTCAACAGGCTTTAGGAACCGGGGGACAACTGTGTGTTTGACTTCGCCGAACACCGCCTCCTTCAAAGGCCATACACCGCATTCAACAGCTAGCTTAGATATTCTTATCGTCTCAGAAGGGTCGAAACCCCACCCCGTCGGACAGGGCGAAAAACAGATGAATAACTTCGGACCCTTGTACTTTGACGCTTTCTCTATCTTTCTCAACATGTCGACGACATGGGAAGGCGCCAGCGTTGCCACGTAAGGCGGTGAATGACTCCTCCAAACCTCGAAAAGGTCTTTCTTAAACCCGGTGTAGCCGACGGGGTTTTGCTCCGTCGGCGGCGTGGTTGTTGTCGCAGAGCCGTAGGGTGTAGCGCTGCTCTTCTGAAAGCCGGTGTTCCCATATGCCTCGTTGTCGTAGACAAGATAGTAGAAGTCTAAACCTCTTTCGATGACTCCTGACGTGGCTTGGAGGCCGATGTCGTAGGCGGCGCCGTCGCCAGTAAAGGCAACCACCTTCAAATCCTCCTCCGCAGAAATCCTCCCCTTCTCCAGCAAAACATCCAAAGCATCCCTGATGCCTTGGGCGCCGGCTGGAGCGGAAGCGAATGCGGTGTACATCCAGCTGGACTTCAAAGGCGAGTAGGGGTAGACTTGGAGCAGGGTGAGACAGCCGGCGGCGTTGACGAAAACAGCCTTACCACCCAAAGCTTTGTGGAAAACTTTCAACGCGAGCAGGCCTCCGCAGCCAGCGCACATCGGAGACCCGGCTGCAAGAAACTCTTCCAACGGGAAATCCTTCAACGTCCTGAACCTTGTCCCGCTCATACTGCGTCAGCCTCCTGCATCCCCGCGAGCTTTAACACGCGTCTGACCTCTGTGAGCTCATCTCTTCTGAACAAGAACACGGGCATGCTCAGGTCCACGCCTTCAGGATGCTGCAGAAGGTTGAAGATGTGCTCGAACTCCTCGAGAGATATGTATTTGCCTCCAAGCCCAGCCACTACCGACAGAAGCGTCTCAGGGCCGTCTCGCTCGTGGTACAGCGACGACGCAACCTCGTTGTAGATTATGCCTCCAAGCCCTGGTGAAAGGTTTTGGTCAAACACAGCCACGGCCTTCCTACCCCTGAGAAGCTCGACGACCTTTTTCTTTGGGAAAGGTCTCAGCATAGTGATTTTAACGAGCCCTGCCGGCACGCCTTTCTCACGAAGCCTCATCACAGCCCTTTTCCCAATCGTAGTGAAAGAATTCGTCATAACGATGAGATATTCGGCGTCGTCAAGCAGGTATCCCTCGACGGGCTCGATCCTTCTCCCCGTCATCTTCTCAAAAGTCTTCGCCACTTCGGTGAAGACTTCGCCGGCTCTTACCATCGATTCATGCACGTTGTGCTTGAAGTATGTGTAAATATGTCCGCCTATGACGGCAGCTCCCTTGACAACAGGCCGGCTGGCTCTGAACGGGTTCAACGGCTGGTAGGGAGGGAGGAACGAGGATACATCTTCCTCATCGAGCAACCTAACTGGTTCTCTTGTGAAGGAGAGGTAAAAGCCGTCCATGTTCACCAGCGAAGGAAGCATCACACGCCTATCCTCGGAGACACGGTAGGCGAGGAGGATCAGGTCGAAGACATCTTGGCAGGTTTCCGCGTGTAGCTGAATGAAGCCGCTGTCTCTGGCGGCGAGAACGTCGTTATGGTCTGGCTCGAGCGTTATGGGCGCTGCAAGCCCACGGGAGACGTTCACCAAAACCAGCGGAGCCCTCCATCCTGAGATGTTGTAGAGCATCTCAAACCCATAGAGGAGACCTTGGCTTGAGGTTGCCGTGAAAACCCTCGCACCCGTGCATGAAGCCGTTCCAGCGGCGGTGAGCATCGAATGCTCCGACTCCAGCTGGACGAGCTTTGCCTTCATCAGCCCCTCGCTGATCCATTTCGCCAGAGTCTCGATTATCTCCGTCTGAGGTGTTATTGGGTAGGCTGGGATGTAGTCGACGTTGGCCAGCCTGGCGGCCCACGCCGCAGCCGTGTTGCCTGTCATCATCTCCACTTCACGCATAAACCTTCACCTCCCTCACAGCATCGATAGCTTTCAGAGGACATTCCTTCAAGCAGACCAAACAGCCCTTACAGTTTTCATAATCTATCAACGGTTTGCCCGCCGAGTCCAAGACGATGGCTGACTCGGGGCAGTAGATGTAGCAGACCATGCAGCCGGTGCATTTCTGATAGTCGACCACCGGTTTGTACAGACGCCAGTTACCCGTCCTTCCCAGCGTTGAGTTGCCGAGGCTCAGTATGTCCAGGCTTAGGACATGCCGCGATGAGAGAGTGACGACTTCCCGTCTCATGGTTTCAGGCTCGACGTTTATCACCGGACGCGGGACAGCGTCATAGACCTCGCCAACAAGCCGTAGGTTCCTCTCCAGCACATCATCCTTCAACCCAAGCTCCGAAAGCTCCGCCACCGTCGCTTCCAAAACCGACTTCCTCTTGACAAATCCAGTCATCTTCGCAGCCGCCGCTGCGGCAGCAGAGCTGATAACTGGCTTGCCCACTATCGTCAAAGCCGCGTCGGTCAGGCTGTATTTCACAACGTTCCCTGCTCTGAACCTTTCGTCGGCTGCGTCGGGGCTCGTGTTGATGAACAAAACTCCGCCTCTTTTCAACCCCTCCAGCGGCCGTGCGAGCCAGTCATCCAACAGGGTCTCGTCCATCACTACTACGATGTCAGGGTCGAAAATGAAACCCCTCTCCAAGATGGGGCTGTTTGAAATGCGTGTGAAAGCGACGACAGGCGCGCCGCGTCTCTCAGCTCCGTAAACAGGAGAGTCTTGGGCCATAAACCCTTCGATGAAGGCTGCACGCCCGAGAATATGGCTGCTGGTTTTAACACCCTGGCCGCCCCTGCCGTGAAACCTTATTTTCAGCATGGGGCTCCACGATACATATCTGCACGGCGTTATATACACTTTTGGCGACAGCCGTTTAAATCACGGGCAAAATGTCATAACCTTAATTTGCTCTAAAAAATGGCTCGATTTAGTCACACCATTCACAATCAGAACATACGCGCGGAGGGTGGTCAAACTCGGCCGAGCTTCGTTTGAAGCCGGTCAAGCTTGACTTCCTTGCGCTGGCGAGGGGCGATGTTGTTCTGAAGCGTCTAGGTTTTTATGCAGCCAATTAGGATAGGATGTCATCGATGTCATCCGTCATATGCCATTCATGCAGTTTTGTCAACCAGCCGAACAGCCTATACTGCTTTAGGTGCGGGGTACCGTTGACGTTGATTGTATGCGTCAACTGCAGAACCCAGATTCCGGCTTACGTGAGTGCTTGTCCGAGCTGTGGATACCCTGTGCAGAGGCAGAGGCTCTCAAGCCATGTCCCATCCATGCCCATGGGGAACAGCTACACAGACCCGTCAATGAGGCCGAGAGGTGGGCTGGCCGACGTTTTTCTGCTGTACACGCTCCTCACCAAGAAGAGGATGCCCATATACAGGGCGTCGCCAGCCGTTTACGAGAGGCTGTCGCCTCAGACACTGGCGAGAGCCGGCCATTACCTGACGCTGACTCTGATAATCTTCTTCATAGGCGTTGCGACGGCTTCTATTATTTTGGAGCAGCAGGGCTTCGCAGCAATGATACCTGTCTCGATAGTCGCAGCGTTGATGCCGGCGGTGGGATTCCTCGGTTGGATGAGGTTGAACGACAGGCTTGAGCCGGAGCCTATCTGGCTTGTTGCGCTTGCTTGGGGATGGGGCGTCTTCTCCCTCCTACCCGCGGTAATCGTCAACGACCTTCTTATTCCACCTCTGGGCTGGGGTGGTCTTGCGGGCTTCACTGAAGAGCCAATCAAGATGCTCGGTGTGTACCTGATAGCCACCAACCCAAGGCTCAGGTCGGAGTTCAACGACCATCTGGACGGCCTTTTGTACGGCTCAGCCGCCGGTCTTGGGTTCGCCTTCAGCGAGAACATTCTCTACGTAGCTAGAAACCTGCAGACCAACCCCATGATCGTGCTTTTGAGAGTGCTCGCAATGTCGATGCACATGTTCACAACCGGGTTGATAGGCTACTGGATGGGCTATCTCAGGGTTCACGGCATGACTGTAAGCCTGCCAGCAGTGCTGCCGGCTTTAGCCTTCGCCGCGTTCACCCACATGCTTTGGAACACAATCGGCCAGCTGCCAGGCGACGCATTACTCGCGGTCTTTTTCATCTGGTCACCCATCCTTGTGTACTATCTGAGCAAGATTGCGAGAGAGGCTCTTGTGGATGAGTACTTCTGGGGATACGGCCATGGATACGCTCCCAAGGAGGGCCACTAACGTTTAGCCAAATACGTTCTGACGTGCTGCCTGTGGAGCGTGAACCCGTAGTACCAGAGCCCGGCGAAACCGAGTAACGCGAAGACGCTCAACATGTGGAGAACGGTGGAAACCACTGCACCACCGGCACGAACAGTTAAAGAGCCGAGCAGTGTAAGCAGGCCAGAGGCAAGAAAGGCCAGGGACCCATAGTAAATGTAGTCCAGCCCGTCGTTTTGCGGATTCATGGTTGATCAACCATCGTCTGGGTCGGTGGCGGCGGAGGAGGAGGTGGTGCAGGTCCGGGAAATGTGACTTGCTGAACAGGCGGTCCATAGCCCATGGCAGCCCTGTAGTATGCCCGATATCTTCCGAAGCCAACAACCCACAGCGCACCAGCAGCCAACTCAGCCAACCCGCCCAAAACACCCATCACAACACCGGCAATACTCGCTGCAGCCACCATGGATATCATGATGAACAGCGCCGCGCCAGCGGCTGCTACAGCACCATAGTATATGTAGTCGAGCCCGTCCCTGTCAAGCTGGAGGCCCATCACGCCCATCCCCTGCTTCAAGAAACTATAAAAGTCTTTAACTTGTGCCGACAGTAAACATGGTAAGCACTGTCGCGTCCTTCTCCTTCGTAAAGTAGCCTATGTTGACGTAGTTGTAAACGCCCTCACGCACAGACCACATGTAAACCTTCTTCACCCCTTTCCCGCGGCACTCAACCTCGGCAAACTCTTTCGTCAAAGCCTCCAGCGCAACCAGGTCGCTTTCCACCATGCATGCCACGTACTTCGTCATAACCTCGACGTTGGCGCTGCATCTCCTCACCTCACTCACCGAAACATCATGGTCGGCTAACACTTTGATAAGCAGCTGCTTCACCCGCTCTCTGCTGACCGGAGGGGGCGGAGCATATCCAGGCGGCGGATACGCCATACAACAAGGGATGCGTTTCTTTATTTAACGTCTTTTCGAAAGCTTATATGCAGGATGACGGGTGTGTTTTCATGCCGGTATTCTGCGAAGCATATGTGGGAGGCCCCTCTGTGGCTCCGTCGGCTAGAAAGAGGCCTGTGGGACTTTTGGTCCTAGGAGTGCTGCAGATTATCGGCAGCGTTTTAGGGATGTCCGGCAGCGCCTCAAACCTAGCCCAGGGTTTTGCGTTGGGCGCTGTAACTCTCATCGTCGGCATCGTGGGATTGCTGGTAGGCGTTTTCATGATTATCGGAAGATACTACACATTTGTTCTCGCATGGATAGTCATCTCTCTTGTCATAGGGCTGGTGGTCAACGGAATTTTACTGTCAGAGCTGTCTCAACTCGCGGGCACGGAGCTTGGCGCGGCCGTCATGGGCAGTGTGGTTTTCGGAATCGTCATCACGCTTGTAATTTACCTGCTCATAATCTATTACCTGAAGAGGCCTCATGTCAAGGCTTTCTTCGGTAAGCTTCCTGCCATGCCGACCATGGGTCCCCCGAGCGTTGCTCCGCCACCTCCGCCACCCCAGCCTGCCGGGGGCCCGTTCTGCCCCACATGCGGAGCCCAGCTTCAATACGTTCCGCAATATCAGAGGTATTGGTGTCCGTCGGAAGGGAAATATGTGTAACCGAGCTTTTGACGGCTTGCCCGCTCTTTCTTCATGGAAGAAGCCTTCCGCAACCACATGCTGTAAGAACGCCGACCAGTCATGGTGGCTGAGAACGGCGTTTAAACGCTTCACGGCCTTTCAAATCCAGCGTCGTGAAACTGTACATCAAGTTTACGCGTGGAGGAATTCCTCTTCCATCTGCGGTTTGAGCGTCTTCATATTAAATAGGAGGACCTAACATCGTCTCCCCGAGGAGGCGGCGAGGCTGGGGCCGTGGTCTAGCATGGTCTAAGACTCCAGCCTGGGGTGCCGGCAGCTGTGGAATCGCTGCCGCATTGAACGCTGGCAATCCTGGGTTCAAATCCCAGCGGCCCCATTCCACCTATCGAAGCCTACCAACTGATGAGGTTTGAGGTTCATGTAGATGATTTAGGCGGCGAGCCTTGAGGATTGCGGCGTAACAAGCCTACGAGGAAAAGTGTCTAACCGTACTATATACCTTCGTCGGCCGGCCATCTAGACTAAGGCCTTCAAGGAACTCCGCTGTGGATGTCGGTGTGCATCATATGTTTAATAGCTGCATTCTGCGGGTTGAAGTTGATAACTCAAACTATGGCGGGCAAGTTTGTGGTCGAGATCGCCTTTGACGTGCCGAGGCTAGAGGAGAAGCTTTTGGCCAAGGCTGCGAGCATTGCAGGGGCTGAGGTTAAGCTCACCAACGTCAGGCAGCAGCCGCTTGGGCTGGAGAAGCCGTCGGTTGACGTCTGTCTTGTGAGATGCATTTCCATGTACGGCGCCGTCCACGTAGCCGCCCTACGTGAAGGAACAGGCGTAAGAGCTGTCAACCCATCATCGGCAATCCTTTACTCTGGAGACAAGATTCTCACGGTTTCCAGGCTCAAGGCTGTGGGCCTTCCTTTGCCTAGAACGGCGGTTGGGCTCGACGCCCCTGCCGCTGAAAAGGCTTTGGAGAAGGTTGGTCTGCCGGCGGTTGACAAACCGCCGATAGGGAGCTGGGGTAGGCTCGTAGCCCTGCTAAAAGATTATGACGACTTCAAACTCGTGTTAGAGCATAGGGAGATGATGCCCAGCAGCTATTTGAAAACCCACTTCATCCAAGAGTATATAGACCTGCCGAACAGGGACATAAGAACGCTGATAATCGGAGAAGATGTCATCGGCGCCATGTACAGATACAGGCCCTCGAACGACTGGAGGACCAACATAGCTTTAGGAGGCGAGCCTGTTTCCGCATACTTGAACGACGAGCTTATCGACATAAGCTTGAAAGCCGCCCGAGCCGTTAACGGCGAAGTCATAAGCGTCGACATCTTCGAGACGACGGACGGAAGCTATCTCGTCAACGAGGTCAACGGCGTCCCTGAGTTCAAGGGCCTGATGCAGGCTACGTCAGTCGACATACCTGCGAAGATAATCGAATATGTCATCGGTTCATCGAGGCGCTGAGCTTAACCATACATTTTGCGCAGAAGACGTCCTGCTTCCGGTCTACGTCGTAAACGGTGTTGCTGAAGTTCATGACGCATCCAACGGTTCTGCAGTGGCTTAACCCCAGCATGTGCCCAAACTCGTGGACAACCTCTTTGACTATCCTCGCGATGTAAAGCTTTCTGTCCCTCTTGCCGCCATACTGCACAGGGTCAAGCCTGCGGGTTGAGACAACGGCTTTTCTTCCGGGTGCGTAGCCGAAGACAAAGTTGAAGCCTGGGACATAAAGGTCTCTGTCGGTTAACAATAGGGTGTATTCGCTGGATGGCTGAAGGATGTCCAGCAAGGTGACTGCGTTGAACTGCTGTCGGCTGCTGTCTAATGCTTCCTCAACGTTTGTGAGGCTTGTTTTGATGATCTCAACCTCAACATCCAAGATTGCGTGAAGTCTTTCAGCCAAAGCCGCCGCAAGCTCAGGGTCGTCAACTTCCATCAAAACCGTCAACCGCATAGATTATCTTCCGCTGACTAACACTTTCTGCGTGATAATATGGGTTTCTGGAACACCGGGCGTTGGGAAGACCGTCGTCGGCAAAGCTTTGGCGAAGAAGCTAGGATACCAATTCATCGACCTCCCCGAGTTTGTGAAACGGATGAGGCTATACGAATCATATGATAGACGTAGGGATACTTGGACTATCGACCCTAGAAGAGTTAGAAAAGCCTTGAGA
>JAWBJZ010000050.1:0-11936 GCA_038832005.1 Candidatus Caldarchaeum sp.
TGGATGTTATTCCCGTAGAGCTCACCGACGAATTCATAGAGGTTCTCAGGCGTGGTGTTAGGGTTTTCTACCTTCGGAGAATGATGGTGATGGCCAAGAAGCGTGAGGAGCTTGGGCTTTCGAAGACGGCAAGAAACGACATAAGAGCGATAATGCAGATTGACTCACGCTGGTTTTTCGAAGTTGACGAGAACTACTTGGTAATTCGCCGCCTTGCGGTAGTGTTCAGAAGCCTTCAAAGGACATATCTCAGCTACCTTAACAGGGCTAAGGCCCTGCCTGATGCTGAGAGAAGGCTTCTGATGGAGATTGCCAACGCTGCCGAAAAATCTATGATGGAAACGGCTTCATCAATTGTCTCCGAGGCAGAGAAGAGATACTCGCAGTTCAAAAAGGTGGTGGAGGAGCTTGGAATAACCGGAGAAAACCATCTGCTTGCAAGGGAGGCCCTAGCTGAAATAATACCAAACGTAGTAAGAACCAAGTCTTTCAAACGTCTCAAAAAGTTCTTCGGCCTCTTCGAAGCCAAGAAGGGAGTCGATAAAATCTATAGCAAACCGGCGCGACACGCGCTTGTAAGGCTGACAGCAGCTGTTCTGAAAAACACACACCACAAAGCAAGGGACGAAGAACAACTGCTAAAGAGAATCTGGAAGACTGTTAAGGAGACCCGGGAAAGGCTGGAGGCGCCGGCCTGAACAGCAGGGAAAACCCCTCTGGAAAGGCCGGCGGTCTCCTTAACCTCCCCTGTCCTAATAGGACACGGCTTGATATGGGTTCCCCGGCCTTTCCCGTGGGTGTTCTTAGGTGTTGTTCTGCTGGCGGCCTCCAGCCAACTCTCCCCTCCATTTTTTCCTTTTTGTATGTCTTGTTTATGTATTGTTTTGCTGTTTTTCTTTGTTGAGGGGGCGCTGTGTTAGATGGGTTTCAGAACCAATATGAATAAACTGTATCGAAATCATCATGGTTGACAGCCCTGTCGTCTAGGTGGTTAAGGACGGCGGTCTCACTGTCTGAGAGTACTGATGTAGACTTTTAGCATCTGGCTGGCAACGGCTTCGGGGGTGAATTTTTCAAAGGCTCTTTCCCTAGCCGCCTGACCCATCCTCATCCTCAGGCTGAAGTCGTCCAACAATTTCCCTACTTTTTCAGCCAAGTCCGTATGGTCGTCTGTCTTGAACAGGAATCCCGTGACACCGTTCTCAACTATCTCTTTCAGGCCTCCCGCTGAGGATGCGACGACAGGTTTTCCGGCAGCCGCCGCCTCAGCTGCAGGCATTCCGAAAGGCTCGTACCTTGACGGGACTAAGACAACGCTGGCGTTTTTGACGTAGTTTTCCACGTCATACCTGTGTCCTAGGAACTCCACGTTTTCGGCTATTCCCAGCTCGTTTGCCAGCTTTTCCAAACGCGGCCTCTCCACGCCGTCTCCAACTATCAGAAGCTTTGGTGCCGTTCTTCTTTTTTCCCGCATGTGCGCTATGGCTTTCAGGGCTGTGTCTACTCCTTTAACGGGGTGAAGCCTAGCCACTATGACAACCGGCCCTCCATAATCTTTCTGAACAGCGATGTTAAACCTCTCGTGGTCGACGGGGTTGTGAACGGTTGAAATCTTCCATCCACACCCGTGTGACCGTTCGACTATTTTGCGAAGCCATTCGGAGCAGGCTGCAACGCTGTCGGCGAGCTTGAGGCCGGCCAGCCAACAAGCCATGCCCAACAACCTGCTGAACAGCCCTGAGCCGGCCAGTTCGTAAGGCGGGTAGCCTTCAAGGGTGAGTACTGTTCTACGGGCGGCGATGACAGCTGCTGGATACATTAGAAAGAACGTTTTTGGAGTGCTGAAATGAGCTATGTCATGCCGTCCCGAGAGAAGCAGCTTGAGAGCCAGAAACAGCCAGTACAGCGGGCTGGAAAACCTATCAATGTTCAGGATGTGGGCTTCAGCACCGGCTTGGATAAGCCTTCTGAAAGCAGGGTATCTCATTGCCGAGGCTGAGGTTATCACAGTGACGTGAACCCTCCCGTCAGTCTTTCTTAAAACACCGAGGAGAACGTGGACGAGGGCTAGGGAGGCCCCTGTCAGCCCTTGTTTGGCAGGTATGGCCGATACTATCCTGAGCACGTAAACTGACCCGCTGCCTGCGTTAAATAAGGTTGCGGGCTGTTTACTCCGCTGGGGTGGTTGTTGCGGAGAGAACTCTTTTGACGTAGTTGTGTCTGTTTCTCTGGCGTGGGAAGGGTGATTTACGTGGCTTGGCTTCTAGCTTCGGCGTCTGGCTTCTTACTTTACCGGCTTTCGTTATGCTTCCGTGGGAGGGCATGGCGAATCTATGTTGACGGTGGCTGTATTTAGACGTTGGCCACCAACGTAACTTTCAGTCTGAACCCAGGCATGAAAATCCTAACCAAAATGTATAGCTAGATGGTTGGTTTGTGTTTCTTTCTTCTTGGTTTTTCCTTAATATTCTGTTGCAGTTAGGGCATTTATCCCTGTTAATAAACGTTTGACAACACTTACTACAATACGATTCCCCCTTATCATAGTTTGGCTGATGGCCTGAAGGAACAAACGGAGACTCCTCATCCTCCTTATAGCTGAAACATGGAATTCCGTCTTCAACCCAAACAGCTATTCTAACCTCTCTCCCATCATTAGCCTCAAAATGAAACAACGGCTTATACATGTTCGGAATCCTCAGCCTCCATCCCGCTGTTATGTCATATCTTCCCCTAAACCTCACCCTTTTAACAACACCTACATAGTCTCCTTTACCAGGTATGTTTAAAGAACGCCAGACAGTTATAGGCAGTTTAAACCTTTTTCCTCACAAACTATCTTAGCCACATGATACTCGGTTTTTGGAAGGAAAACGTCTAACGTAGGCTGGTGAGCCAAACAACCCACCAGCGTAAACACTACAACACCAAAGGATGTCAGCTTGGGAGAATGCTGAAAACCTGTAATGTTGGATGTAGGTGTTTATGGTTTGTAGATGTGGCTGGCGTCAGACACAGGGATAGAAGGAGTTGGGTGTTTTAGGAGGTTTTCTGCACAATCTGAGGCCCCGTTCTCAAGATAAGCTGTCTGCCAACTGCCAAAAACCGCTTTTGCTCTTTCACTTCGTGTTCCACAACTATAAAAGAATAATAGGATGGTTTCGACAGAAGTTGTTGGATAGCCTCTTTGAAAGGGGCTATCCCCACGGGCTGAGCATTCGATGAAGCATGGGCCAAGACGGCTCCCGCCATGGCGGAGGCGGAGCTGAAAAAACTCAACCCGTCAACAGGAGCGTCAGCCTAACGGTAGGGAAATCACCGACATTGACAGGAGAGATGAGGCTGAAGAGACGGCTAAAAGCCTGAAAAAAGAGGGGAGATGTTAGGCTGAATTCTCCACCCACCATCCAAGCCCACCCAAAACCGGTTTTCTCCAGCCAAAACCTCTTCCCCTCTGTCTCGCCGTAGAAGACGACCATCCCATCCATAGACATCGTGGGATGGCGGGGGAGAGTATGGCTGGAGCCGGGCTTTGGGACGGTTCGCTCGGACCGACAGACGTGCGGAGGGAGACAGACGATTAAGATGACGTCCAGACGATGATAGACGACGTTCTCCACATCCATTCCACTTATGTTTCCCGGACGCCATGGAGGTGTCTGGGATGTTGTGGGGAGGCATGGAGCCTCTCCACAGTAGCTTAACCCTCCCAGACACCATGGAGGTGTTTGAGAGGGTTTGTGGATGGATGTTGGAGACACGAAGACGCAGGATAACGTTCAGAGGCTTCCGAAGTTATCCCCTCACCCACGGTCTGGTGGCCTGGCTTGAGGAGGTTTCCCACGGCCTCACAGGCCTCCCTCCCCAACCTCCACAAATGGGGAGGGGTATGAACCGCTCCTCCCAAGCCGGGCCACCGGGCTTGCAGGTGGCTGATGCCTGCTCCTCGGCGCATATAACGACAGGGGGGCGGGGGATGGTGTGGAAGGCCGCCAGCCTCCGACAAGGCTCAGGCCTCCTGAAAAAGGGAGGGAGGAGTTAAGATGACAGATACCCCGAAAAGAGGTTTATGAACCTCTCGGGAGAGTGGGAGGAAGGTTTTTCGCTGACATACATAGGCTTGCTAACAAGAAACGTGGCAGGAAAACTGAGGAGAACTTCCACACTTACAGCATCGATGGCGAAAACTTCAGCCGAGTCCGCCGGATAACCGATATTCCTGCGGAAGCAGATGACGAGCTCTACGTGGATACAGTTCCCGTAGAGCTCACCGACGAATTCATAGAGCTCCTCAAGCGTGGAGTCAGGGTCCTATACCTTCGGAGGGCGACGGTGCTGGCAAAGAAGAGGGAAGAGCTCGGTTTTTCGAAGACGGCGAGAAACGACGTAAGAGCGATGATGCAGATTGAACCACGCTGGTTTTTCGAAGCTGACGAAAGCTACTTGGTGATTCGCCGGCTTGCGGCAAGGTTCAGAAGCCTTCAAAGGACGTATCTCAGCTATCTGAACAGGGCTAAGGCCCTGCCGGATGATGACAGGAGGCTTTTTATGGAGGTTGTCCACGCTGTCGAAAAATCTATGATGGAGACCGCTTCATCAATTGTCTCTGAGGCTGAGAAAAGATACCCATGCTTCAAAAAGGTGGTGGAGGAGCTTGGAATAACCGGAGAAAACCATCTGCTTGCAAGGGAGGCCTTAGCTGAAATAATGGCTTACGTAATAAGAACCAAGTCTTTCAAACGTCTCAAAAAGTTCTTCGGCCTCTACGAAGGCAAGAAGGGAACGGTCAAAAACTACAGCAAACCGGCGAGACACGCGCTTTCAAGGCTGACAACAACGGTTCTGAAAAACACACACCACAAAGCAAGGGACGAAGAACAACTGCTAAAGAGAATCTGGAAGACTGTTAAGGAGACCCGAAAAAGGCTGGAGGCACCGGCCTGAACAGCAGGGAAAAACCCTCTGGAAAGGCCGGCCTATTTAGATTTCCGTGTCCTATAGGATACGGCAGAGATACGTTACCGGCCTTTCCCGGGGGTGTTCTTAGGTGTTGTTCTGCTGGCGGCCTCCAGCCAACTCTCCCCTCCATTTTTTCCTTTTTGTATGTCTTGCTTATGTATTGTTTTGCTGTTTTTTCTTTGTTTATGGGGGCGGTGTGTTAGATGGGTTTCAGAACCCGTATGTATAAAAACCGTATCAAAATCTACACGGTTGACAGCCCCGTCGTCTAGGTGGTTAAGGATGCAGGGCTCTGGACCCTGAGACACCGGTTCAAATCCGGCCAGGGCTAGTATCCGTCCGAACTAGGACTTGATGAGGCTTGACGGGGTTTGATGGTGGCTGGAAACCTTCTCTTGGCTGTTACCAGCCTGCCTGCTTTGCTGCGGCAGTTTGGCAGGTTATCCACTTCATTTTACTTGTGGTGTTCCAGACATGTCCGCATTTTGTGCATTTTGCTAGCGGTAGGCTGGTGTCGTACATGTTGCCGCAACACTTACACCGTGATGATATCCCGCCCACCACGTATCTCCTTTAAATGCCAGCCCATACACTGAATCGCTGGCGAGATGTCGCAGGCTTATGTGTTGATGACCGCTGTCGGGCTGGCAGCGTTCGACGAAAACGGTGGTTTGATAAGCTTCAAGCCTTTCGCCGCCGCACCAGCCGAGATAACCACCGTTCTGACGCGGATGAAGGGCGGGGAGATGCCTACACAATACGTCGAAGATTTCCTCAACAACCTCCGTGGAAAAGGAGTCGAGACACTGCTCTTCTGGGATGAAAACGTGGGAAAGCTTCTCCAGAAACACGCTGAGAAGACGGGCACAAGGCTGGAGCTTGTCGAAGCACGGCCGCTGGACATAGAGACAGCTCTGTCAGACGCTGAGCTTGAAAACTATAGAAAACTTGTGAGGGATGTGGCGGCTGAGCTGGCCAGGCAGCGTATTGTCGCCGAGGCTGGGAGAAGAGACCTTCACATCGTCCACGCGGTAAGAGCTTTCGACGACTTGGAGAGGATGAAGAACCAGGTGTTTGCAAGGGTTAGGGAGTGGTATGAAGTCCATTTCCCAGAGCTGGCGAGCATAGTTGAAGACCCAGACACATATCTTAAGCTTGTGTCCACCCCGCTCATGAGAGATAAAATTGATGTGGAAAAGGTCTCGAAGGTTTTGGATGCGAATGTCCTGAAACGTGTCTCCGAAGCCGCTGAAAAATCCGTAGGAGGCGGCGTTGGCGACAGAGACATGACGAGGATAGCGTCGCTGGCCTCGCTGGGGCTTGAGATAAGCCGTCTGGCTGAGAAAACAGGCGAATACATAAAAGAGCTGATGGCCGTTGAGGCTCCCAACCTCTCAGCGGTTGCAGGGCCTGTTTTAGGCAGCAGGCTGATATCTTTGGCTGGCGGTCTTGAGAAGCTCGCCCGTCTTCCTGCCAGCACTATACAGGTGTTGGGGGCTGAGAAAGCGTTGTTTAGGTTTTTCAGGACAGGCCGTGGCGCACCCAAACATGGCGTTATTTTCCAGCATCCGTTCGTCCACAGCGCTCCACGCTGGCAGAGGGGTAAGATAGCGAGGGTTTTGGCGGCGAAAATCAGCATCGCGGCGAGAATAGACTACTTTAGCAAAGAGGATAGGAGCGGTCAGCTTAGAAGCCTGCTGGAGCAGAGGGTTGAGGAGATAAAAAAGAAGTATGCTACGCCTCCGAAAAAAGAGGCTGAAAAGCCAGGCCGCAGGAGAAGGGTTAGGCGATGAAGCTGTCGGTCGTTAAGCATCAGAGGTTTGAGGGGGTTTACTGGGTTGAGGACGTTGAAGGCACGAGGCTTGCAACACGTAATCTCGCGGAAGGCTTTTCCGTCTACGGCGAGCAGCTCGTCAGGTTTGAAAACGTCGAGTACAGGGTTTGGAACCCTTACAGAAGCAAGCTGGCTGCAGCAATCACAAAAGACATCCGAGAGATATTCATCAAGCCTGGCAGCCGCGTCCTCTACCTCGGCTCCGCCACGGGCACCACGGCATCCCACGTATCCGACATAGTGGGAGAGAAAGGCAGGGTCTACGCAGTAGACTTCTCGCCAAAGGTCATGCAGCAGTTCTTGAGGAACGTGGCTGAGAGGAGGAGGAACGTCGTCCCTATTCTCGACGATGCAACAAGGCCTGAGAGCTATTCTTTTATGGTGGGGGTTGTTGACGTGGTTTACGCCGACGTGGCTCAGCCGTCTCAAGCACGTATCGTAGCCGCTAACTCGAGGTTGATGTTGAAGAAAGGAGGCGGGGTTTTGCTTGCCGTGAAGGCGAGGAGCATAGACAGCGTTGAAGAGCCTGAAGTGGTTGTGAAGCGGGAGGTTAAAACCCTTGCCGAGAAAGGGTTTGAAGTTGTTGACAGAGTTGGGCTGGAGCCCTATGAAAAAGACCATGTAATGGTTGCGGCGGTCTACCATGGCTGAGATAAAGCTGTGCGGCGTGGATGAGGCTGGCAGAGGCTCCGTCCTAGGGCCTTTGGTTATCTCAGCCGTGTTGGCCTCCCCGCCTCAAGCTAGAAGCTTGAGAAGCCTTGGTGTCGCCGACTCGAAGACTCTGACCCCGCTCAGAAGGTTTGAGCTTTATCGGAAGCTGTCGGAAATGCTGGTTTTCAAGACGGTGGTTTTGGAGCCTTGGTCTGTTGACTCAAGCCTTAGGGTAAACGGCGGTGAGGGGCTTAACACTTTGGAATACAGGTGGATTGCACGGCTCGTCGACGCTCTCAAGCCCGACAGAGTCTTCGTAGACTCGCCTGACAGAAACGTCGCCAAAGCACGGAGGAAAATACTCAGCTACGTCAAACACCGTGCGGAGATACGCTGTATGGTGAAGGGTGATAGGAGAAACGTCTTGGTTGCGGCGGCATCAATAATAGCTAAGGTGGAGAGGGACAGGCATGTCAAAAGGCTGAGGGAGCTCTACGGAGACTTCGGCTCCGGCTATCCATCCGACCCGAGGACACGTAGATGGCTTGCGGACAAGCTCTCCGGAAACAACCTGCCGGCACAGGTCAGGAGAGGCTGGAAGACTTTGGAGAGGCTGAAGCAGAGCAGGCTTGACGACTTCTAGGACAGCGGCCCTCACAGGAAGGCCGGGCGTGGGCAAAACAACCGCCTTGGTAAAAGTAGTCGAGATGCTGAGGAAAGACGGCTTCGCCGTCGGAGGGTTTTACACACGGGAGATTCGGAGGTCTGGCGTGAGGTATGGTTTCGAGATATGCGACATCGGCTCCGGCGAAACAGCTGTTCTCGCCAGCGTCGAAATAGCGTCGGGGCCCAAGGTTGGAAAATACCGTGTAAGCTTGGAGAACATGCTGGAGGTGGGTGTGGGAAGCTTGAGGGCTGCGTTGGAGAGGTCTGGAGCTGTGTTTGTTGATGAGGTGGGGCCTATGGAGCTGTTCTGCCAGCCGTTTGTCGAAGCCGTTAGAGAGCTTCTCAAATCCGGGAAGCCATCGCTGCTGACGATACATTTCTCGGCACGCCATCCCGTCGTCGAAGAGGTCAGACGGGCCGCCGGCGAACACCTTTACGTTTTGGATTTTGGGAACAGGGACAGGATTCCAGGGCTGGTTTACGGGGTGATGAAAGAATGGCTGAGGAGCTGACGCTTTCAGCCGAGCTTGGGTTTCGGGTGAGATGGTATGTTGAGGGAAGGGCTAGGTTTGTCGCGCCTGTCTTTCCGACGACAGAGCAGGGTGAGCCGACGGCGCCAACCAAGTCGCCTGTCTTCTACAACCCTTTCTCAAGCCTTTCAAGGGATTTGACGGTGTTGCTCGCCAGGGTTTTTGACAGGGAGGCTGTTGTGGCCGAGCCTTTGGCGGGCTCTGGGGTGAGGGCGATCAGGCTTCTTCTCGAGACGTCCAACGTGTCGAAGGCTGTGTTGAACGACATAAACCCGAACGCCGTTAAGGTCATGAAGCTCAACGCAGAGCACAACAATGTTTTAGACAGGGTGGAGGTCCATCAGGGGGATGCGGCCGTCTTTCTCACAGCCCACAGCAACCCGGGGACACGGTTCTACTACGTGGACGTGGACCCTGTGGGCCCGCCTGCAAGGTTTGTGGAAAACAGCCTCAGAGCCTGCGAGACGGGAGGCTACTTGGGTGTTTCAGCGACAGACCTCGCCTCGCTCGTCGGCAACCATCCCAAAACATGCTTGAGAAAATACGGTGTTTTGGCTGGGAAAAGTTTCTTCGCCAAAGAAGCGGCTTTACGTCTTCTCGCATCACACGTCATCCTCCGAGGCTGCTCGCTCAACATAGCCCCCTCTCCCATCCTCTCCGTCTACCACCGCCACTTCGTCAGGGTTTTCTTCAAGGTTTTGCGAGGGCGTTCAAAATGCATCAGCCTGTTGAAGAACGTTGGATGGATACAGGCGTGCAGCAGCCTGCACATCAGCCAGCACCCCATAACATCGCCGCCCGGAGCAACGTGTTCCACGTGCGGCGGAAAAGCAAGCGTCATAGGGCCTGCATGGCTCGGACCACTCCACGATACTGCTACAGTTGAGAAAATGGTTGAACAGGCTGGCGAATACCCTGACGCTTTAAAAACTCTCCGTAAAATCGTCGAGGAGGTGGACGTTGTTGGATTTTATCCCGTCGACCAGCTTGCGAGGGTTGCGGGAGGCAAGCCGCCCTCGCCGTTAAACCTAGTTACAGCTTTGAGAGAATTGGGATACAGCGCTTCGACAACTCATGTTGACCCAACCGCCGTTAAAACAAACGCGCCGCCGAATGAGCTTTTACGGCTTGCAAAATCTTTTGTGGGATAACCATGAAATGCTTGTTGAAACTTTTATGGCGGCGACCCAACCCTCCGAACTGAAGAAGTAATAGAGAAACATTCTGCGGTGATATTTACACCTCTCACTAAAGAAGGGAAGGACATGCCTGAGTTCGATGTTTTAATACATGTGTCAAGCCATTCGGATGAATTCACTAGAAGACAGATTACGGACAGAATTAGATGTAGTGAAGAATATTATGTTGTACGTAAGGAAACGAATGATCAGTACAAGCTGCTTCGGCAGGAACCGGAACCAGATGGTCCTCTGCAGCCTTTATAATTTTTCAGCAAATTCGCACAATTTTTCGTATAATTTTATAGCAAATTCCCTAACCTCACTAATATTTTTTACAACAATGATGTCTATTCCGTCAGATATTTTATATTGTCCGTATTCGCAGTAAACGTTGAAGCAGAGACCGTCTCTATACCTTTTAAGCTTAGCGGATGACCTCAGTTGCAGAGCTATGTAGTTCTGATATTTTCTGTCCTCTATTATTACAAGCTTCACACCGTTGAAAGATTCAAAATGCTTAAGGGTGGTTGAATTGGGTAAACCTAGCCAGATGTGTGGAACAGATCTTTTTTCCGAAAGATGTATAGATCCCCTTGCTATCTCGACTTCTCCCTTTGAAATGGAAAATAGACAGCCAAAACGGGTTTCTTTAAAAAGCTTGAACAAAAACTCTTTCTGCCTTCCAATCTCATCCAAATGTTTTATCAGATTGCCCGTTTCCTTTTGACTAGCTAAAGACCGTTTGATAGCCCACTCAAACCAATCTACATTTTCGTTGTTCAATGTTATTATACCGCTTTTAAAATGCTTTAAGCTTTACGCTCTAAATGTACTTGCGGTGTTAACTGCCGTAAGCTTTTCTGGCATACATGTATTCTGTATATTCACCGGCAAACCCTGCTGGACACCGCCCTTATACCCGAGGTATATTAGGAATATTTCAGAGCTGCCTTTCTTCGATGACTTCGGCACGTATCTTTCGAGTTTTCGGAAGCTTGTTGCGGTTTCTCTCTCGAACGTTCTTAGGGTTGGGTGTTCGAAGGCTTTGAGCACCATGTTGCCGCCGCGTCTCAGAAACCTGTAGGCTAGCTCCCTGCTTCTTGCCAGCAGGTCTGACTGCTGTTGGACCAGCAGGTCGTAGTCTCCTGAGTGACGGGGTGAAAGGTCTGAGATGACTGTGTCGAAAAACCCGCCCTTCAGAACGTTTTCCAGCTCCCGCACCAGCCTGTGCTCGAACACGTCGGCTTTTATGAAAACTATGTTTGGCCTTTCCAGCTTCAAAGGCTCGACGTCAACAGCCACCACAAACCCCTCTTCTCCAACCGCCTCAGCGGCGACCGCCGTCATGCCTCCTGGAGATGCGCCGAGGTCTAGAACCCTGCCACCCCTCGGCATCACACGCCACCGTCTCTGTATCTCCTCAAGCTTGAAAGCAGCCCGGGACGGCAGCCCTCTCTCCTTGGCCATCCGCCAGTAGGGGTCTTCGCTGCGGCGTTGAAGCCACCGCTCCTTCGTCACCTGCTTTCACTTTTTGAGTTAAGCCACTCCTCCAGCAGCACGCACTGTTTGTAGTGAGGCTCGCTGCGGGGGCCGCAGACAGGGTCGTAGACGCATGAGGGGCATGGGGTTCCCAGAAGAGGGGAGATGTCCACCTGCTTTATCAACGGAACTAGACGGCGTGTCCAACGGTCGTGCGAGAAGGCTTTAACCCTCTTGATATAGCCCTTCTTCTCCAGCTTAATCCCTATCCTAGAGCCTTCACGGCTGGTAACCCCCAGCTTATGCCACAGCTCCGACTGCAGCATCCCCCCCTCATGCTGCATCAGGAGCATCAGAGCCTTTTCCTCAAGCTTGGAAAGCTTCGCCGGCAAAATGTCCTCGTAACATATTGGTTAGCAGGCATAACTTAAATATGTAACTCCGACGCAGCTCTGTTCATCCCTAGCCCTTGCTAAAGCTTATGCCTTTGGATGTGCTGGATTGTTTTCCTGAGCGTTAAAGCGCTGACGCCGGCTGCAGAGGCCAGCCGGGTAAACGGTATTTTTAAGCCGTTGTTTGTGCAGGCTATGTAGAGGGCTGCGGCTGACACGGCTGAGGGTTTCCTGCCCATGAGCA
>JAWBJZ010000051.1:0-11587 GCA_038832005.1 Candidatus Caldarchaeum sp.
TTCAACGAGCTCGGGTTCTCGAAACGAAGCGTCCCCGGAACAGGGGTTCTCCAGCTCTGGTATGAAACGCTTGCAAAAACACGCAACAGCATAACCGGCAAAAAGTTCTGGGGAGGGCCCGCATACTTCGAGACGGCCACCTACGCCCCCGTCGGACAGACGTCCAAAACAATCCCGTTCGCAGGAACACCGTTGAGAGAGATATACCCTGAAAGCCAATACCCGTTAAACCTCATCTTCGAGTCAGGGCCTTTCTACACGAAACACCGTGGAGGCAACTACTACTGGATAAAGACCATTATGTCGGAGAACTTTGTGTTGGTGAACAAGGCTGACGCCGAGGCTCTTGGGGTGAAGACGGGCGACGTCGTGGCGGTCGAGTCGCCTGATGGCGTGTTTGAGGCGCCGGCTGTGGTGACTGCGGCTGTTGCAAAGGGTGTTGTAGCCGTGCCCTACGGAATGGGCAGGTGGGTTGAGACGCTTGTCGTCAAGCCTGGCTACGTAAGGCTACGGAGAGGCGGCGAAACCTTACAAGCCCTGCCGGAGAAAGTCGAGATACCCGAGGACGCCGTAAACCCTGTCAAACAACTGCCCACACTCGTCAAAAAGATGTTGTTCACGAACAGACCGGGCGAATACTTTGAGAGAGGGTTGGCCGTTGACGAATGGAGGTTCGCCGGCGTCACGCCTAACCTGGTGGAGTTGAGCGACCAATCTCTGGGCGGCTGGCCTCTCCTCACATGGCTGGGCGCTGGCCAGTCCTACTACAGCAACCCTGTAAAAATCTCGAAGACTGGGAAGATGAAGAAGCTGATGCCGCATCAGATAGTCTGGTGAGAAGATGCTGCCGTTCGACAGGTTCCAGAGAGCCAGCTTCTACGCTGCAATACTAACTTTTTTCGAAAAACTCGTCAACGAGGAGCGGCCGCCGTATGAGATAACAGCTTTTTTCGAAAGCCTGGGTGTTGAGCTGCCTGACTTCAGCGGAGAAGACCTTAAACAGGCCTCGGAATATCTGAAAATGTTTAGGGCAAGCATTGTCAGGCTGGACATCTCTCCAGTGGCGCGGGAGCATCTTCCTTCCCACATCAGGCTGTTTATGGAAAGCCATGGCTACACGGCGGCCGAGCCTTTCGACGGAATAATCTCGATGACAGCCTTCGCAGCACGCCTCGCCATAGACGCCTACACAGCCCATCTAACCGACGGAGATAAGGCGTTGGAGCTCGAGAGAACGCTTCACAGGTTCAACAAAACCCATCTCATACCAGCGCTCGCCAACACAAAGCCGCAAAACCAGAAACTACATCAAGCCATCCAGGAAATGGCTAGGCTCGTTGCCGCAGACAGCGGCGTTCTTCTCAAACGGCTTACGCAGGTATAACGGGCTGCTTTTCAGGAGCCTGCCGTTCCACGCCTGCTGTACCTCAGAACGTATTCTCGGAGGGCGACGGCGTTGTTGTGTTCAACGTCTCTTGCTGCGAAGAGAAGCGTCACCGTCCCATGAGTCTTTTCTTTCTCGAGAATAGTCTCAATAAGCTGTTTTTTCCCGTCCAACTCCCTGAAGTAACGGTCTTTAAACAAACGCCATCTTTCAGGCCTGTGTCCAAACCATCTCCTCAACGAATCTGACGGCGCTACCTCCTTCAGCCACAGGTCTATCAGCACCTCGTCCTTGGAGATCCCGCGGGGCCACAGCTTGTCGACAAGAACCCTAAACCCGTCGTCGCTGGAAAAACTCTCGTAAACACGTTTAACCTTAATCAACGGCATAAAACCTAACCACAAGCCTATTAACAGTTATCCATCTACAACACATAGCCACCCAAAGCTGAAAACCAGTTTCGGGCGTTTGGCTGCAAGGTTTTGGATAAAAAGATGGTGGTTGGCATGGTTTCGTCGGTTCAGTCTTGTGGTGAAGAGTTTTTCCGCTGGTCTTCCTCGCTATGAACGACAGCGTGACGCCCATGACAAACATCGCAGTGACGACAGCCAGCATCGTCCCGCTCATGACGCTTGCAACCTCCGGCAGCGACGCGGCGTCACCACTCTTTCCGAAGCTAATTCTCAGCTGGTGGGTTGAGAAGTGCGGTATGTATATCATGACCCGAGGTTTCTGTCTGTAGCTGTATTGAGCAGAACCAGGCCTTTGCTATATCTTCTCAGCAGGAGAGCGCCGTTCTCATCGCCTTCAGCATATTCGGTAATAGTCTCATCTGCAGCCATAACATCTCCCACGGCTGTTTAACTTGATGCTGGCTGCTGCGACACCCTACGCTCGGGAGCCTGCGTGAATGTTTCAGGAGATGCGGCCGCCGGGATTTGAACCCGGGACCTGCGGGCCGGGGCCCCGCCGTCCTACCTGGCTAGACTACGGCCGCCCGTCATGTTTATCTGGCTTGAACCGTATTAATGTTACTTCGTCGTCGAGGGATAATGTTGGGTAGAGGCGTGTTATGCTCCGTAGGAATTCGTCGGGTGTTCTGAAGCCTTCGCTCAAGTAGCTGCTGACCGCTTCCGAGAGCTTGAGTTTCTCGACCTTGACAAGCTTCGCTGGAACTTTTCTCCTGCCGTCGGTAAGCACAAGCTCATCGCTGTAAACAGTGTTGTTCCAAGGCCTCACAGTGGATGTTTTAACGCCTTTGAGCACCAGGTCAAGCATCTCAGGCTTGAAGCGGAGAACCCTACGCATCAAACCTAGCCTCACAAGCCATAACTTAAGCTTCAACAGAAAAAAGTACAAGCATCAAAACCGTTAAACGATGCTGGAAACATTCCTTAGACGGGTTGGCTGGAAAAAACCCCGGCGTCGGAGATTTCTTCACAGGCCTCTTCAGACAAGGCGTATCCTACCTCCTCTACGGCGAGGACAAGGTGGGGAAGACGACGCTCGCTCTCTCAGCCGCTGCGAAGATTATGGAGAAGGGGTTGCGGGTTCTGTGGGTTGACTGCGGTGCAAGACTCTATTTTCCACGCGTAAAACAGCTGGTCAAAACAAACCTCGACAAGATGTATGTGACGCAGCCGCGCAGCTTCAGGGAGCAGCTTGAATCCATCGTCAACGTCCACGACCTCCTACCCACAGATACACGGCTAGTCGTCTGCGACGACTTCACACACCTACACAGGCTTGAGCTTTCCGGAAAAGTGTCGCAAGACCTTACAGTCTACGAGGCTTTAACATTCCAAGCCGCCCTGCTGAAAAACCTCGCCGTGACAAGAAACATCTCCGTCCTGGTAGTCGGCCTCGTTCATGAAATCCCCGTCTTGAACGTCACAGCACCCGTGGCTGGACGGATAGTAAGCTTCTGGGCCGACTGCGTCGTCAAGCTCCAGCGAAAAAACAGCATACGCGAAGCCGTTGAGGAAAAACCCGGCAGCAGAAAAATATCTTTCACGATAAGAGAGGAAGGCGTGAAGATGGTTTAGCTTACGACTTAGACAAGTGGCCGCCGATCAAACCCAGCGCCGCAACCACTATCAACAGGCTGCTGAAAACAAGCATGTAGCGTGAAGCCCTGCCGCTGAAACGTCTTGTGAAAGCTTGGCTGTAAAGAAGAAAACCCGCGAAACCCAGCAGGTAGAAGGTTGCGGTAACCAGCAGCTCGGCGATCGTCTGAACACGCTGGTCGGGGTAGAAAACTCTGATGACGTTTCCGACAAAGGCAACCCCGATGTTGACGCCTGAAAACAAACCGTAAACCACTCCCGCCAAGATCAGAGATGTGGCGACGACAGCCGCCACCATAACCGCCTCCTGGAAAGAAGGGGTGGAGACAAGCTCGACAGCCCTGTCAACCAGCCTCCGAAACCTCTCAGACATCCGTCAACAGCATCCCAACATGCTATTTTAAAGTATTTCGGATAAGGAAAGGCTCCCCAAAACTCTGTGAGGGAAGAGAAGAATTTTGGAAGGTTTAGAAGGTTGGCTGCGGCGGTGGCCTAGCTCTCCTGCTCGCTATAACGGCTGCGACGGCGAGAGCAACTATAAAGAGTATCAACATCGGCAGCGTGGATGTTGTGAAGGGTTCAGCGAACACGGCTGTGGTGACTGTGATAAGTGTCAGGGTGGTTGAGGATGTCTGTGTCTGTATCTGTGTCGCTGTCGTTGTGTAAGTCGACGTTGTCGTCGTCGAACTAGTTGAGGTGGTTGTTTGAGTTGTTGTAACAGTCTGCGACACGGTGGTGGGGATTGTGGTTACAGCGGTCTGAGTTACGACCAGTATGACCGAGCTTGTTTGAGTCAACGTCGTCGACGAAATGGCGTAAGCTGTAGTTGTAACAGTGGATGTAGAGGTTGACGTCACCGTCGTCCCAGTAGTAGATGTTACGGTAGACGTTGTGATTGAAACTAGCATGTCGGGGCAGAATCTTGAGTAGAAAGAGTTGAACGCAGCAGCTATGTCCAATGTAGGCGTGTAGCTCACAACACCCGGTGAAGCAGATACAGTAGACGGAGTGACAACGGCTTCGCTAGGCGTCAGCGTGTTTACAGTCATGGCTACAGAATTCACCTCTCCGTCGAAGACTGCATAGAAGAGAGGCCAGTTCTGATGACGGCCGGCCGGGTAAACACACGAGCCCGCCGACGCTATGGAGAACCCTACGTCGCCTCCTCCGGGGCCGCCGGTGATAAAGAATGAGTGGGAAAGAGAGCCGTCTGGTTTGAAAGCCGCCAGCAGGACGTCATCTGTTCCTGGATAGGTTGTGTAGCCGGTTACGTAGACGAGGCCTTCGGCCACGGCGACTCCGTTGGAACGCTCGTTGCCGGAGGCGGTTCCAAAGGCTTTCAACCAAGCAACCGTGTAGGTTGGATCAATCTTCGCAAGAAGAACTTCGTCAAGCCTTCCAGGAAACTCTGTGTAACCTGTCAGGTAGATGCTGCCCCCGGAAACAATGAGGTCAAATGCTTCCTCGTTGCTCGAGCCTCCTACCTCCCTAGTCGCCGCATGAGCTCCAGTTGCTCTAAACACCGAGACAAACATGTTCAGCGATGTTCCGTCGTTGGAAGAGCCGGCAACGTAGACGTGGCCTTCTGAAAAAACTACAGCGTTTGCAGCGTCATCGCCGCCGCGGACCTTGAAAAACTTCACCCATACGGGGTTGAGAGCTGAATCTATCCTCGCTAAATAGGCGCCAAACCCTGCCTGTCTTCCCACGACGTATAGATAAGGCGTGGGGGATGGTTCAACCGCTATGTCCGTGATCTCCTCGTTTCCACCTAGGTCGAAAACTTTGAATGCCTGCAGGTTGCATGAAGTGTCAAACACGGCTATGAAGTGGTTGGATGGGTTGGGGCCAAAGCCGGTGCTTCCAAGAACATAGACCCGTCCTGCATGAACAGTTAAAGCCACCGCCTCGTCAGCAGACCCTCCGATGTCTACGGCTACGCTACAATGATGGGTGTTGTCGCTTTTGAAGATGGTGAGAAAAGCGTTTGGATGGCCTGCTCCGAAAGAATACGTCACACCCACTGTGTAAACAACGCCGTTCGAGTCAACGAAAATGTCGTTAGTCCAGTCGTTGTTAGCTCCTCCATACGAGCGGCGGAAGCTCACAAGCTCCGCATAAACGAAAGGGGTAACAGAAGCCGAGAGCAGAATTACCACAAGGAAGGCGCCCAAACGTCTGAACATGTTTGGCCAAATCAAAGAGGAAGCTTAAAAGAGTGATGTTTTCGAAGTGGTTGGAAGACGATGGCAGTATAACGCTCGTGTTTTCATGGTTTTATTGGATATATAGGTTTTTAGCGTAGCTCTTCTGCCTACGTTGTTAGAACATGGTTTGGCGGCAACCAGGCTTCTGATGAAGCTTCGGAGAGTTGACAGTCTTTTAAGCGGAAGGCTGGGGCTGGCTGAGCTCGGCGTTCTGATGTTCATCTGCTCCGTAGCTTTCACGCTGAGGATTCTGCCGCTGAGATGGGGTGTTGCTTTGTCGGAGTTCGACCCGTGGGTCCAGTATAAGGAGGCGATGTACGTGATTGAGAGGGGCTGGTCTGGGTTTGTCGAGTTCTTCAGCTGGCATGACACAGAGTCGTGGTATCCATGGGGTAGGGACATGGGGAGGACGGCGTTTCCAGGCATCCCGTTCGCCATGGCCTTCATCTACCTGACGCTCAGCATGCTCGGATTCAAGCCCGACCCGCTGGAGCTGGCCGCAGTCCTTCCCGTGGCCTACGGCGTCGTCACAGTAGTCGCAGCCTATTTTCTGGGCAGAAGGGTTGGAGGCCCCGCTTCAGGGCTTGCGGCAGCCCTTTTCATGGCGATAAGCACAGCCCACATAGGCAGGACGCATTTCGGCTGGTTTGATGACGAAAGCCTAAGCCTGCCGTTGATGCTGGCGGGCTACATCTTCTACCTGACGGCGATAAACGAGAGAAGAACGGTGAAAGGCACCGTCTTTTACGCGTTGCTGTCAGGCCTCTTCCTCGGCTTCATGGCGGCCAGCTGGGGAGCACACAAGTTCCCCCTCGCCTTCATACCCTTCTTCAGCGTAGTGCTCTCCATCCTCGGCAGATACAGAAGAAGCCTGCTGATAGCAACCGCCATATCCTTCGCCGTATACACCTCGATAGCGGTTTCAGTCCCCAAGCTCGGGCCAAGATACGTCTTCGAGGTAACAATCTTCTCAGGGTTTATAGCGTTGTTCGTTCTGGCCGTCTTCGAGGCTGCTTCGAGGATTAAGGCTGTGGAGACAAGACGCCTCGTCATAGCCTCGGTGCTCCTCATATCAGCGGCCGGATTCTTTTCCCTCACAGCGTTAGGCGTTCTCGGCGTTCCCGGCTTAAAGTTCCTGTCAGTTTTACTGCCGGGTCTGAGGGGTGAGCTGCCGATAGTCCAGTCGGTTGCGGAAAACCAGGTGCCGACCTGGTCGCTGATGTTCTCAGACTTCGGCTTAAGCCTTCTCCTTCTCCCCTACGGAGTATACCTCCTTCTCAAAACAAGGTCGTCCGAAAACCTCTTCATAGTGTTTTTCCTTGTTTTGTCGGCCTATTTTGCGTCGTCGATGGTGAGGCTTTCGCTGATGGCTTCGCCTGCTGTTGCCATAGTTGCAGGCCACGCATACGCCACCTTGTTCAGCCGTGTGGGGGAGGTGTTGTCGCAGCGTGCCGCTTCGAGGAAACGGGGTGAGCTGGGTCATGTTGGGCTTGCCGCGGTCACGCCGGTTGTTCTGCTGCTTCTAATCCTATACTCTCTAATCCCGTCGGCGTTAGGAGGTCTACAGAGGGCTGCGACGATCTCACCTGTTGACCAGGGCTACCAGCCTGCGACGATAATAGCCTCAAGCTTTCCAGCGCGTCAGTCAATCCCAGACTGGCTGAAGGCGTTAACATGGATGAAGAACAACCTGCCGAAAGACGCTGTCGTCGCCTCATGGTGGGACTACGGCTACTGGATAACAGTCGTGGGCGAGAAGATAACGCTCATCGACAACGGCACGCTCAACTCAACGCAGATAGGTGACGTGGCGCATGCCTTCATGTCGGATGAGAAAACAGCTGTCGAGATATTCCGCCGCCACAACGTAACCCACGTGGTAATCTACGTCACGCATCAGTTCATCGCGCAGGGCGGCCAGGCTTACGGCAGGCTTCTCGGCTTCGGCGACGAAGGCAAATGGATATGGATGCTGCGGATAGCCAACCAAACAGGCCACCCCTACCGCGAATCCGAATACGTTGACGCAAACTTCCAGCCTACGCAGAAGTTCTGGTCAACGCTTCTCGGCCAGCTCATACCCTACAAGCCAACCCAGACAGTCTTCGGGCCAGGCCACCTATACAACCCCTCAACCCTCAACCACTTCAGGCTAGTCTACCAATCAAGCCCGCCATACCAGTCGTTTGCATACGTGTACGTCTACGAGGTCATCTATCCCTAAAGCCGCGCTTTAGAAAGATGGTTTAGCCGATGTAGAAGGGTTCTTTTTGCGGCCTCTCCTCGCCTGTCAAAGCCTTCTCCATGAAGCCTAGGCTCTCTATCTCCCGCAACATCCTGTTCTGCCGTTCAATCTCGACATCAAGCTTGGTGAAATCTATCTCGAATTTGAGGTAACGTGAAACAACTTCCAAAAGCTTTTTGGCAGCCGCATGGTCCGGCATGTAGGAAGCTGTGTCTGAGAAAAGCATCGAAACCTTCCGCCTATCCCGTGCGAAGAAAAACATCAGGAAGCCTGAGGTCCTGTCGACTGGAAGGTTTTCAAGCGAAGGGGCTTGCTTCGCCCCAGCGTCGAGAATCTTCTTCGAATGGTCGAGGTTTGTCGTGGAGACGAAGACGCTTCCATCGCCGCTGATTCTCCCGCTCGCTAAAACGATGTACTCGGATATGTTGTGGGCTCGGAAAAATTCGTAGAGTTTTGAAGCAACCTCGTAGCTTCCCTCGGTCCCCTCGACGGGAAAAGCCCTTCCAGCCACAAGCAGCTTCACACCCTTCGCGTTCACCAGGTAGAGCTCGAGCTTAGGCCTCGACGCAATCCCCTCCTCGTCGATTATGCTTATCTGCGGAAAATGCGGTGAAACAACCTCGCCAACCAGCACGCCGTTTAACACGTCCTTAAGATAGTTGGCTGCAAGTATTCCAGCAGCCCCCGCCGTCGGAGACCCTTCGATGAAGACAGCCCCCTCTAAGTCATGTGTGTTGAACAGATGTATCCTCGTCTCCAGAGCCATTCTCCAGCCGATTAACCGTTGACGGTAGTTATAAAGGTTGAATTCTCGCACCTGAAGCTGAACATGTTATAAACCGGTTAACAAAGCTCGGCGTCTAAGCCATGCCGCCACAGCTTCTGAAAAAACCCAGACAGTCAAGCCAACCGCGAACATGGACATCGCCAACGGCGTGAAAGATGCGAGAGAGAGCGGGTTGAACAGCTCAAAGACTAAGGGAAGCCGCACGGCCGACTGGATTATGACGGTGTTGGATGAAAACATGAAGAGAAAAATCGCCGGCATCAACCATCTTCCACCCAACAAAACCATGGCAAGAGAGAAAATCAGCATGTTGGCCGAGCCTGCTAAAAGCATCATCTGGTCGAGAGATGTGCCAAGCGCTGAGCAAACTGCTAGGATTATGGCTGCAGCCGGAGCACCGTACATGAGAGCTGCCCGCATCCTAGTGCCTGTAGTTGCTTGAACTGATTCAGACAAATGGGCTAAAATCATGGCCATGGTTGAAAGCCCTGTCAGCTGTAACACCGCTTGGACGGTTTGGGCAGCCAGTCCCTTAACAGGCGTACCCACCAAAGGTGCTAGAAGCTCCGCCGTGGCGTTAGGGAAACCTCCTCCCACAACTGTTATGCTGACAGCCAGCACAAACAGCATGGCTTCAAAAAACCGTGAAGCGTCTTTAGTGTATGGCGGGGAAAAAGAGAGAAAAACCGCCGGCATCAGGAAAAAGGCCTGCTCGAGCTTCAGCTCTGAATCAACTGTCTCAACACGGGAAAGCGGGGAGAAAAGCACCGCCGCGGCGAACACCGTCAACAACGCGAGATTAACAGGCGTCAAACATTCTCTAAACCTCTCCAGATGCTTGTGGCTCAGCATCCCCAAAGTGTACAACGTGATTATCGCAACTATCAGCGTAATGTCTGATGTAAAGACATTTTGAGGAACTGTGAACGACACGTAAAGACCAGCAGCCGCTGTGATGTTTGCGAGAGCCAACGCAGAAATCTTACCCAGCCTCTCGAAGGAGAATGTGTACAGAAATCCCGCTGCAGCAAAGCTGGCCATAGTCAAGGGGTTCAGACCGTTAAAAGTCAGAAGCTTGAAAACAGCTGCAAACATTATAATAAGGCTTGTTCCACGGGCCACGCTGAACCCGGCGGGCTTCCGTGTGCTAGATTTCTCAGCAACGACGGTTAACGGGATGAAAAACCCTACAACCATGGCTGTTGCCAGCAACGCAGCCGGCCACAACGCTATCGACACTATGTAGTCCGCGCTGTATACAGCAGTGAACAGCAGAGGCAATGTTGCTGCAAGGCTTCCGCCGTTAAACGCGTTCCTACCTCTTCCCACAAAAAACAGGAATCCAGCGCCTGTCACCACGGCAACGATGATGAGGATGACGGCGGGATATAGTGCCAAGTTGTTTAAACAGGTTTCAGACTCTTAAAAGAACTTCCCTGCGGAGCAGCTGTATGGCTAAGGCTGGGTCAACGCCTTTAGGGCAGACCTGGCTGCAGGAGGCTGCGAAATGGCATCTGAGAAGCGAGTGTCCGTCGGCTACAAGGTCGATCCTCTCCTTTCCTCCTTCGTCGCGCGAGTCGGCAAGGTATCGGTAAAGCTGTGCAAGCGCTTGAGGGCCGAGGAAAAGCTTGTCAGTGGCCACCACCGGGCATGCTGCGTAGCACAGCCCGCATTTTATACAGTATGCAAACTGCAGATATCTTTCAAGCTCCTCATCCGACTGAAGATAGGAAATGTTTGATTTTTCCTGCTCGTAGGTGTCTATCCTTATCAGGTAGGGCTTCACTGCCCTATGTTTTTGGAAGAATTCGTCAAAGTCCACTACGAGGTCTCTGATCAGCGGAAAGTTTCGCAGGGGCTCGACTACGACGGTTCTGGTTTTCAGCTCCTCTATCAACGTGTAGCAGGCAAGCCTTGGAAGGCCATTTATCGTCATCCCGCATGAGCCGCAGGTAGCCATCCTGCATGAAAACCTTATCGCAAGAGTCTGGTCGATCTTCTCCTTTATGTAGAGCAGGCCCTGCAGAACCGTCATCCCCCTTCTGACGTGGACAGTATATGTCTGGTATGTCTTCTTCCCGTCCTTGTCAGGGTCGTAGCGCAAAACCTTGAACTTTACCTCCTCCAAACCAACCACCTACTCACAAGGCTGCAAGCTGATGAGCTATCAGAATGGTCCTCGTCCCGTAAACCACCACCGCTATTCCCACGATGGTCAGCAGCAGGCTGACAGCCCTTGTGTAGGTTTTTCCCTGGTATAGTTCTTGGAGAATGACCCGCAGGCCGTTGAAGCCGTGGAAGGCCACGAGAACCAGCAAACCTTCCAAGCTACCTGCCAGCAGCACGTTTCTGTAGACAGAGAGAACGGCGAAGGGGTTGTTGTCAAACTCCATGCTGGCGTGGTAAGGGCTGAGTAGGAAAACGGTGGCTAGATGGATTCCGCCGAATATGATAATGCCCAAGCCGGTTATGTAGTGGAGCAGCATTAAGTTCTTCTCCCTCATATCTGCAACACCTTGAAGAACACGTCGACTGCGTAAACAAGCGCGGCGACGGCAAGCACCACGCTTATCCAGAAAAGCGCTTTCTGAGCCACGGTCATAGACGCAGCCCTGTAGGGATACTCTGGCCTGCCAGGCTTGCCCAATGTCAGCCCTAGATGGGTTAGGAAAAGCCTGAAGCCGTTGACGGTGTGGAAGAAGATTAGGAAGGCTAGGACGGCCAGCCCTGCGTCGAACAGCGGGTTTGCGAGAAACGCTTTAGTCTCGTTCCAAACCCTCTCAGCATACTCGTAGGGTGGAAGCGTCCAAACACCAGCTCCGCCTACAACGTTGCCTGTCTCGACAACGTGAGCTACGAAGTATAAGGTGAGCGCAACACCTGAAACACGCTGCAAAG
>JAWBJZ010000052.1:0-11430 GCA_038832005.1 Candidatus Caldarchaeum sp.
TTCTCCAGGAGTTGCGTAAAAGCAGGAGGATGATGAGAGAGGTTAACCTATCCCGTATAGAACGTCATTCCCAAGAAAACGACGTTGTTTTCGTGCCGGGGAAAGTGTTGGGCCACGGTATCTTGACTAAGAGGCTAACTGTCGGTGCCTTCAGCTTCTCCCGATCGGCGCTGAGAAAAATAGTTGCGGCCGGCGGACGGCCTATCCTCCTCGAGGATTTCCTTAAGGAGTTTAAGGACGGTTCAGGGGTGAGGATAATTGGATGAGAAAACATACGTCATCAACGCCGAAGGCTACAAGCTAGGCCGGCTCGCCTCCCACGTTGCAAAGATTCTGCTGAAAGGCCACAAGGTCAAAATATACAACGCCGAGAAGGCAGTTATCACAGGTAGCAGGTCGTCGATTCTAGAGCGTTACCTGATGCTCAGGGGAAGGCGTCAGCTCTCTTCGCATAAAAAAATAACTGTGTGGTATCCTACGAGGGCTGAGGCCATAATGCGGTCCGCGGTGGTCAGGATGCTTCCGAGACGCAAGCCGAAAGGACGTGAGGCAGCTAAAAGGTTGGAGGTTTTTGAGGGAGGGGCGCAGCCGACGGGTGAGGTGATAGAGTTTCAGGACGCCAAGCTGGGAAAACCCGTTAGCAGGTCAGGCAAGTTCATAAGATACATCACGTTGGAAGAGCTGTCTAGGCTTATGAGGGGTGGAAGGCAGTGAGACAGGCTGAACAACACTTCGTAGGACGCAGAAAAACCTCCATAGCCAAAGTCTTCGTGAGGCCAGGCAAGGGAAACATATTCGTGAACAAAACACCGTTACATCTCTTCGGCGAACTCTTCAGAAGCAAAATACTAACCCCTTTGAAGCTTCTTCCCGAATTCTGGAAAAGCCATGATTTTTACATAAGCGTGAAAGGCGGAGGCGTCTCATCCTCAGCCGACGCAGCAGCCATAGCTATCTCCAAAGCGGCGGCGAAGCTGACGGCGGAGGGAAGAAGCGTCATCTCCGGCTACGATAGATATCTTCTCGTCGACGACCCTCGTCAGGCCGAGCCTAAGAAGCCGAACAGAAGAAGCGCCAGACGTTTCAAGCAAAAGAGCTACAGGTGATATGCTGTATGATGTTTCCGATAAGATGTTTCAGCTGCGGCCGTGTGATAGCCCACAAGTGGGATGAATACAAGTCTCGTGTGCAGGTAGGAGAGAATCCACGGGATGTCTTGGATAGCTTGGGCTTCAAAAGATACTGTTGCCGGAGAATGTTCATCTCCGCGGTTAACGTTATGGATGAGTTGATGGAGTTCCATCAAAAATATACAGCAGCGGGAGCTGGACAGCGTTGAGGGCTTCATTCAAGATAACCGATGCCAATGCTATAATGGTGTTCGACAGCAGAGGCTCGGAGACGGTTGAGGTCGAGCTCTGGTCTGAGAAAGTTTCGGCAAGAGTTTCTGCACCTTCAGGAAAGAGCAGGGGAAGCAGAGAGGCGGTACCTTTTTCTTCGAATGAAGTGAAGAAATCCCTCGAAGCCTTCCGGAAAGTTTTGAAAAGTCGTCTGATAGGGTTTGACGCAGCTGACCAGCTTGGGTTGGACACGATGCTCAAGGAGGTTGATGGAACGGAGAACTTTTCAAACCTTGGGGGAAACCTTGCTTACGCGGTGTCGGCTTGCGCAATTGTTTTAACATCACGGCTGAGGGATATTGCGCCGTGGAGATACATCGCTGAGCTGTCGGGGATTAAGCCGGCTATTCCGCTGCCGCTTGGAAACGTTTTGGGAGGAGGAGCTCACGCAGGCGCAGGCTCGCCGGACATCCAAGAATTCCTGGTCTTTCCATCGAGACCGAAGACTGTCGAAGAAGCCGTAAAAACGAACATCGAGGTCCACCGAAGGCTTGGAAACATACTCATGAATAAAGCCGGCAGATACGGCGGGGGGAAAGGTGATGAAGGAGGTTACGCTCCGCCTCTCGACGACATCGCTGCACTACAATCTGTTGCAGAGGCGTCGGAGGGTCTGTCGGTGGGGCTTGGCTTGGACGTTGCTGCTTCCAGCCTTTACGACGTTTCTGCAAAACGGTATGTTTACAGAAACAGAGGGGAGAGGAAAACTGTGAAGGAGCAGATGGATTACATAGCTGGCTTGGTTGAGAGGTATCGAATCAGATACGTTGAAGACCCTTTCGACGAATCCGACTTCGAATCGTTCACCCGTCTGTGTGATGCTTTTCCGAAGCTGCTGGTCTGCGGCGACGACCTCGTGGTCACAAGGCCAGAGCTTGTGAGAAAGGCGGCTGAGAGTGGAGCCGTTAGGGCTGTCATCCTTAAGCCCAACCAAGTGGGCACAGTTTCGGACACCATCAAGGCTGCTGTGGAAGCCGAGCGTCACGGCATCGTACGGGTTGTATCCCACAGGTCGGGAGAGACGTGCGACAGCTTCTTATCCCATCTCGCCATAGGTTTGGGCGGCAAATTTATTAAGGCAGGCGTAGTGGGAGGTGAAAGGGTGGCGAAGCTCAATGAGCTGCTCAGAATACATCAAACGGACGGCAGCCTTCACCTTCAGGAGGTCGACCTTGATTGACGTTAACGGCTGAGCAGGAAGCGGAGATACTCGAACAACTGGTGAAATACAACGTCCACGTCGGCTCTAGGATTAAGGTCAAGCACATGGAGCCCTTTATCTTCCGGATGAGGTACGACGGCGTGTATCTCTTCGATGTCAGGAAAATCCTTGAAAGACTCAACATAGCCGCTCGGATGATATCCTACTATCCTCTGGACAAGATTGTGGCCGTGTCGACTCACGTGTTTGGCGTGAAGGCTGTCCAGAGGTTTGCGGAGCTGACAGGAGCGGTTGCTATAGCCGGCAAGATGCCCGCTGGGATGCTTACCAACAGAACACTGAAGAACTACATGGAGCCAGACCTCGTCATAGTTTCCGACCCCAGATATGATGTTCAAGCCCTTGAGGAAGCTAAGATTGCGAGAATACCGGTCATAGCTATGTGCAGCACGGACAACATCTGCTCCAACGTCGACCTTATAGTTCCGATGAACAACAGAAGCAGAACATCTCTGCCGTATGCGTTCTGGTATCTGACGAGGAGGGTTTTGGAGGAGAACAGGCAGCTGACGCCGGATTTCGACGCTTTGGTTAAGCCGGAGGACTTTATGACGTTGGCCTCCTCCTCAGAGCTTGAGTAAGAAGGGTTGCAGAACCGTTTCCATGCAGCGGCGGAGGAAAGAGGCGTAGAATTCCTCTTTATAGCCTTGTCCGTCTGAAAGCAGCAGCGGTGTTGCACTGTTGTTTGTGACGATGTAGGAGACCTGCTGGCCCGGTGAAATATTTACGCCGGCTTGTTCCAGCTTTTTGGCCGCAGCCACGTGCTTCAGCCTTTTCCTGTAATGTTTTGGACTCATGCTCAAGCTTCTGACGAGAGCCAGCATCTCCTGCTCAACAGCACCTGAGTAGACTAGCTTAAGATATTTGTGGAATGTTTCCCGGCATTCCTCTGCTTTGCGCTGAAGCTCTTCAGGCGACTTGGCTTCGGCGAGCTTTTCGAGAAACTCTTTCTGCATCTGCTTGGCTAAAGGCGGAGTGTCACTACGCCTCAGCTCGATTCCCCTGAATTTTAGACGGCCGTCGGTGTAGACGCCGAAATACCTGTTGTTGACAGGCCTTCCAGGATGCGTGCGTGAGGGAAGGAAGGCTATCCATCTATAGGTTCCCTCATAGCCTATCGGCAGGCCCAGCCTCTTCTCCAGCTCCTCTCCCAGCTTTCTGTAGTCCTCCTCACAAGCATCCCGCCCCCAGACCCAGAGGCAGTCTACGATGCCGTGCAACACTTTAAACCCTTTTTCCTCAGCTATTTTGACGCTTTTCAGCAAGGTGTCTCGGGCTAGGGCGCAGACAGCCATATGGGCCTCACGGCTTCCGAACTTAGCCTTCCTGTAGCCGAGGTAGCCGAAGGATGTGACGAGTATCCATTTGAGGGCGTCAGACCTAGCTTTGTAAATCTTTAAGCCCGTCTCCATGTAAAGCCTCTTGTACTCCAGCCTTCTCTTCAAAGGCGTTTCAACAGCGGAGGGCACTATTCCACGCCATCTTCTACATACGTGGTATCCCAGCTCGGGTATGTCGCTGCCTTCGCAGCACTTGCAGTTGACGGTCTCGCCGCTTATGTTGTGTTTGAGCATCAGCGTTGGGTAGAGGCTGTGGAAGTCAAGCTCGCCGACGTTCCAGTAAACACCTGGCCTGTGGTCGAGAATCCAACCGCCTCTGTCCGCTGTAACAAGCTCGGCCGCGGTCATGCACGTAGGCCTCCCCGGCTCGGAAGGTATGAGAACGTCGTTCAGGTAGGCTTGACGATACTGTAGAGAGGTCATGCACCTGCCTATCGTGTAGCGGGCCGCGTCTTGGACTGGCACGCTTACAACTCTCGCAACCTCCAGCACGCCTTCAATCCCTGTCTCGCCGTAGAGCATGGAGTTGTCGGCGTCTATGTGAAGCCTGCCGTTGAGCTTGTATCCGCCAAACCTATGGTGAACCCTTCCATAGCTGGTGTAGGAGAAGCTTTTCGAGCTTTTAACCCGGTCTTCTCCACGGCCTAGACGCAGCTTGACGTTGTTGGCTGAAGCTCTCTCCCGCAGGTATCGCATTAGAAAACCGTCTCCGCCGTGGGTGACAACAACGTCCACATCCCATTCGTCCAAGAGCTTCGTCAGGCTTTGGAGTATCTCATCCTCGCATCCGTCTAACACCGCCTCGTCCCCGTCAACCCTCACTCTCACAAGCCTAAGACCGTCGGAAAACCTGGGCAGAGGCCCTGAAGCCTCAGCCTCCACATCCAAAAACGCAACCCTGAGGAAGGATGTGTCGTAGAAAAGGTTGTTGACGTCTTCCGCCGGCTCTGGAATGTTGTCGTGGATTTTGACGTAGGCTGTGGGCGTCAAACCGTGTTCGTAGAGAAATTCTTGGAGCAGAGGTATGTCGGTGTTGTAGGTTTTTACGCCGAGGCAGCCCCATCTCTCTGCGATGACGTTTGCAAGCCAGCGTTTCTCGGCGGGCGGTGTAAAAACCTCCAAAGCGTCGACGAAGCCGGCGTCGGGAACCCTCTTCACAACAGGCCTGACCTCATACCTGTCGGAAAGCGTCCTCGCAACATCTCGGAGAACAGCCGAGGGCCCTGCAGCATACAGCCTCGCTCTCCAGCCAACAGCCCTTTTCACCACGCCGCATTTACCCCTCAGCCACAGGAAAACGCCGTTACCGTTATCTAAACAAACATCAAGCAGCCAGCCTTCCACACATACTCCAGCCAAAACCCGAATATATCATGAGAGAAGGCTGAAAATGCGAACCGGGCCCGGTGGGACTTGAACCCACGGCCTTCGGCTCCGGAGGCCGACGAACCAGGAAATACACTCTTATGGTGTATTTCTCTCTATCCATACTGAGCTACGGGCCCGTGAAGAACAACAGTTTCCCGTATATATGTTTGAAAGGAAAAATAGAGGGGAGTGTTTGGCTGGAGGCCCGTCCTGACAGCGTCTGAGAAGCCTGATGAAAGCCGTGCATTGCCTCCGGAATCGCCGTAAAGGCGTTCGTCGCACTATTGCCCGGACTTCATCCAGCTTTTTCCCGCTGTCACGCCCTATCCATTCTAGGCCACGGGCCCAACGCATACTTCGCACTGCCTTTTTAAATGCTTTAGCAACATGTCTGGTTCTCACAAACATTTTCTATGGAATTTCGTTGGGATACCCGACATAGATAATCGCCTTCGTCTTTCTGCTTGCAGCCGGAGTTCTACTAGGCGGCTTGGTTACGTGATAACCTGGCGGCGAAAGGATTAAACATCCACTCCTTTTTTTCTTGCTGACATTCTAGGTTATTACCTGGGAAACATCCTCGAACTAGTCGTGCGACAGGCTTTTTAACCATCGGTGGTCGCAAGCGTCGAGGAAGATGTTCGGACTGTTCCGGAAAAAGCAGCCGCTGAAACCCCCCTTCGAAGAAAGGCTGACGGAGATAGTTACGAGGCTGATGACCATCCAGAACCGGATGGACGCTAAAGCCCGTGCCATGCAGATGAGGGGGAGGGAGCTTTTCAACCAGGTTGTTAAGGCAAAGATGGAGAAGGATAATGAGAGGGCTGCGGTCTACGCCAACGAGCTGGCCCAGCTTAGAAGAATGATGCATGCTACGGTCAGGAGCCAAGCTTCTTTGGAAGGCGTGGTGCTAAGGCTTGAGGCCGTCAAAGACTACAACGAGGTCAAGAAAGTCATAGGCCCTGTGGCGGCGGTGGTGATGGCCGTCCAAAAGGATGTCGGAGGCGTCATGCCTGAGATCTCGCACGGCCTCCGCGGAGTCCAAGACCTGTTGGACGACCTTTCAGTCAGCGTAGGCACCGTCTCTGACACTGTCACAGGTTACAGCGTCTCCGACCCGGAGGCGGAGACGATTCTCAGAGAGGCTTCGGAGATAGCTGCGCAAAGGCTGAAAAAAGAGATGCCGGACATAGAGGGCGGGCAGTTCATAACATAAATTAATAGGCTGTGAAGACTCAAGGACGGCTTGACGAATAACGCCGACCAGCTGGTTGAGCTAGGGTTCAAGCTCGGAGGCAAAAACAGGATCAGCTCACCTAAACCATACGAAAGAAGATGGGCTTCCGAATGGCGTGTAGCTAAATTGTTTGAAGCCAAGCCAGACCCTTCGAAGCCCAAGTTCTTCATATGCGTCCCCTACTCATACCAAAACGGCCCTCTCCACCTAGGGCATGGCTTCACCTTCACGCGGGGAGACGTGATAGCCCGTTACAAAAGGATGCGGGGATTCAACGTTCTTTTTCCATGGGCTTGGCACTGGACGGGAGAGGCTGTGGCAGGAACGAGCGAGAGACTGAGGAGGGGAGACGAATCGGTCAGGAGAATGCTGGTCGAGATGGACGGCGTTCCCGAGGAGCTTCTCCACCACTTCGAGAACCCCGAATTCATCTGCGCATACTACACGGCGGAAAACAGACAGGTTGTCGACGCTATGGGCTGGTCCGTCGACTGGACGAGAGAGTTCTACACCACAAGCCTCCATCCATACTACAGCAACTTCATCCGCTGGCAGTATGATGTTTTGAGAAGGAAAGGTCTTGTAGCCATGGGCCGTCATCCTGTGGTGTGGTGTCCACGCTGCCAAAGCGCCACAGGAGACCACGACAGGCTCAGAGGTGAGGGTATTTACCCAGAAGAGTTCACGCTCATCTACTTTGACGCGGACGGGTTTAAGCTCGCTGCCGCAACGCTGAGGCCGGAGACAGTTTACGGTGTCACAAACATCTGGCTAAACCCTCACGCAACATACGTAGTCGTCGAAAAGGATGGCTTCAGGTTCCTTATCAGCAAAGAAGCCGTAGCAAAGTTTTCTGAACAATGGGGGGACGTGAAGGTCATCAAGCCGATGCATGCGAGAGAGCTTATCGGCAAGGCCGCGACAGCCCCGCTCTCGGGTAGAAAAATTCCCATACTTCCGGCCACGTTTGTCGACCCGTCGATAGGCACCGGCGTAGTCTACAGCGTGCCAGCCCACGCTCCATACGACTACGTTGCTTTAAGAGACTTGGTTGAAAACTCCAGGCTTCTGACGGCATTCGGCTTAGATGAATCGCTGGCATCGTCGATCAAACCAATCAAGGTTATCAGCGTTGACGGTTTCGGAGATTTCCCTGCAGTTGAAATCGTGGAAAAACTCGGTATCAAAAGCCAGTCGGACGAAAGGCTTGAAGACGCAACGAGGGAGATATACTCGCGGGAATTCCACTCGGGAGTCATGGTCGTCGACGAGTTGAAAGGGCTCAGCGTCTCTGTTGCTAGGAAGGTTGTGCAGGACAGGCTGGTGGAAAACAACTACGGCAGCATCTTCTACGACCTTGCTGGAAAAGTGGTCTGCAGGTCTGGGGACGAATGCGTGGTGAAGATCGTTGAAGACCAGTGGTTCCTAACTTTCTCAGACGCAGAATGGAAGGAAAAGGTGAGAAGACTCGTAAACAGCATGAACATTTACCCGGAGGCGGCGAGGACATGGTTCATCAACGTTGTCGACTGGCTGAAAGACTGGGCCTGCACCCGCAAAACCGGGCTTGGAACAAACCTTCCATGGGACCCGTCTTGGAAGATTGAGACGCTCAGCGACTCAACGATCTATCCAGCGCTCTACACGGTCAGCGGAATTCTTAACAAGCATTTGGAAACCGCCGCACGTCTGCCGCCTGAGGTTTTCGACTACGTCTGCCTCGGGCTCGGCGACCCGAAAAAGATAGCCGCCGAAGAAAAGATCGACGTAACGCTTCTGGAGTCAATGCGCATGGAATACCTCTACTGGTATGGCGTAGACTTGCGTGTTTCAGCTAAGGACCTCGTCCCCAACCACCTGACATTCTACCTCTTCCACCACACAGGCATTTTTGAGCCTCAGCACTGGCCTCGTGGAATAAGCGTCAACGGAATGATATCGATAGAAGGGCAGAAAATGTCAAAGAGTAAGGGCAACTTCATATCGTTAAAGACCGCTGTCCAGAGACATGGAGCCGACGCGACAAGAATCGCTCTGATGCTGAGCGCCGAGGATCTCGACGACCCGGACTGGCGAACCAAAAACGCCGAGGAAGCAGAACAGTTCATCCAAAACTTTCTAAACATAGTTCAAAGGGTTTCAGAAGAGGGTGACAGTTCGGAAGGCCCTGCGGACAGATGGCTGCTTGCCTCGCTGAAAATTTCTATCAAGACAGTCACGGATGCTCTTGAAAAGATGAAAACACGCACGGCTTGCAACGAGGTTGTTTACGGGATGCTCAACGTTTGGAGATGGTGGGCGAGACGTAACAACGGAAAGATAACACGTGCGGGGAAGCAGTTTGTTGAGCAGTGGACTTTATTGCTCGCGCCGTTCGCCCCGTTCGCAGCGGAAGAATCTTGGAAAACGCTGGGAAAAAACGGGTTCGCCTCCGCTCAGAAATGGCCGGAAACGCAGCTGTCGATAGACGATGTTTTACCGCTTGTCTACGAGGACGTGGTCAAAGAAATTTTGTCCGATGTTAGAGAGATTCTCGGAGTGGTGCGCGGTAAGCCGAAGCACATCAAGCTATTTACCGCCAGTGAGTGGAAAACATCTCTGGCGAAAAACCTGCTCAAGTCTTCGCTGTATGAGGCGCTGTTTTGGCTCTCCAAAACCCATCCCGACAAGGCGAAGACAGCGCAGAAAATAGCGCCGAAAATATCTGAGGTCCTTAGAGGCTGGGAGGAAAAAAGCAGAAAATACTCCGGAGTCATGGAGCTTGGCGACGTTAAAAGCTTAGTGGAGAAAATATTACCCGCCGACAGAACTTTAACCCACGAAGCGGCAGCCCTGATAGAACAAGAGACGAAAATACCGGTGACTGTTTTAGACGAGCAGGAGGCTGTTCAAGGAATGGAGGCCTCAAAAGCATCTAACGCCACACCGTTAAAGCCAGCAATATACGTCGAGACGGAATGAATGACTCGAAGATACTCTTCATAATAGTTTCGGGCCCCGACGAGGTCGAAAAAGCACGCCAAGGGCTTAGGATAGCGCGAAACATCGCACGCGAAAAGCTTGCGAAAGAGGTTAGAGTTCTGTTCTTGGGGCCTGGAATCTACTTGCTCGACCCGTCAAACAAACACTACAAGCTTGTCAGCGATTACTTGACGGCTTTGAGGGAGAGTGGTGTTCACGTTGCGGCTTGTGCGGGAAACCTGAAGGCCTACGGTCTTGAGGAGAAGTTTGACAAAAAGCTTGTAGTCGCGGACGACGCTGCTGCTGTTGTGGCTGAGGCAGCGTCGAGGGGTTTTATCACAGCAACGTTCTAGGAAAACGTTTAATAGCACTAACCTAGCAATACGTCGCGCATGGTGTCGGCTAAAACTTTCGCGACAGCAGCCGTCTTCCTAGTCATCGGACTAGTCGTCGGGATTTTCATAAGCCCAGTGGTGATGCCAGCCCCTAAGCCACAGATAGTCTCAATAAAATTCGTCCTAGACTGGGCTATCCAAGGGCCTCAGGCCCCTTTCATCGTCGCTCTTGAGAAGGGATATTTTGCTGATGAAGGGCTTGCGGTGACAGTCGATAGAGGCTACGGTTCGGCGGACGCCATCACTAAAGTCGCATCTGGAGTATATCAGATGGGGTATGGAAGCCTCGACGCCTTAATCGAGTTCAACGTGAAGAACCCCGGCAAAGAGCTGATGGCCGTCTATGTGGTTCTCAACAAACCGCCCTACTCGGTGATAACCCTGAAGAATAAAGGCATAAATTCGGTGAAAGACCTTGAGGGCAAGAAGATAGGAGCACCTGAAGGTGACGCACCGCGAAGGCTTTTCCCCGTACTAGCCAGAGCCACTGGTGTAGACCAGTCGAAGATACAGTGGGTCAGCATGTCGCCTCCGTTGAGAGAGCCGTCCCTCGTCCAAGGGGAGGTTGACGCCATAACCGGTTTCTACTTCACGGCCTATCTCAACCTAGTGGCGCTGAAGGTTGATCCCTCGCAGATAGTGGCCTTCAAGTACACCGACTTCGGAGTTGAGCTTTACGGCAACGCTATAATAGTGAGAAAAGATTTCATGCAGTCGAACCCTGACGCTGTCGCTCGGTTTGTCAGAGCCGTAAACAACGCGTTGAAAGAAGTTATAAATGACCCGTCGAAGGCCGCGGACTATGTTAAGCTGAGAGACCCGCTTGTCGACCGTGACGTGGAATATCAGAGGTTACAGCTGGCTTTGAAGGACAACATATTGACGGAAGAGGTGAGGCGTAACGGCTTGGGAGCCGTGGACCGGGCTAGGCTTGAGAAGACGATAGAAGCTGTCGTAACCTCCTTCGGACTTTCAAGAAAGCCCGCTCCCGAGGAAATCTTCACAGACCGCTTCCTGCCACCCAAGGAGGAGAGAACAATCTAAAAACACCCTTTTTTTATAATCGGTGCCGGGTTGATAGAATTAAAGAACGTAAGCCTAGAATACGTCTCCAAGTCAGGTTTCCGAACAATATCAACAATAAAAGCGCTTGAAAACGTCAACCTAGCAGTTGACAGAGGAAGCTTCACGTCTATTGTGGGGCCGAGCGGCTGCGGCAAAACAACTATCCTCAAAATTATATCAGGGCTCTTACCGCCAACCGGAGGTGAGGTGTGTGTCAACGGCAGGGTTGTCGACAAGCCTCTTTCGATTGTGGGCATGGCTTTCCAAAACCCAGTCCTGCTGCCGTGGCGAACGGTGCTGCAGAACATCCTGCTGCCGTTAGAGGTCGTCGAGCCGCACAAATCCCAGTTCGCCGTCAGAAGAAGGGAATATGTCGAGAAAGCTCTGAACTTGCTCAAAACCGTTGGGCTTGAAGGGTTCGCGGACAAGAAACCATGGGAGC
>JAWBJZ010000053.1:0-11256 GCA_038832005.1 Candidatus Caldarchaeum sp.
GTAATGATAACCCAAGTCCTTACATCAGAATTCCTTCTAAACAATGTCATGAGTTCACCGTCTCACATGCTTTTTAACACGCTTGCCAGCTCATGCTTCTTCCTGATATAGCCCTCATCAAACCGATACATTTCCCCGCTCATGACACTAACATTGTCCTTGTAGTATATAGCCTTATATGGCCAATTTTCACAAAAAACGTTTAAAAGCTCTTCCAGCCTTTAAATACCATAATACACCTTATTAAGAAAAAAGAAAAACAAACCACATCCAACCTAATCATATATATAAGCGAACCTCTTTAACTAGCTTGCCCATTACATGGTAAGGGGTTTCCGAGTAGATGACCGAGCCAGAGACGGCGACGCCTCTTGCACCGCTGGACAGGCATTGCCGGGCTCTTCCAGTTGTTACGCCTCCTAACGCCACGACAGGTATCCTGACACTTTGAACTACTTGCATCAACCCCTCGAGACCCAGCGACTTGCTGTAGCCAGGCTTGCTTATGGAGGGAAATATTGGGCTGAGGGTTATGTAATCTGCGCCAGACCTCTCAGCTTGTAACGCCTCCTCTAAAGAATGTGTGGACATCCCTACTGCCACATGTTCTCCCAAGGCTCTCCGGCAGTAATTAGGGTCTCCGCCCCACGGCAGATGTACTCCATGCGCTCCGGTGACGGCTGCAACTTCTGGATGGCCGCTTACATATACTTTGGCTCCCCAAGGCTCTGAAAGCTGTAAGATTCTTGAGGTTACTTCGGCTAAAACATGTACTGGACAGGATTTTCCTCTAACCAGCAGCCATCTGCAACCTGCTTTGAGCACGTCCCCCACTATGCTGAACAGCCTGTCTCCAGCCAATCCCCAGTCTGCCACCAGCATGATCGGCGGTTCAGGAGCTTCCCACATCTATCCTGCCTTCCATCGGAGAGGATGGTTGAGCATAGTATCTCTTGGGGATTCTGCCAGCCTTGTAGGCAAGCCGGCCTGCCTCAACAGCCAAACTAATAGCCCTCGCCATGCTCACCGGATCCCTTGCTTGGGCTATGGCTGTATTGACCAAAACCCCGTCACAACCCAACTCCATTGCGATGGCGACGTCGCTTGCCGTGCCAACACCTGCGTCTACTATTACTGGTACGCTGGCCCGTTCTTTAATCAGCCGGATATTGTATGGGTTGAGTATACCCATCCCCGAGCCTATAGGGGCGCCCAACGGCATAACAGCATGACAGCCAACCTTCTCAAGGATGTTGCATACTACGGGGTCGTCGTTGCAGTATGGGAGCACGATGAAACCTTCATCGACCAGCTGCTTTGCAGCCTCGATCAACTGAGGTGCGTTGGGGTGCAGTGTTTCTTCATCACCTATGACTTCCAGCTTTATCCAGTCAGTCCCTAGAGCTTCTCTAGCAAGCCTGGCTGTGACAACCGCCTCGCGGGCGGTGTAGCAGCCTGCTGTGTTTGGCAGTAGGAAGTATTTTCCGGCTAGCAGGTCAAGGAGGCTTTCACCCCTCTCCTGAACGTTTATGCGTCTTATTGCTACTGTTACCACCTCGGCTCCACTGGCCTCTATCGCCCTCAACATCACCTGTAGGTTTGGGTAACGGGCGGTTCCCACGAAGAGCCTTGACCTGAATCTTCTGCCTGCTATAACCAGCTCGTCACCCAATCCTAACCACCCGCTACGGCTGTCACCACCTCAACCCGGTCTAACGGCCTGAGACGGGTACTCCTCCACATACTACGCGGCACAACTTCGCTGTTTACAGCCACAGCTATTCCTGGTTTCTCAGGGTCAAGCCCCAGCGACCTTAACAGCTCATCGACAGTCCGCTCCACATACGGCCTGGGCCTTCCGTTGACAGTTATCGTGAACATCTCCATCCCTTAGCCGCCATATCAATAGTTGGCTTTATTCTCTTACGTAAGGTTTTCCTAAAGCCCTTGGAAACCTTCGAGAGGTCGCGAACACCGCTAGGATTGCGATCGTCAGCAGGTAGGGCACCATTTGTATGAAGTGGAAGGGGATCGCTTCTTTGACGCCTGGTGTGACAACAATAGTGAAAGCTATGCCTTCTGCGAATCCGAATATGAATGTGGCCGCTAAAGCGGTGACTGGGTTCAGTCCCGAGAAAACGACAGCTGCCAAGGCTATGAACCCACGGCCTGCGGTTATTTCTTTGACGAGGCCGCCGAACCATCCGAGCGGCATGAAGGCGCCGCCGAGCCCGGCCAAAAACCCGCCTAACGTGCTGGCCATTATCCTAATCCTGTTAACGCTCAGCCCCGCAACGTCAACAGACTCAGGCTTCTCTCCTGCAGCCCTTATCCTCAAACCGATGAGGGTTCTATAAAGCATCAAAGTTGCCAACACAGCCGTAGCGATCGCCGCTAAGGTTAAAGGGCTCACCGCCAGCTCCCCCCCAGCTATCGGTATACTTACGCGTGAGATCACAAGCGACCTTGGGAAAATGTGTATGCCCGGGAAAGCCCAAATGGCCATAAGAAGGTACTGGAACAGCCCCGAGCCCATGATGTTAAGCGCCATGCCGGCGATGACCTGCTCTGCCTTGCCGTAGGTGTTTAGGACTCCGAGGAAGGCGCCGACAGCTCCGCCGAAGGCGCCTCCCATGAGCACGCCTACCACACCCGAGTTAAAGACCTCAGCCCAATAAACCCCCGAGACTGCGGAGATGAGAAAAATCCCTTCAATGCCTATGTTTATCTGGCCGGATTTCTCGTTTATGCACTCGCCAACTGCGGCGAAAGCTAGAGGCGTCATCGCCAACAGACCAGACTCTAACAGACGCGCCGGCCTCATTCCCGCAAGGTACAGCCCATACATGGTGATGCCTATTGCAGCAGAAGCCAGAAGCGTCCAGAGAACTCTGCTTGTTGAAAACGGTAGTTTAGCCAGAGACAACCTCTCTCCTTCTTCGGATGATTTTGCGGATTATCTGGAGCGAGCCGGGGACCGCCAGCGAAATGATGATTATACCGTTTATGGCTCTCACCAGCTCTGAGGCGACTCCAGCCTCAAACTCCATGAATCTTCCGCCGTGAAGCAGGCCGCCGTAGAAGATGCTCGCCAATATTATGCCGATGGGATGGTTGCGGCCTATGAGCGACACGCCTATGCCCTCATAGCCTAGGTTTATCAGGTTTCCCATCGTTGCGAAAACGGTCCAGTGGGGCGGTCTGCCCAGCACCTGCGACGCGCCCGCAAGCCCCGCCATCAAACCTCCGATGAAGAAGCTCATGATAAAGGACTTCGGTATGTTTATGCCTGCGTAACGAGCTGCATCAGGGTTGTGTCCCACAACCCGTAGCTCGTATCCCAGCGTGGTCCGCCACAGTATGAAGTAAACCGCTAAGGCCGCCGCTATAACAAGTAAGAAAACAGTCGTAAGTGACGCGCCCAAAACAGCGTATCTCGCTGTCTCTTGGGCCGGAACGGCTCTTTCAGCCCTAGTCGGGTCCGCCAGCTGATATGTGACCAGGTAGGTTACAAGCCAGAAAGCCACCCAGTTGAGCATTATCGTTGAGACGACTTCGTGGACTCCGCGGGCTATCTTAAGCAGGGCTGCGGGAAGACTCCAGAGAGCTGCCGCTAGCATAGCGAAGGCCGTAGCCATTATCACGTGGATAACGTGAGGTAGCTTGACCGCGCCCGCTACGAATACAGCACCTACCGCTCCCAGATACATCTGGCCCTCCGCGCCCACGTTGAACAGCCCTGTCCTGACACCCACTCCGAACGTCAGACCTGTCATTATCAATGGTGTGGCGAAGGCAAGGGTCTCCAAAATTCCTGAGAGGTCTCCGAAAGCCCCGAGAAAAAGCGCCCGATAGGCTGTCACCACGTCATAGCCGTAGATAATCATGAGTATTGCTCCTCCCAACAGCCCGACAGCCACCGCTAGGATAGACTCCGCTACTCGGGACAGGATTCTCCGAGCCCGCTCAGACCGTTTGGAAGCGTGTCGAACCATGATGAATGTAAAAAAGGATGGGGTTAGCCTAGGAGCTCACGCCACCTGTCCACTTTGTCTTTGGTGATAACGAGGGGAACGTCAACTTCGCCGCTTCTTATCTTGGACTCAAGCTCCGTCAACGCATCCCAAACCCATGACGGTAGGCTTTGACGCATGGATGTAACTTTCTGTCTTATCTGTTCGGGTGGCATCGGCAAAACCTTCTTGCCCGTCAGCTTCTCAGCGTCCACACCCATTTGGATGAACTCATCTAGGTCGGCGAGTGTGCTGACAGATATGCCCTCCATCGCCAGCCTGCCGACCTTCGTTCCTATCCCAAGCGTCAGGACGCCTTTCGTCTCAGCCGCCACGTCCCTGAACTTGCCGATGACAGTGAGCAAGGTGGCGTAGTAAACTCCTCTGTCGACACGCTTTATCATGCTGGCTATTATGAAGCCTGGGTTAATCCAATCCTGGTTGGCGTCAACGCCTATCCAGAACGGCGGCCCGCTCTGAAGCTTTTTCTCCGTCGCTATCTCTTGAACAGCTTGGTTTATGCCCAGCCCCAACGGGCCAGCGATGTTGTAAACGGCTATCGCTCCCTTCTCATACATGGGCTTGGCCGCAGCATAGCCCTTCGTTATGTCGCTGAAAGTTCCCGTGTATGTCCAGAGAACCCGCCCTTTATACCAGCACTGTCCAGCGGTCGGGCAGTACAGGCCGCCCTGCCATCCGGGACCAGAGCCGTACATGTCATCCTGTCCTATGACCGGCGCACGCTTTCCAAACCTCTGCTCATACCACTTGAGACCCCAGTCGCACCCCCACTTGTACCCTATCTCAAACTTCCACAGAACAGGAATCTCTATGCCGAAGACACCGCCTATGTAGGGGTATCTCCCTCCCTTCTCGTTGTAGTAGGCGGCGACCAAGCATCCGAGGGCGCCTACCATCGCGCTTCCCTTATGCTCCTCGTAGACTATGTCAATCATGTTGGGCAGAGGCTTTCCCAGTTTGCTGGCTGCGAGGGATTGGGTGAACGTGTCTATGCCTGCGAAGTTTTTGTCCGGATATCTCTGAGCTACTTCCAGCAGGGCCTCGCTGAGGAGAAAGCCCACACCCACGATGAGCTTGACGGCCGGGTCTTTGGCTGCTGTCTCAAGGTTTGGGACATAATCGGCCTCGGTCTTGCTTATCAGCTCCACCATCTGAACCCCGAAATCTTTCTCAGCCTCGTCTCCGCCTTTGAAAGCCATGTCGTTGAAAGAAAGGTCTCCCCGGCCTCCAATGTCTGAGACAACCGCGATTTTGATAGTCCCGGGTGCCACCGGCCGCTCAACCGTCACAGTGGTGGTCTGCAGCCACGTTGTAGTCACCGTTTGCACCCCGCCCACGGTTGTGGTGGCGAAATTTGTCACTGTCTGAGTGACTGTAGCCCTGGCCCCCGTCTGAGTCCATCCAACACCAGCAGCAATGAGGGCGATTACGAAGAGGACGGCAAGAATTGTTTCAGTTCTGGTTAAACCTTTCCCGTACATAGCGTTTTTAGACGTTACTGCAGGTTATATAAAGCTTATCTCAAAAATTCGGTTAACCAGACTTTCCAAAACGAACATGCGAAAATGGGTTCAACCTGCCGAACATCCATCAGTTACTGTCATGCCGCAGAGGCCATGCAAGAAAAAACGACATCATGTCCAAACTCGTTGAAGCCAGGTCATGTTTTGTCACAGCAAGTTTTCAGAGAGATTTTAGCAAACGGCTTTTCGGAGACAATGGTCTGAAATGGTGAATAGTGTCCGTCCATCGGCTTTCGACCATATCCAGCCTTTACTGTGGCAGGCCGGCTTAAGATTATAAACCCGTTCACCTGCAACAGACTACATGACGGACTATGTTCAACTTCTGCAACAAGCCAGGAAAGCCATGAGACACTCGTATGCTCCATACTCTAGGTTCAGGGTCGGAGCCGCGTTGCTGACTGAAGACGGGGAAATTGTGACCGGCTGTAACGTGGAGAACGCTAGCTACGGTCTCTCCAACTGTGCCGAGAGGACGGCAGTGTTCAAGGCCGTGTCTGAGGGCAGGAAAAAGTTTAAGGCGATAGCAGTCGTCTCAAGCAAGACCAATCCAGCATACCCTTGCGGAGCATGCAGACAGGTTCTGCGAGAGTTTAACCCTCGGCTAAGAGTGGTTGTGGCTGGGTTGAAAGGAAGACCTGAGGTAACTACTGTTGACAGGCTTTTGCCCCGCAGCTTCGGCCCCGAGGAACTGAGGGCAAGAGGGAGGGGATAAGACGGCATGCTCCGTCTCATAATAGACACAGATACAGCGGGGGACGACACTATATCCCTGCTGATGGCGTTGAGATGGCCGGGAGTGAAGCTGGAGGCTGTCACGGTCGTCTGCGGCAACGTGGAGTTTTCCCAAGAAGTTGAGAACGCCCTGTACACCGTGGAGAACTTCGCCAAGCACCATGTGCCGGTTTACCCTGGCTGCAGCCGTCCGCTTCTCAAGAGCTGGAAATACGCCGACTACGTACACGGCAAGGACGGCATGGGCGAAAACTATTTTCCCAAAGCCAAGCAAAGGCCTGAAAACAAGCATGCAGTTCAAGCACTTATAGAGCTGGTCAACTCGAGCCCGGAAGAATATACCATAATAGCTCAAGGCCCGCTCACCAACATAGCCACCGCAATAATGCTTGACAGGGATTTTGTGAAAAAAGTTCGACGCCTGTATGTGATGGGTGGGTATGCAGATGGCTTCGGTAACGTTACTCCCGCTGCCGAATACAATTTCTGGGTCGACCCCGACGCTGCCAAGATAGTGCTTCACTCAGGAATACGGCCTTTCATCGTCGGATGGGACATAGCAGTGAAGTACAGTGTAGTTGAGGAGTCGATGCATCGTCAGATAGCTACGTGGGGGACCAAAGAAGCTGACTTTTTTGTGAAGGTGAACCGGAAGGTGGTGGAGTTTGAGAAGAAGGTTGTAGGGCTTCCAGGCAGCACTCACCCCGACACAATAACAACCGCCATAGCAATAGAACCCAAGCTGGCTAAACGGGTGGAGCCGAGGTATGTTGATGTCGAGAACCAGAGCGAGCTGACTCGCGGCATGTCTGTGGTGGACCATTTGGGAGTGATGGGTCGGGAGGCTAACGCCGACGTATGCTACGAGGCTGATGGAAAGCTCTTCAGGGAAATGCTCTTCAAAATTCTCAAGGGAGAAGTATGAACAGCTATATACGCTAGCAGGACGGCTGTCAACCATGTCAAGATACCCCGTCAAGTACATTGCGTCAAGAATTCAGCACACCAACGTTTCGCCTGACGCCACACGTCAGGACATCGAGAAGCTTTGCAACGAATGCGTTGAGTATGGGTTTAATGGAGTGGTCGTGAACCCGATATGGGTTAGGCACGCGGCCGGGATGTTGAGAGGAAGCGATGTAAAAATCTGTGCAGCCGTAAACTTTCCAATCGGAGGCTCGTCAACCATCTCAAAGGTGGTGGAGATACGCGACGTAGTGGCGTGTGGATGTGACGAAATCGATTTTATGATAAACGTTGGGTATCTCAAGTCAGGTATGCTGGATGAGTTTCGGAGAGATGTTGAGGCTGTTGTGAGAGCGGCTGACGGTAGGGTGGTTAAAGCAATCTTGGAAACCGCTATACTTACCGTGGATGAGGTGAGGCTGGCAGCACGAATATGCGAGGAAGCCGGCGTGCACTACATAAAAAACTCGAGCGGATGGGGGAAGGGTGGGCCTGCAACCGTGGAAATCATCAAGCTGATGCGCAGCATGGTCAGCTCAAAAGTAGGCGTCAAGGCTTCAGGCGGCATCAGAGACCTTGAAACGGCGGCAAAGCTTCTCGAGGCTGGAGCCGACCTTCTTGGAACAAGCAGAGGGGTCCAGATAGTCAAAGGCATCGATGCAGGCGAAGACAGGTACTAGACATGAACGGCAAAGTAACGATAGTTGGAAGCTATAACGTGGGCTTCGTTGTCTACACAGACAGGCTCCCGGTTGAAGGCGAGACTCTTCCAGGCCATGGTTTCAGGTTTGAGCATGGCGGGAAAGGGTCGAACCAAGCCATACAGGCTGCGAGGCTGGGCTGTGCGACATCCATCGTCGCCCGTGTCGGCAGGGACATCTTCGGCGAAAAAGCATTACAAAAATGGAAAGCAGAACGCATAGACACATCTCATGTGGTAAGCGATGACAGAGCTGCAACCGGCGCGGGGCTCGTGATAGTGGTGCCTAACGGCAAGAACATGATTGTCGTCGACCTTGGAGCAAACATGCGGCTCTCCATAGATGATGTCGCTGCAGCCAGCGACAAAATTCATGATTCCGACGTGGTTCTAACCCAGCTTGAGATACCCTTTGAGACGGCATTATACGCCCTCAGAAAAAGCGATGGCACGAGAATCCTTAACCCAGCGCCAGCCAGAGAGATAACGCCCGAAACACTCAAGGACGTAGACATCATAACCCCTAACGAGGTTGAGGTTCTGACGATGGCCGGCTGTCATCACAGCAGAAAGGCCGACATTACTAGTATCGCGGAAAAATACGCCAGATACGTTGGCTGCGTGGTGGTCACAATGGGTGAAAAGGGAGCTTTGGTCGTGAGTCAAAACATGGTCAAACACGTCAACACCCCTCAAATAGATGCGGTGGACAGCACGGGAGCTGGAGACGCGTTCAACGGCGCTCTTGCGTCAGCCATAGCAAACGGATACGACTTGCTGGAGGCTGTTGAATATGCGTGTTGTGCAGGCGCTTTTCTAGCGGCCCGATTAAAAGGCGGCGAGCTGGTTGAGTCTTTAGCCAACACACAGGAGCTGCAGAAGTTTATTTCCCAGCATCAACCTACTCTTAAGCATGTCGGCAAAAGAGCCGATAATTGGTGATGAATTCTACCATGTCAGGGTTAGGAGGGGAGGACTTCCACCCTACGTGCTGATGCCAGGCGACCCGGACAGGGTTCCAAAGATAGCCCGGTTCTGGGACGAGGCCCATGAGATATCCTTCCACCGGGAGTACAGGGTATGGGAAGGCAAGGTCGCCGGCGTAGGAATATCGGCATGCTCAACGGGGATAGGCGCTCCCTCAACCGTGATAGCGGTCGAAGAGCTGGCGAGGGCGGGATGCCACACATTCATTAGAGTGGGCAGCTGCGGCGCAATACAGTCTGGAATCGAGATAGGCGACCAAGTAATCACAGCGGCAGCAGTCAGACTCGACGGAACAACGCAACAGTATGTGATGCAAGGCTACCCGGCATACGCCAGCTATGAGGTTGTCCTAGCTCTTGTAGAAGCGGCGGAATGCTTGGGCGTCAGATACCATGTGGGAGTTACAGCATCAACCGACAGCTTCTACCCAGGCCAAGGCCGGCCTGGCTTTAAAAACTACTGGTGGAGCTACTCTAAGAGCATTCTGGAGGATTTGAAGGCGATGAATGTTTTAAACCTTGAGATGGAGGCGTCGGCTCTGCTTACCGTGGCGTCTCTCTACGGGCTGAGGGCTGGAGCCGTCTGCGCAGTCTTCGCCAACAGAGTTGATGACAGTTTCGGAGTGAAGGGTGAGGAGACAACCGCTAAGGTGGCCACGGAGGCTGTCAAGATTCTCGCCGAATGGGATGAGATGAAGCAAAAACACGGAAAGAAACATCTATCAGCCTCGCTCATCAAAACCTTTCACAGAAGTGACAAACATCCATAGCCCATCACTCAGGCTAGGTCTGGACCGCCGCTGAAATCGGTGAAAAACTACCACGCACGGATGTTAACCATCGCTATATTACTTATAAGCGGCCTACACCATCAACCTGTGCGGTAATGGCTGGCGAAGTCCTCGTCGAGGCAAGGAACGTTGTCAAAGCTTTTCCAGGCATTTGGGAGCATCTAATACTAGACCACATAAACTTCGACGTGAGAGCTGGAGAGGTGCATGCTCTGCTCGGTGAAAACGGTGCTGGGAAAACAGTTCTGGCCAACATCCTTTCTGGATTCTACACGCTCACATCGGGTCAGATACTTGTTAGAGGAAAGACTGTCAAGTTCAAGTCACCTGTGGATGCGATACGTCATGGAATAGGAATGGTGCATCAAGAGTTCACGCTCGCAACACCGTTGACGGTGGCTGAGAACATAGCTCTGATGCTCCGGAAGAACAACCCTTTCACCTACCCGCTCAAAAAGGTTGAGGAGAGAGCTCAAGAACTGTCCGAAAAATATGGATTAAAGGTGAACCTTCACAGACGTGTTGAACACCTTGCGCTTGGAGAAAGACAACGCGTCGAGATTCTGAAGGTATTATTCTGGGAACCCAGCATACTCATTCTAGACGAGCCCACATCGGTGCTAACTCTTAACGAGGCCCAAGAACTCTTCAGAATCCTGCGCAAAATGGCTGATGACGGAAAAGGCATAGTCTTCATAACCCATAAGATCGAGGAGATAATGAAGGTGGCTGACAGGGTGACTGTTCTCCGGCTTGGCAAGAAGATGGGCACGTTTTACGTGGAGCAGACAAACAGGGGAGAGTTGTTGAGATTGATGATCGGCGAGTTTAAACCCATCAGCTATGAGCGAACGCATACAAGTCCAGAAGCCAAACGCGTGCTGGAGGTTGAGAACCTGCATGTTTTGGGTGATGATGGAAGGGAGTCAGTAAAGGGTGTTAACCTCACGGTACGCGAGGGCGAGATACTGGGGATAGCGGGCGTGTCGGGAAATGGCCAGAGAGAGCTTGTGGAGGCGATTGTCGGCCTCAGGCCGGTGAAAAAGGGATGGATAAGGCTGCAGGGAATCGATGCGACAAACAAAAACGCTCGAACAATCGCCAAAATGGGTTTGAGACACATACCAGAGGACAGAAGGAGAATGGGCGTCGTGGAATCGATGAACACAGCCGAGAACATCGTCATGAGAGAATACGATGTCCCACCCTTCTCAAGATACAGGATAATGGACAAACGCAGAATCACCGAACTGGCTGAAAGGCTGGTGGTTTCATTCGAGGTCTTAACTCCAGACCTATGGGACACGGAGGTCAGAATACTTTCGGGCGGAAATATACAAAGACTCATCCTAGCCCGTGAGCTTTGGAACGAGCCCAAGCTGTTAGTAGCCTTCCATCCTACATATGGGTTAGACCTCAAAGCCCTGACGCAAACTCATCAACTATTCATGAAGCTCAGAGAAAAGGGGTCGGGGATACTGCTTGTTTCAGAAGACCTCGAGGAGATCTTCCTGCTGAGCG
>JAWBJZ010000054.1:0-11194 GCA_038832005.1 Candidatus Caldarchaeum sp.
CTTAAGGCCTTGCCGTCTGTGTTCGTGCCCAACAGAAGCTTCGCGGTCTACGTCGGCTATGACAGGATAGAGAAGATGTTTAAGGTCCCTGTCTTCGGCAACAAGTATCTCTTGAGGTGGGAGGAGAGGACGGGAGACGCAAACTACTACAAGCTTCTTGACGAAGCTGGTATACGCAGGCCTAGGACGCTTCCGCTGGACAGCGTAGAGGGGCCTGTTATCGTCAAGCTACCCGAATCCAGACGTAGGGCTGAGAGAGCTTTCTTCATAGCCAGCGACAGCAGAGACTTGGAGATGAAGCTCAGGAGGTTGAAGGAGAAAGGATTGGTTGACGACTTGTCGGTTGAACAGGCCTCCGTCGAAGAGCTTGTCCTCGGAGCGCACTTCAACGCCAACTTCTTCCACAGCATGGTGAGGAAAAGGCTTGAGCTCCACAGCATCGACAGGAGAATACAGTCAAACCTTGACGGCGTCTTCAGGCTTCCCGCCGCAGACCAGCTCGACATAAGCCCCGTAGTCAGGTACGTGGAGGTGGGCCATGAGCCTGCCACGATAAGGGAGAGCCTGCTCGAGAAAGTCTTCCAAGCAGGACATGCCTTCGTCAAAGCCTGTGAAAAGCTTGTCCCCCCGGGCGTTATCGGGCCTTTCACCCTCCAGTTCCTCGTTACGCCGGAGCTTGACATAGTCGTCTACGATGTTGCTTTGAGGGTTGGAGGGGGGACGAACGTTTACCTCGGGCTTGGAGGCCAGTACAGCAAGCTATACCATGGAAGGCCCTTAAGCATGGGGAGGAGGGTCGCTATGGAGATTAGAGAGGCCATCGATTCTGGGATGTTGTCTAAGGTGGTTACGTGAAGGCTGTGAAAACCTACAACGCTGAAAGAATTACGGTAGCGACGTTGGCGAGCCACACAGCTCTTCAGATTCTCCGGGCTGCCAAGCATGCGGGTTTCAGGACGCTGGCAATAGCATCAGCCAGCACGTCAGACTTCTACAGACGGTTCAGCTTCGTCGACACCGTCTTGACGGCTTCTCCCAGAGACATAGAGCGGCTGGCGCCTGACCTGGTTGAACGCAACACCATCTTCATACCTCACGGAAGCTTCGTCGAATACTGCGGGCCTGAGAAAGCGCAGGAATTTAACGTCCCGTTTTTCGGAACAAGGAAGCTCATCGCGGTGGAGGCATCACAGTCGCAGAAGATGCAGCTTTTACGTGAGGCCGGAATATCCACGCCAAAAGAATACTGGTCAGCAGAGGAGGCTGAGCCGCCTGTCATCGTCAAGTTTCAGGGCGCGAAAGGCGGAAAAGGCTACTTCATCGCAAAAGACAAGAAGACCATTCAGGAGAAACTGCGTGGAACAAACGAGCCATACATAATTCAAGAGTATCTGATAGGTGTACCCGCCTACGTTCATTTTTTCGCGTCGCCGTTGTTTGACAGGGTTGAGCTTTTCGGAGCGGACGTCAGGTATGAGTCGAACGTCGACGGCAGGGTTCTGGGATTAGCCGAACCATCGTTCACGGTAGTGGGAAACAGGCCTCTGGTCTTAAGAGAATCTCTTCTTCCTAAGCTCGTCGAATACGGGGAAGCTTTCGCAAAATCCGTAGAGAAAAAGACCGGACAGAAGATGATAGGGCCTTTCTGTCTTGAGACAATAATAAACGAAAACATCGACGTCAAGGTTTTTGAGTTTTCTGGAAGGATTGTGGCTGGGACAAACGTTTACATGGGTGCTGGGTCACCCTACTCAACGCTTTACTTCGACAAGCCCATTGACATGGGTGAGAGGATAGCTTTGGAGATAAGGGAGGCGGTTAAGAAAGGGCTTTTGGAGCTTGTTACAACCTGACGGCTCGGATAAGCTTTAAAGGATGTGATAGGTGTGGTGTATAGCGTGGTCAACTGGGACAGCGTGAAGCTTGAGCAGATCGGGATTGTGGCAAGCCCAGCCCATGAGAACAGCGCCATGTGCATACTACAGGAGGGGAAGGAGACTGAGGTAACCGCTGAAACGCTCGTGCTCATCGACAACAGGAACGGAAACAAGATCGTAGCGATATGCAGGGGCGGGCTGGGCAGCAACGACTCCCTCAAGACCAGCTTCTACAACCCCGGCGTAGCCTACGCCAAAAGCGGCAAAGGCCCCAGCACAGCCAAGGAGTTTTTCGGCTTCACGCTCGTGGTCGTGGGAGATGTTACCGACGGTGAGATAAAGCAGAACAAGGTGATAATCGCCCCCGCGTCACCTGTCTACAGGTTTGCGGAAGACTTCAACCCGATGCAGCTCTTCGGCAAAAGCAAACACGCCATCGGATACTACGCCACGGGGAAGACGTTGTGGAAAATCCCCGTACTCGCCGAATACATCCCGCATCACATAGGCATCTTCGGTGTAACAGGCTCGGGAAAATCTTTCCTAGCCCGTTACCAAGTTATCCCACTGCTACGTGAAGCCGGATACGACGTGTTGATATTCGACTGGAAGGGAAGCGACTATGCACCCTATTACGAGAACGTGGTTAGCATGGGCGAAATAGAGCTGGACGAGCAGGCTGTTGTCTCGTATCTGGCTGAGAAGCTTAACTACTTTGGCGACGGAAGGATAGGCGAGAACCTTGTTTCATACCTTGAGGCAGTTGTCTCCAAAGGCGATTGGCGTGGTGCGAATGAGGAGGAGACGAAGAAAAAGCTTTGGTCTGGGATTTGCGCAATAATATCGAGCGACAACGTTGACGCGCCCGGTAAACCAAGCAGGTGGGCAAACATTTACACGCAGAAGGCGGAACGGTATTTTGCAAAGCTTTCCAGCGAAGACCTCAAGCCTGTTATGGGTAAGATGACCCCTGCGGAGTTGGTGGAAAAGCTCAGAGAAAGCCATGTGGTCGTCGTTGACCTAAGCTACGGGTCCAAGGAGCAGAAGCTAAGCATCTTCCTGTCAATCGCACGCTATCTAAAGAAGCTGATGGAGGAGAAGAACAAGCTCAACATTGCTTTAGTAGTAGACGAAGCACCACAATACTGTCCATGGAGCCCAAAAGGCCTTGAAGAAGAAACAACCCGCGAGATGATAGGAATAGCGGCGCTCGGAAGGTCTTACGGGCTTTCGATAACCTTGATAGCTCAGGGAATTGCTGGCGAGATTGGCATAAACGCCGCCGTCAGAAGAAACCTAAACACGCTTTTCATAGGACGAATCCATCCCCTCGACGCACAAGAAGCGGAGAAGTTCTTCGCAACATCCTTGGTTGACGCGTCAAGCCTGCTACGCCTGCCTGAAGGTCAGTTCTACCTGATCGGAAAGATGAACCCTTCCCCCGTGCCGTTGCTGCTCACTTTCGAGATTCCAGAGGAGGAGAAAGTTGGCGGAAAGCGGTGAAGAGCTGCCTGACTTCCTCAAGCTCCCCCGACCTCTTCAGGAAAAATTCTTCACAGCGGTAGAGGAAGAGGTCAAAGACCTCGTCAAAACAATAAGCCGCTTCTCAAACTCAGTAAACGATGTCAGACAGGAGCTTAGCCGTGGAATCAGAAAATTTAACCCGTCCGACGATTGGAGGGGTCTTTCAGTCGCTGTTGTCGACGGCTCGGACGTGCCTGCCGTGGATGATAGGATAGGGTTGAGATACGGGCTTTACGCAGTCGCCTACAAGGTCTTCAAGGGCCTTGACCCTGTTGACGGAGAGGAGAACTATTTCGGCGACAGGCTCGCTGGAAGAATAAGCACAAGCAGAGACAGCTTCCTCAAAATCCTAGACCTGATAACAACTTATTACGAAAGGCTGATTGCAGCCCATCTCCTTCAGAAGAAGAACATCGACCTGCTCATTGTTGACGGAAGCTTTTTCGGTTATAGGGCTGGATGCAGCATGGTGAAAAACGAACCTCTGAGCTGGCGGGACCCAGTGACGGAAAAACAATTTACCAATGTTTTCGAATTGATAAAAAGAATTAATGAGCTAACCATAGATGTTCTTTCCTCCCAGCGTGCTGTCGGAATAATCAAACGTGTTCCGACGACGGCTATTGACGGCTATCTCTGCTACAGACACGGCTTTGACAAGGGGATCGAGCTGAGCGACAGGTCCATCCTAAGCCTGGTAATGCGTCCTAGAGAGATCTTCGACTACGAAGACATGTTCGGCCCCGACCTTCGTTACGATGTTTTCTCATGGTTTGGGCCGACGGCCAGGGACGTTGATTTGAGGAAAAAAGGAAGGGATGCTGTGTTGAGGAAGGCTGAAAAGCGTGTTATTGTTCAGCTCGTCGCAGACCTGACGGATTGGAACCGTTCCGCTGCCGGTAAATGGGAAGAATACGCGAAAGACCCTGTTGTTACGGCTGCTAGAAGCACGAGGCGGGTGTTCCTCAGGACTGTTGAAGACATGCCGCCGGTCTGCGTCGAATTCCATCAAAATATCAGCCGAGAAATGCTCGACAAAGCTTTCTCCTACATCTTTGCGACCGCAAACCCTGCGACCGGTCTTCCGCTCCCCCTAGACCTTGTCGACGAGCTTGTCTCGCTTCCACGAGGCATAGGTAAAGAGTTCATAAACGAGATAGAGGCCGAACTCGTGCGCAGGGGATTGAGCAAGGAAAGCTTGCTCGCCGTTTTCAGCCGCTACAACCCTCAGAAAGACGAGCTTTAATGGAGGTTGGCGGATTGTGACGGCAGAAATCGCAGCAGGCCTGGCAGGCAGCATAGCAACGCTGTTGTTGTCTACTGTTGCTTTTGTTGACGCTGTCGAGGTTTTGTCAAGCAGGCTTAAACTCACGAGATTCGCCACCGGAGCTTTAATCGCAGCAGTGCTCACAGCATTGCCGGAGACAATCATAGCTATCTTATCTCCGTTCCAGGAAAAAGCTTCGGCGAGCTTGGTTGGGATGGGGAGCGTTTTGGCTGCGCCGTCGATAACCGTCTTAGTAGGAGCGCCGTTAGCCGCTTTATTCTGGAGAGGTCAGACGATTCACAACGGAATAGCAAAAAACTATCTCTTTTTCGCAGTCTTTATCACCTTTGCTGTCGTTCTGGCGCAGCTCAGCCTTGGCTCGTTAAAGTTCGCAACAGCCACGGTCTTCATCCTTCTCTATCTCTACCTCGCGCGCTCCATCTACCTTGAAACAGGTGAGTTGATGGACGTTGGTAGAGCATCTTTTCTAGAGAGGCTTCTCCGCATGGAGAGCAAAGGTGCTGTCTTGCTGCAGACGGCTGCGTCAACCGCCGGCCTTCTAGCCGGAGCCGACCTATTCCTAGACGTTATGTCAGACTCTGTAAACCCTTTTGCGCTGACGTTATTTTTCTCACCTCTCGCTACATGTCTTGAAGAGGTTCTGGTAGCGTTTTACTGGGTTGTTAAAAACAAAACCGACATCGCTCTTAGCCTTCTTTCGGGTGAAAACATGGTCCAGTCAACTTTTGTTGCAGGGGTGGGGATGGCTTTCACAGAATGGAGGCTCCCTTCATCCTCTGTGACGATTGCTGTCATTTATGCGCTGGCTGCGTTCTTCATGGCTGTTCTGGCGTTGAAGCGAAAGCTGAGGCTTGCGATTGCCGTGGCTTTCCTCTATCCACTTTATCTACTCGCTGCAGCATAGCGCCTAGCGTTCTTTCATGGATTCCACAGCCTTAACAACCATGCTGTGTAAGAGCTTGCCGTCTATCTTTCCGCGGTATTTCTTCATCAAGTCTCCCATGAGCCTGTTGACGAGGCGTGGGTCGTCGAGCTCGTTCAAATGGCTTGAAACTAGTGCTTTTATCTCATTCTCGAGCATGGTGGGTGTGACGGCGGTTATTCCCAGAGTTTTGACGGCTTCTTCTACGGATGAGCTGGGGTTCCTGCTCAGCCAGCCGAGCAAGTCCGGCAACACCTCCTTCGAAAACATACCCTCAGCCAAAGCCTTGAAAACTTCGATGAATTTTTTATCAGTCAGCTGTTGAACCGGATATCCGTCTCGGCTCAAGCTGGTAACTGTTTCGGTTAGAGCTGATGCTACAACGCTGGCGGGTAAGCCCAGGCTGTCGACTATGTTTGTGAACAACTCTTCCCTTTCGGCATCTATAAGCCCTTCAACAAGCTGGCGGCTCAAGCCATACTTGGCTGAAAGTTTTCGAGCTGTTTCGTCAAGAGTTTCCGGCAGATTTCTTCTCAGCCTCTCCAGCAGCTCCATGCTCACTGGGACGGGCGGTATGTCTGTTTCAGGATACATCCTCGCAGCGCCCGGTCTTGGCCTCATGTAAACGGTCAAGCCGTCGGGCCTAGCTGCCCTTGTCTCGCTCGGCACGCCGTCCACAGCCTCGACCGCCCGCTGGTAAACGGCTCGCAGCGCCTCGAAGGCTCTGCTGGGCTCGTCGACCACTACCACTACGGCGTCCAACGGACCTGCCTCGGCTGCTTTTTTGAGCTTTTCAACCTCTTCTGCGGATATTCCGTAGCCGGGAAGCTCGTCTGTGTGCAGTATGCCTTCAACTTCTCCCCAAGCCTTGGCGTGGCCGGCGAGCTCGGCCCCCAGCCTAATCCCCTTCACAGGCTCCTTGGACAGAAGTCCGGCGAACTTTGGGAGTTTTAGGGCTAAAGCCCTGCCGCCGGCTTCAAGCTTTTTCCTCACCGTCGACGATTTTGTGGATGAGAAGAGCTCTGTGACGTCTACCGGGTTGAACGGAGGCAGCCTCTCCCCCCCAAGCCTCTCCCGCAGCTCCTTCGAAACCTCAAGCAGGTGTAGCTGCCGTCTCACCTCGTTTTCTACAACTGGTGCTATGAGCTCAAGCTCCTGAACACCTTTAATCTCGGTCATCGCTCCGCCTATGATTGAGACGTTAAGGTCTTGCCGAACCGTTCCCAGCCCTCTCTTTACTTTCCTGCTGGCCCTCAGCACGTTGCCGATGGCTTTCGCTACTTTCACGGCCTCCGTCGGCGAGGTTATCACGGGTGCTGTCGAAACCTCTATCAAAGGGATGCCCAGCCGAGACAAATCATACTCAACCACACCCCGTCCCATAGAAACTATTCTGGCGGCGTCTTCTTCGAGGGTGATCGTCTGTATGGGTATCTGCTTGCCGTCAACAACAAGATGGCCTCCTACCGCCACTATGCAAGTTCTCTGGAATCCGGAAGTGTTGGAGCCGTCTATGACAATCTTTCTCATCACATGGATTTCGTCGACGGAAGTTGCGTTGAGAAGCAGGGATATGGTGAGCGCTGTTTCAACGGCCTCAGGGTTAAGCGGATGCGGCGGCTCCTCATCCATCTCAACCAAGCAGACGTTAGAAGGGTTGGCAAGGTAAATTATCTTTTTACGTTTCTTGGATTCGAACAAGGCCGCTGGGTCTACTGTCCCGACCTCGCTCTGGGCCTCCCGAAGGTATCGGGTTATCTTGACGACTTTCCCGTTTTCGACAGGCTCGGTTGGACATTTGCAGAAAAGCTTGTGCTTGGTGTCGAGCTGACGGTGTACCTCAACGCCAACCTTCAAACCCAGCTTTTCGTAATCCATTCCCTCTCAGCCCATGAGGTTGCTGACAACGTCGTATTGTGGATATGTCCTGTTTCCTATCTCTCCGCTGAGGTTTGCCTGCATCAGCTGCCTGACCTCCTCCAGCGTTGCATTAGGGCCGAGAACTCCCAAAACCCACATCAGCTTGACCAGGGATGTTTCAGCAAGCATGTCGTCTAGAGGCGTGACGCCGGCCCGCATAAGGTCGCGTCCATTGTCGTAAACGTTCATGTTAACCCTGCCGTGCCTGCATTGGCTCGTCATCCCGATGAACACGCCTTTGTCTACTAGACCTTTAATCAAAGGTATGAATGATGACGCTACATGTCCCAGCCCCGTACCCTCGAGAATGACCCCCCTTAGGTTAAATCTTTCAACCATGACTTCGAGAACTTCAGGCTTCATCCCTGGGAAGAATTTTATAAGCATGGCTCTTTCGTCGAAGTGGGGCTGGAATCTGTAGCTGCCGCTGTTTCTTGGGTTGTATTGTTTGCTCAAAATTTTTATCCCCGCAGGGGTTTTGACCGCCAGCGGCTCTGCGTTTACTGACTGGAAGGCTCCTCGGCTGCTTGTGTGGAGCTTGACAACCCTGGTCCCCCGGTGTATGAGGATGCTGTCGTCAGAATGCCAGCCATGCATGCATACAACCACTTCCGCGAAAGGTGCTTTGGACGCAACCTCGACCGCCGCGATTAGATTTGTAGCTGCGTCGCTTGAAGGCCTGTCGGAGGACCTTTGAGCGCCCACCAAAACAACGGGAATGGGTGTGCCCAGTAGGGCGAAGCTGAGGGCGGCGGCTGTGTAGCCCATCGTATCCGTCCCATGAGCTATAACCACTCCTTCAAACCCTTCACGTATCAGCCGGTCAACCCGCTCCGCCATTTTCGTCCAGTGGTGAGGCGTGAGGTTCTCGCTGTAAACCTGCATCAAAATTTCCGCGGAAACGTTTGCAACCTCAGCCAGCTCCGGCACTATGCTGACCAGGTCTGCTGCTGAAAGCGCAGGCCTGACCCCGCCCGTTCTGTAGTCTATCCTGCTGGCTATTGTCCCGCCTGTGCTTACCACTGCGACGCGGGGGAGGTTTTCTCGTGGCTGCGGCGGCGGAGGGGGTTTGAAGGCCGGCGGGCTTGTCTCAGCAAGCCTGACAATCCGTGTCTCATCATCCACCCGGACCCCCATGTTGTAGCCGTTCTTCAGCTTGAGAACGACTATGTCCGGGTCTCCGAACTCGTATCTTGTGATGACAAACCCTCGGTAGACAGCTCCAGCTTTGCTTACCTCTACCTCGTCGCCGACCGATACCCCTGCCCCGCGAAGCAACTGGGCTACACGTCCCCTGTATCCAAGATATTCATCCATCCCATCCGTATGTGTAAACTCCGGTATATAGGGAATTTTAGAAAAAGATGCTACGTTGCGGATGCTTCTCTCAGGAGTTGGAGGAGCTGTGTCAGCCCCTTTGCGAGGACGCTGTCTGGGTTGAGGGCTATCAGCTTGACGGCTCGAAGCCTCCTCTGATAGACTATACCTATGCGCTCAAGATTGTTGACCACTATGCCTACCGTTGAAGGCGCAATACCCGTAGCTCTAGCGATATACCTGAGGCTAAAACCTTTGTTAGGGTTGTCGAGAAGAAACTGCAGTACTGTTGCATGTGCTTTCGAGGCGAATATCTCATCCAGCTTCAAACCGTTTGATGAACAGCAAGGGCTGTATTAATAGAGAATGATAAACCCGAGAGCTTATCTGAGGAGCGTGAAGAATGTTAAGAAAGGGAGTTTATCATGAAAGCAACACAGCAAGGAAACATCTATAAATTAGGCGGTGCATTCTTCTTTCTTCTCGGTTTTTTCCTTAATATTCTGTTACAGTTAGGACACTTATCCTTATTTATAAACGTTTGACAGCACTTACTACAATACGATTCCCCCTTATCGTAGTTTGGCTGACTACCTGAAGGAACAAACAGCGATTCCTCATCTTCCTTATAGCTGAAATACGGTATTCTGTCCTCAACCCATACAGCTATCCTAACCACTCTCCAGCCGTTAGACTCAAAATAAAACAACGGCCTATACATGTTCGGAATTCTCAACCTCCATCCTGCTGTTACATCGTATCTTCCCCTGAACCTCTCCCCTCTAACAACGCCTATGTAGTTTCCTTTATCGAGTATGTTTAAGACCGCCAGACAGTTAAAGGCAGTTTAAGCCTGTTTCCTCACATACTATCCTAGCCACATGATACTCGGTTTTTGGAAGGAAAATATCTAACGCAGGCTGGTGAGCCAAACCACCCACCAGCGTAAACACTACCACACCAAGGGATACAAGCCTTAGAGCATGCTGAAAGGGACTGAAGGCCACCCATTGCCCTTATCCACTTCTCGGGTATCTTCGGCCTGTATGGTGGGGAGCATGCGTTGAACTGTTTTATCCTCCTCTTTAGTTTGCTGCCATGGCTCTATCGTGTTCCTCCTCCTACCCTCCTCAAGCCCAGAACCTTCATGGGCCATCCATACCATGGAGCCCTATCCGTGTAGACGGCAGGGTTGTTAGCGCACCCATCCCTAACCGCCTCAAGAAACCTTGTACACTCGGCTATACAGCCCATACACAGACCCTCCCGACGAGATATGGAACCAAACCCCTGACAAGCTCATGGCTTACCTAGAATCCTAGCCCGCATAAAATATCCCCGCCACCCTCCTGAGCCCCTCAACATATAGCCTAACGCCGACAGCCCTAAACTCACGGAGGCGTCCTGAGACATTCCTATCGCCGAAGAAACCTACAAGACGGCATAGGCCGACCCAATCCTATCCACCCCCAATGAACGGGAAGGCCCAGGCCATAGAGCTCAAGTTGACAGTCCCTTTTTAATAAGGCCAAAATATATAAGGGTGAAATAGATCGGTAAAAGTGTTCAATAGAGGAGGTAATGCTGTAGTATTGCGATGTCTGTCAGTATCTCTTCCAATCCTAATGCTTATTCCGCCAGCAGTAGTAAGTGAAATGAAAGGTGATGCATACGTTCATTTTTCTGGAGACTTTGTCAGGATAGGCAATCGGTTCATCGAGTTGGTAATTACGTTTGGGAATAATACGGGTGGTGGAATATATGGGATTATAGACAAGTCAACTGGCGTAGACTTCATTAGACGTAAGGACGCGGTTGGCATCGGCCTCTTCGTGTTAGAATACTGGTCTGAGGAGAAGGGCTGGTATCAAGGAATGTTGGGCAGGAATGCAAAAAAGATCACATATATCTACAGAGTTTGGGATGACGGCGTACAGCTAAACATAACGTGGTCTGGTCTATCCTCTACGGAGGCCGGTGATAAGTACTTTGATGTCACGGTCTCAGCATCAATATATATTCCATCGAGTTCAAAGAAGTCCTACTGGTATATATCGGTTGACAGCAGGGACGACACAGTAATAGAGAGTATACATTTTCCACTCATAGTAGGTGTGAGTCAGATTGCGGACCCAGAGAGCGGTGATTACTTAGTTGTCCCCAATAACTCTGGAATTCTTATCAAGAACCCGGCCATTTACAAGATAGGACTAGGTGGAGTCCCCTATCCTAGCGGATTCAATAACATGCAGTTTATCGCTTACTACACAACCAAACCGAGTTCAGGTTTTATCATAATGAACTTAGACCAAACAGGTAAACATGTGAAAGCATTTCCCATATCAT
>JAWBJZ010000055.1:0-11183 GCA_038832005.1 Candidatus Caldarchaeum sp.
GAGCTCAAGGCAGACGTGCTGTCAATCTCATGCTCGAACGCTGACACACCCTCCCTCGGAACAGGCCCGGAAAAAAGGCCCGGCTTCAATGTTCTCAAAATCTTCCGAGAATATTCGGTACCTTTTAAGATAGCTCCCGGCGTAATCGATGTCCACACCGATTTCATCGAATCGCCAGAGCTCGTCAGAGACAGACTTCTTCACGCAGCCAGTTTAATGGGAGACCCGGGCAAAATTGTGGCGTGCAACGACTGCGGGCTTAGGACTAGGAGCTGGGATGTTGCTTTTCAGAAGCAGGTTAACCTTGTGGAAGGCGCGGAATTGGCCCGTCAGGCTTTTGGACAGCGAGGCTAAGATTTTTCCTCTTTCTTCGGCTGCTCCCGGACGGCTTTTCTCGAAACTCCGACGGTCATGCCTTTCCTGCCAGTTGTCCTCGTCCTCTGCCCCCGGACCTTCAAGCCCAGCGAGTGTCGGATCCCTTTCCAGCTCTTCGTCCTCATCATGAGCTGAATGTCTTCTTTAATGGCGAGCTCAAGGTCCGCTCCGAGAAGGTGTAAGTTCTTGCCGGTTGCGGGGTCGTATCTTCTATTAAGCATCCATGCCGGAATACCGAACGATTCAGGCTTCCGAGCGACCTGCTCGATCTTCTCAATCTGTTTCTCACTCAAGGAGCCTATCCGCAAGTCGGTATCTAGGCCAGCCGCTTTTGCAATGGCGTAGCCGAGGTTAATCCCTATGCCCTTGACTTTGGACAGCGCGTAAGGAACTTTGAGCGTCCCGTCTACGTCGGTGTTCAGAATCCTGACGATGTACCTCAGCTCCTTCGACATCGGTGTGGTTATACGGCTACGTCTATATAAGCATGCAAGGGTTCTGCGAAATCATGGGCTTGCTGGATGGAAAGAGATGTATAGTTACCGGGGCGACCGGCGACGTGGGACGGGCTGTCGTCGAAGAGTTTCTGAAGGAAGGAGCGTCTGTGGCTGCGGGGGCGAGGCGAAAAGCTCTCTTGGAAAACCTTGCGGAGCGCTGGAAGGCTGACGCAAAAAACGACGTAATCACTGGTTATCTCGACATCTCCGATGAGAACAGCGTCTCACGCTTTGTCGAAAACGCATACCGGAGCCTCGGTGGCTTGAACGCTTTGGTCAACGTTGCCGGCTATGGGATGGAGAAAAGCCTTTGGAACAAAAGCCTCGTGGAGCATTCGCTTGACGACTTGATGAAAGTGATGAGGGTGGACCTGTTGGGGTCCTTCCTGATGGTCAAGCACGTGGTTCCTCTGATGCGTGAGGGAAAAGGGGGTGTTGTGGTCAACTTCAGCTCGACGCCGGCCATAGCCGGATATGATAAAGGCCTCGCGTACACGATTGCCAAAGCAGCAGTCATAGGGCTGACGAAGCACATCGCCTCGGAGTTCGGACAGTTTGGAATCAGAGCCTACACTCTGGCCTTGGGGAACATAGAGACACAGAGCACTGTCGCAATATTGTCTCCGGAGGAATACCGTGCTTTGGCTGACGAAAGCCCGGCGCGCCGATGGGGAAGAGTTGAGGAGGTCGCATCGGTTGCGGCCTTTTTATGCTCCGACAAAGCTTCTTACATTAACGGGCAGACAATAGTTGTCGACGGGGGAACGGTCATGCTGTGAAAACTGCGGCAAACCTTATTAGCAGGGAGAACGATCTCGAACTCGGAGCTGTTATGGCCATACAGGGCATCGAATGGATTGTCGTCGCCGTCATCGTTTTAGTTCTGTTTCTATGGGGGCCGGAGAAGCTTCCCAAGATAGCCCGTTCCGTGGGTCAGGCTAAGAAGGAGTTTGAGAAAGCCTCGAGAGGTTTAGAGGAAGAGCTTGCCCGAGCGGCCTCCGCTCAGCCATCTGCGGGTTCTCCGTCCAGTTCTGCCCTGGCCTCGGATGACAAGCTGCTAGAGGTCGCCAGAGCGTTGAACATTCCCACCGAAGGCAGGACAAGGGACGAGATAGCGAAGGACATAATCGAGAAGTCGCAGAAGTCTGGTTAACGTTATATTCAGTTTCTTTCTCTACGGTAGGTGGCGGCAGCGTTGAGCAGAGACAAGGAAATGCCTTTAATCGAGCATCTGAGAGAGCTTAGGGACCGGGTAAAGGTTGTCATAGTCTCCTTCATCGTCGCGCTCATCTTCTGGCTGGCGTTTCCAGCAAACATAAACCCCTCTTCTTTCAACCCTGAGTTTTACGAGCCGATGGTCTCGCTTGTGCTGAAGAGAATCGTCGCGGACATAGGCGGCGGCAGACTGGTCCTCATCGGATGCAGCGTCACCTCGCCTTTTGAGATAATCTTTCTCGCAGCAGCCTTTCTAGCCGTTGCCTCGATCATGCCCATCATAGGATATGAAACATACGCTTACGTAGACCCCGCCCTGTATCCGCACGAACGGAAACTCATATACGGCTTCACAGCAGGCTTCGCAGCCCTTTTCGCCGCCGGAGCAGCCTTCGGGTATCTTGTCGCGGCACCTCTGGTAATGAGAGCGATGGTCTTCTTCTTTGAGCTTGCTGGTGTAAACCCGACGGTCTGCGCCATGGATTTCTATAGCTTGATATTCACAACCGTCCTGCTTATTGGCCTAATCTTCACAGCACCCGCCATCGTCGTCCTTCTCGTGAGATTCGGCCTGATCAGCACAGAGACCATCACGAAGAACAGACTTTACATCTACGGCATTCTGTATGTGATTGTTGCTTTCATAACACCCGATGGATGGCTGGTAGGTAACGCAATACTTTTCCTGCCGCTTGTGGTGCTCATAGAGTCATCTATATTTGTGGCGCGCAGGGTAGAGCGGTCGAGAACCGTCAACGCCGGCGGCTCCCACTGCAAGTTCTGCGGAGCAAGAATCCCCGAGGGACAGGTCTTCTGCGGAAAATGTGGAAAAGCCCAAGAATAGCTACAGATGTTTTTTCAAACCGCTTACAGTCCCTGAAACGCCAACCGTTTTCAGCACAGTTCTGACGCCGCCGACCTCTCTGACGAGAGAGATGGCTAAAACCAGCTTAGGAACCCATTCGCTGTAGCATGAGAAAAAAACCGTGGAACCAGCGGTTCCCTTCCTCAGACCCGACTGAGAAAACCCTGTTTTCCCATAAAGCTCGAAGAAACACTGTCTCACAGCGTCGGAGACGTTCTCTGGGCTTGCGTTCGACGATGGTTTGACCGCGACGTAACGTCTCTTCAGCCGCACCAATCTACCGCTCAAGCTTTTCCCTCAACAGCTTCAAAGGAACGGTTGAGATAGCTTCGAGGTCTGGGGTCGGCTCGTCCTTCAAAGCAGAGACCACGTAAGCGAGCTGGGTGGGAGGCATGACTTCTTCCGCAGACATGGCGCCGCTTGAAATAACCATCGGCAACTCAAACTTCGCAGCGTTCCTGCATAAGCTTTGCAAGTTTCTCCACCTTCTCAGGTCGCTGAAAGCCTCGACAACCTCTGCCATCGTTATCTCAAGATGGTTGTCCAAAACCTCAACGACGTGTCTGTCCAGTTCAGCAATTTCACCGTGGACCACAACCGTTGCAACCCTTTTGTCCCTAGCTGCAACAATAAGCGCTTCGCGAGTCAAAGGCTTCACAGCCGCTAAGACATTGTTCGCAAGGGCTCGTAAACGCTGCAGAATCTCGGTCCTAGACCTCGCCTCCAAAACAGCTTTCCTGTACACCGACAGTCCGCTGACCTGACCTAAGTTGCTGTAGTCCGTTGTGCAGGCGTGTTTGAAACCGAGGGAAACGAGTGTTTCAGCCACCTTCGAGTCAAATTTTGAAAGGTGAAAATCTACGTATTCCCGGCCCATCGGTAAACTTCCCTCCAATCACCTACATATGTGAACTCCAGCTTGATGGGGTCAACATCCTCGGCAGCTATTTCCCCCATCAAAGCCTTCTGCTTGTCGAGCCTGAGGTGAAAACTTCCTCCATCAGAGGACTTTTGTTCAACACCCAGAGCTGCAGCCCCCACGTGCCGTAGTATTTTCTCGAAAACCGCAACAACCTCAGCCTCGTTTGAAACCTCATACTCTAAAGCATGAATTACGTCTCCGTAATGGCCTTCCAGCCTAACGTCCCTGACTTTAAACCTCACGTTGTTCAATATATTCTCGACGGATTTTTTCACCTTCTCCAAGTCTTCGGTCGCGTAGCAGTGAACTCTGCATTTCAGCCGCAAAAGCCTAAGCATCGAGTAAATTTACGCCCTCTTCCCTAATAGGTTTTCAAGTTTAAAAACTGCCGTTGAAAACCGAGACGCAGGCCCATGTCGCTGTACAAAATGCTCAACAAATATTGGCGTGAAAGACCTCAGCCACTGGTTATCTCCATGCGAAGGCGGTTAGTGGAGTGGAGAAGGGAGAAAAGCGTCGTTAGAGTTGATAAGCCGTTGAGGCTCGACAGGGCCAGGAGCGTCGGCTACCGCGACAAGCAGGGCTACGTTGTGCTGCGTGTGAGAGTTAGGAGAGGAGGTTTCAGCAAGCCTCGGCCAAGGTCGGGCAGAAGACCTAAAGCGATAGGTGTAGTGAGACATAAAGTCAACGTTTCAATGAAAGATGAAGCCGTCCAGAGGGCTTTGAAAAACTATCCCAACCTCAAAGCTTTAGGAGCCTATCCCCTTGCCTCCGACTCGCTGTACAAATGGTTTGAGGTCATCGCAGTGGACCCAAACCATCCATCGGTTAAACCCTAAAAGCAGTCGGCCGCAGAGGGTTTATGGTATCAGATGGAGCTGGCTGGAATAGTGGGGAAGCCGAACGTCGGCAAGAGCACTCTATTCGCCGCCCTTAGCTTGACTGATGTCGAGATAGCCAACTATCCTTTCACAACCAAAAAGGCAAACGTCGGCGTGACATATCTCAGGATTGACTGTGTTTGTAAAAAGCTGGGTGTCAAGGACAATCCTCGCAACTCACTGTGCATCGACGGCGTAAGGCTCGTCCCAATCCAGATAATAGACTGTCCTGGAATCATTCAGGACGCTCATAGGGGAAAGGGTCTAGGGCTGCAGTTTCTCGACGAGATTAGACAGGCCTCCGCTCTGATAGTGGTGGCCGACGCTTCCGGCGGAACTACAGCCGACGGCACTCCGGCGGAACCGGGCTCGCACGACCCCGTTGAAGACGTCCGAATGGTTTTGAGAGAGTTCGACATCTGGGTGCGAGACATACTGTCTAAACACTGGCCGCGTATCGCGAGAGGCGCTGAGGCTAGACAGCTCAGCCTCGTCTCGGAGGTTGCGAAAACTTTGTCGGGGCTTGGGGTTTCCGAGGCAGTGACCCAAGATGCATTCAACAGCACAGGGCTAAACGTCTCCAAACCAACTTCATGGAGTCAGGAAGACCTTCTCATCCTTGCGTCCGCCTTGAGGGAAAGAACAAAGCCTGTTGTGGTTGCCGCTAACAAATGCGACATACCGGGCTCGGAGCAAGGCGTCCAAAGGCTGAGACAAGCGGGGTACGATGTCGTGCCATGCTCAGCCGAAGCCGAGAGGATGCTTAGGCTGGCGGCGTCAAAAAACCTCGTAAAATATACGCCGGGTGACGCTGGCTTCATGGTTGTTGACAAAGCTGTGCTTACGGAGCCCCAGAGAAAGGCGTTGAACAAGATTAGGGAGATGGTGTTTGAGAGATGGGGCAACACGGGCGTGCAGCAGGTCATAAACAAGGTCTACCTTGAGAAGCTCCAGTACATCCCAGTCTATCCCGTCGAGAACCCGCACAGCCTCTCCGACCATGAGGGAAACGTTCTTCCCGACGTATACCTGATGCCTAAAAACTCAACCCCTAGAGACCTTGCCTTCAAAATCCACTCCGACCTTGGCGAGGGATATCTTTACGCGGTGGACGCAATCACAGGTTTAAGGCTGAGCGACACGCATGCGTTGAAAGCCAACCAAGTTGTCTCCATAGTTTCGACGAAGAAAAGAGGTTAAACACCTTCCCTAAAATAATAGCCCAGCTGTTTTCTGCTGCCAAAGCTTCTAATGCCCTTGCTCCCCAATTGCTCTGAAAGCTTCTCCGCCTGCTCAGCGGTTATCTCGCCCCTCTTCAGCAGGAAGTCGATGACCTCCCGACCCTGTTCGTCGGTGTCGCATCTTCTTAGATAGTCTATCGCGGTCGGAAGCCTGTTCGAAACACCGTACTCAGCGTCTGCAGCCCTGCTCCTCACACCGGCGACCCTCATGCTCACACCGCCCTGCATCATCTCACGAAACAACGCTGGAAACCTTCTCCTAAACTCGTCCACATCCATCTCCATGAATCAAGACCCTGTCTTCTGCTCCGCAACCAAGGGCTCCAGGTCACCTAATTTCAAAACCTTGCTCTTAACTATGCCGACATGCCGTGGGAGAACTATCTTCTTAACTTGGTTGTATATGTCTGAGGCGGTTTTGCCGAGCACCATCTCCTGAGCCAGCTGGTCGTGGGTGAGGTTTGAAGCGGCTTCCTCCAAGACTTTACGCATCAACATGCGGACGGCCTTCTTCTTGGACGATGATGTGCGGGAGGCTGTGAAGACGGTTGGATAGACACGGAGCTCAAACCCGTCCCTCGTCACCACGTCAAAGATGTATTCGACCTTATTCGTCCCTCTTTTCACAAGGCTTCGTAGATACTCTCTTCCATACTGGTGCCCGTAAAACACTGTGTTGCAGACGCTGTCCTTCACATCTATGATCTTAAAGTTTATCAGCATGTACTGTTTTGTGAAGTCATCGGTTATGGCGTAGAGGCTTGTTCTCAACACCCTTCCTATGAGCTTTGAAGGGTCGTCAGACACTGTGCTGCCCAGCCACTTACCGCCGAAGTATCGAGGCGAGTAAATCTCGTACGTCTTCTTCGGCTTCTTCTGCTCGGACGGTTTCTTCGACAACCCCCACAACCTGTTTTAGGGTCTCTATATATTTGTCGTCTTCATAGTTTTATAGACTTTTTCCGAGAGGGCCGCCATACGCAGGATGTCGTCTACCGTGGCCAGCAACGAAGCTAGGCCTCGGCTGCAGTCGACGGAGACGGTTATTGTGCTGCCTTCTACTGAAGTTTCCACGAGCAGGCCTTTTGGCAGCGGCTTGTCGTCGGGCTTTATCGACTGGTAAACGGTTTGAGCTGTCTCTGCGTCTTCGAAAAAGATTTTAATCACTGAATTGGCTGGCGGCGCTGGCAATCTGCTCCCCTATAGCTTTGTCGAGGTCTGCCAGAAACCTGATTAATCTGTCTGAGGGGATTTCGGCTCCGGCGGCAACGTTATGCCCGCCGCCCTTCCCCCCGTAGGAGGCGGCGAGACTGGAGAGCAGCGCTCCGAGGTTCACGCCTTTATCCACCAGTGTTTTCGGCGCGCGTGAGGAGATTTTGACCATGTTGCCGGCTGTTGCGAAGGCGACCAAAGCTTTGTCAGGTGGAAGCAGGCCTGAGGAAGAGATTATGGAGGCGATTGAGCTGACCTGTTTCTCGTCAATTACCTCACCCCCCTTCAAGACTACGATGTGGTTTAGCTCTTCCTTCACACCCGGCCTCGCCACGTAGTCCATGGCTCTTGCCAAGCTTGCGCGATACTCCTCCAAAACCTTCTGGGCCTCCTCCAAAACCTCCGCCCTAGCGCCCATCGCCACGACTATGCCCAGCCATGGCTTTCCCGTTTTACCACAGGCGTTCAGCAGCGTTGCATACTCTCTCGCATCTCTTAGATAGGTCCACAGTTCTTCCTTGATTAGGTCGTATGCCGTTCCTACCAGTTCTTCAGCTATGCTGGACGGAAGGTTGTTGGAGACAAGATATTGTATTAACCCGTTGTAAAGCCTTTTCTTCTCTTCTTCGGAGAAGTCGGACAAAGTTCGCCACTGATCCCCGTCCTTCAGCGAAAGCCCGAGGCTTGTGAGAAAGCCGTAGCAGGCGTCCTCCCTGCCGCTCAACCCGGGGATGTAGGGGCTTGTTGTAAAAGCCAGCGCCATGTGAGCCGGTCTGAAGGTCCGGCCGTACAGTATGATGTCCTCACGAGCTTCGAGCACGCCCGCCTTGATGCCGTCTTCAACTATGAGGCTGTTCAGACCATGCAGCCTGCGGCGGTTGTCCTTGTCCTGCAAATCGCCCAAAGCGCCGACCACCGCAACAGCAGAATAATGAATGTTTGATGGGTTCAAGTTCTTGCACACAAAATATGCCACGCCTGCGGCGCTTATCTCCCTCGCACCGTCGAAGCCGTGGTGATGTGGGTTGACGTGAACCCAATTCCGCGGATTTTCATCGCTGCGGGGCTCATGATGGTCAAGGATGACAACCTGCTTTCCCTCCAAAAGCCTTGAAAGCTCATCGAGGTAGCCGCTGCCTATGTCCGTGAATATTATCGCGTCGGACTCAACGCACCCCTCGTTGAACAGCTGGATAAAGTCGTCGATCCTGTTGAGGGACCTCACCCTGTATTTGGCATCTTCCTCCCTCAACGCGCCCGCCACTATGCCTGCAGACGACAGCGCGTCAGCGTCGTTGTGTGTAAAAACATCTATGAAAAAACCTTCTCTCAACCAGCTTCTCAGCCTCGAGGAAGCGGCCTCAACCACCTTGAGAAACCCAGCCATGTCACCTGCCAAACCATCTCACCCGGCTATGCCTTCAGCGGGTCATACCCTGATGGGAGAATCCCTTTAGACTGATAGTACTTAGTCAACCTTCTAACCTTCGATTCTATGAGCTGGAGTCTGTGTATGTTATGCCCGTCTGACCTGTGCTTCGAGAGATGAAGCCGAACTCTCCTGATTTTCTCAAGAAGGTTCGCAAGGTCTTCGGGTACCGGTGGCCTGAGGTTGTTTTGTTCAAGTATCTGAAGGATGGTTTTCCCAGTTACGAGCTTGACGAGCGGCACCGCATACTGGTCTCTGAGAACTACTCCTATTTTGCTCGGCGGCATTCCTTCTTTGGCAAGCTTGACGACCAGGGCTTCGACCTCCTCCGGCGTGAACCTAACCCATGAAGGAGGCAGCTTGCTCAAAGGTCTCTTGGAGCCGGACCGCCCACGTCTTGAGGTATGCATCCTAGCCATTTTTCCTGCCTTCCTTCGCCTGCTGACGGACCTTATAAAGCCAGCGGCAGAGCTTGTTAACGGAAACCCCCCTGTGACTGACCGCGTTCTTCTCCTCGGAGGACATTTCTGCGAAGGTCTTCGTCTTGCCCTTAGGGATGAAGATGGGGTCGAAGCCGAACCCTTTGGTCCCCGATGGCTTCGACGCTATTTGCCCGTGGCAAACACCCTCAAACAACCTCGGAGCCGACACACCATCATAGTAACATACCGCGGACTTGAAATATGCGCTACGTTCCTCTCCCTCCAGCATTTTGAGAAGGTTCCGGAGTCCGACGGTACGGTAGACGTATGATGAAAAAGGGCCTGGGAATCCGCCCAAGCAGTTTATGAACAGGCCTGCGTCCTCCACGAACACTGGCCGTCTCAACATCGTGTACGCTTGCATAGCTCTGAAAACTGCGATAGTTGAAATTTCTTCCGACTGAATCTCGACGGTCTCGCTGTAAAAAACCTTCAACGGCAAGCCGTTTCTCTTGAATATCCACTCAACCTCCCGAGCTTTCCCCTTGTTCGATGTAACGAATGTAACCTTAGCTTCTGACGACATACCGGCCGCGCCTCCTAATCTCACCAACCTTTCTCAAAGTCTTTTCGGCCTGCTCGTCTCCCAACACGGCCCCGTAGCCTTTCAGGAAAGCCTTGAAAAAGCTCTGCGCAATCTCTGGAAAACTGCTTGAAGCCGACCTTTCCAACAGATGGACGTCAACAGCCCTGTCCTCAAGCTCCGCGTTGAACACGCTGAGTCCAAAGTCTACAAGCCAAAGCTCCTGCGAACCACACACTAAAACATTTGAGAGAGTTAAATCTCCGTGTGCGACTCCGAGGATGTGCATGGCTCCCACGATTTCACCAAGCCTGACTGCGTGAGCAACCGGGTTGGGGGCGTTACGCAGCTCAAGCCCTTCGATCATCTGCATGTATATCGCCGACTGCTGGACGTCTAGGAAAAGCAGTAGCGGTGTTGGAACACCGTTCTCCGACAGGTAGGACAGTGTTTTGGCTTCATGAAGCGTCCTGTTGCGTCTGACTCTCTCGTCTATCGATTCCTGTCTGTATCTTTTGGGGACCCGATGTTTTTTGACGAGCTTGATGTTTTTCCAGAAAGCTTGTCTGACCACGGCCTCGGCTCCAACCCTTATCACCCTGCCTTCGACAAAATCTATCGACTCCAACAAACCTCGACCTCGTCAACCCTCATCCGTGGCTTCACGAAGCTTTCCTCAACAGAGACAACCTTGCCGCATTTATAGTGCAGGTAGCCGTTCCAAGCTATCATCGCACCGTTGTCTCCGGCATATTCGTCGGGGACAACGTGGAGCGAGGCCTCCCTGTCTTCACACATCGTCCTGAGCATTTGGCACAGCCGCCTGCTCCGAGCTAAACCGCCCACAAGCAGAACCTCATGCTTACCCGACATGGCCAGAGCTCTCTCCGTCACCTCCGATAACATGCTGTAAACCGTCTCCGTCAACGAGAGACACAGGTCCTGGATCTTCGCTCCTTTCGACAACATGTTTTCGGCAGCGGTTAAAATACCGGAGAACGATACGTCCATTCCCTTAACTTTGTAAGGAAGCTCGTAGATTGTGCTGCCGCTGTGCGCATAGTTTTCCGGGGCGGGCATGGGGCCAATCCCTGCGGTTATCCCGAACGCGTCCAGACAGTTTCCAGCGGCTATGTCAAGGGTTTCACCGAGAATCCTGTATCTTTTTTCGACCAAGGCCGTTATAAGCGTGTTGCCGCCGGCCACGTAGAGGACGACGGGGTCGCGGCATCCCGTCACTAGCTTTCCGATCTCTATGTGCGCGACTCCATGGTTCACCGCCACCAACGGTTTCTTGAGGGCTAGAGCCAAGGTTCTTGCAACCGTAGCTCCGGTTCTTAGGCATGGCCCCATCCCCGGTCCTTGGGCGAAGGCTATCACGTCGATATCCTGCGGAGATATGCCTGCTGTTTGGAAGGCTTCGGAAATGGCTGAAGGAGCGTTGGCAGCATGTCTCTGAGATGCTTCGCGTGGATGGATTCCCCCTCTTTCAGGCTGGTAAACCTTCCTGACGTTTGCGAGTATCCTACCGTCGGACGCAA
>JAWBJZ010000056.1:0-11012 GCA_038832005.1 Candidatus Caldarchaeum sp.
GGAAAAAGCAATGTGATAGCGGGAGCGTTATTTAACGATGGAATAACCAGCAGTACTTTTATGAAGAGACATTAGTTTGAAACCCTCGAGCAGGTAGCATGCAAGCAACTATGGCTTGGTGAATTCCTAGGGAGCAGGAAACCCTACAACCCACCCCACAAAACGTCATTTCATGCGGTCTGGGCCGTAGACTTTTGCTCCGGCCGGGATTTGAACCCGGGTCTGCGGCTCGAGAGGCCGCCATACTTGACCGGACTATACTACCGGAGCCTGAACATGGTTTATGCTGGCTTGCTTTTAACTCTCACGGGCGTAGATGCTAACTATTCCTCTGTATCCCTGCCGGGTGTAAAACTCCACTGCTATCTCGTTGAGCGACGGGAACTCGGCTGTTATTATCTCAGCCTTTTCCTTGAGTAGTTTGACGGCGTACTCAAGCAGGTTTGCCCCAACTCCTTTACGCCTGTATTCAGGAAGGAGATAGAACTCGACGATGTTCCCCTCCATCCGTGGCTCGTAGAAAGTTCTTTCACGTATGTCGGCTTTGATGAACCCGACCACACGGCCTCCATCCTCGGCGACAACGACAAGGGAGTTGGGAGAGCTCATAGCCGTTTCGAAGTATTGTTTCGACTTGTCAGCGATATCGCTTCTCACTCTCAGAAGCGGGTCGAACTCCTCGTTCAAACGTTTAAGCCTGATGTTGAGGTCAACTAGGCTCGGTATGTCGCGTTTTTCAGCTTTCCTGAAAACCACCTCGCTCATGGCTGGTCAACCTGTGGAAGCGGCTTTATCAAACGCCTCTCCATAAGCGACATTAAAACCTTCCTTGACCTTTCGATGACCTTCCTAGCTCTAACAAACTCTTCATCATAGCTGAGGGGTCTTCGGGCGAGGTTTTCTGCTACAGCCTGCTCCGCAACGGCGGCGGCAACATACACATAAACCTCCCATTCTTCCATCGTCGGGATTATATGTTCTGCCGTAAGCTTTTCCTCAGGTATGAACTCCGCCAGGGCTTGAGCCGCCCTTAAAATCATCGTATCCGATATCGTTCTAGCTCGCACGTCTAAAGCTCCTCTGAAAACTGAGGGGAAGACGAGGCTGTTGTTGACTTGGTTTGGGAAATCGCTTCTGCCGGTGGCTACGACCGCTGCACCAGCCTCCTTAGCTTCCCAAGGCCACATCTCAGGAACAGGGTTTGCGAGCAGAAAAACCACAGGGTTTTCAACCATCTTTCCAATCCATTCTTTCTTAATCACCCCAGGTCCTGGAACAGATGCTGCTATCAGAACATCAGCTCCTTCCAGGGCTTCCGGCAAACCTCCGCTTATCTTCGCCTTGTTTGTCTTAAGGGCTAGCTCGTACTTCCACGGATTTTTCAGCATCAGCTCATCCATGTCCTCTCTTTCGGCATGAAGAATACCTTTTGTGTCTACAAGAATCATTTTGGACATGTTGGCCCCAGCTTTCTCTAGAAGGCGAGCGGTGGCTATGTTGGCCGCTCCAGCTCCGAACAACACAATCGAGGTTTTAGAAAGCTTTCGGCCTGTGATTTTCAGCGAGTTGTAGAGGCCTGCTAGCGTCGCTCCCGCTGTGCCCAGCTGGTCGTCGTGCCAGACGGGGATGGACATCTCCTGTCGTAGTCTGTCGAGGATGTAGAAGCAGTCGGGTGAAGCTATGTCTTCGAGATTTATGCCACCCAAGCCGGGTTCAAGAGTCTTGACAACCTCAACAAACTTGTTTCGGTCGGTGATGTTTAGACATAATGGGAAGGCGTCAACCCCTCCTAGAAACTTGAAGATCAACGCCTTTCCCTCCATCACGGGCAAGGATGCTTCGGGGCCGATGTTTCCAAGCCCTAAGACTCTGGTGCCGTTTGTCACTACGGCTATGGTGTTCCACCTCCAGGTGTAGTCGAAGCTCAGCTCCTTGTCGGCGGCTATGGCCTTACATACGGCGGCCACCCCAGGCGTGTACCAGACAGCAAAATCCTCTAAAGACCTCACCGGTATCTTGGGAACTATCTCAAGCTTTCCGCCGTAGTAGGGAGCGGCCTTCACCGCAACCTTCCCGAACCGCTCTACTTCACTCACAAAATACATGTTTTTTGGGAATTGATAAGTTTGATTTTTCAGGCGATACCATTAAAAGATGATTTTTTAAGTGTTGTGTGAAGGCTGCATATGTTGGAGCCGATTCGTGAAACATACGGTCTGATGCCCCATGGAACTGACATCATCATGTACATCGTCTTACTGCCCTTCGCGGCCTTGTTCGTCTACGGCATAGTATACAGGCTACGTAGGCTTGGCGTAAACAACGTCGGCGAGCTCGGTAAAGCGGTTGCAGCCGGTCTCAGTTTTCTTACAAAGTATGGCCTTCTTCAAAGAAAGGTGGTCGGCGAACGGCTTGCCGGGCTTATGCATTTGCTGATATACACCGGCATCATCGCCCTGTTCATCGGCACGTCTCTCGTTTTTCTCGACTACGACGTGGCACGTCTTGTTGGAAACCGTTTTCTGAAGGGAGATTTCTACCTATTTTACGAGCTTGTTCTCGACCTGATGGGTTTAAGCATGCTGGCTGGGCTGGTCATTTTGATTTACCGTAGGATGATTGTTCCCGAGAAGAGGCTTCGATACAAAGCTGAATATGCTTTGATTGTTGCCGGGCTTTTCTTCATAGGTTTGTCAGGCTACGTTCTCGAAGGGATCAGACTCGCCGTAATGCCGAGAGACTGGGCAGGATGGAGCTTCGCGGGGAAGATGTTATCATCTATGCTTGCAGCAGCCATTCCTCAACATATTATCGTACCCGTTTACCAAGGACTCTGGTGGAGCCATGCGGTCGTGGCTTTCATGATGGTGGCGCTAATCCCATACACATCACTCGGACACATGTTCTCCACGTTGCTGCACTTGGCTGTAAACGTTCCAAGACAGCTTCCACTTGGGAAAATGCCGACACCGTTCAAGCTTGAAGAGCTTGACCCCTCAGCCGAGATTAAACTTGGGTTTAGAGTCTTAAGCGAGCTGAACTGGATGCAAAGGCTTGAGCTGGACGCCTGCACGGACTGCGGACGCTGTGAAGCCGCATGCCCAGCCTTCGCGGCTGGAACCTTACTCTCACCGAGAAACGTGGTCCAGAAGCTGAAAGGTTCGACCTGGTCTGAGAATGGGTTGGATATTGATGTTTTCAGGTCAGGCTTGGTGGACGAGGATGAGGTTTGGGCATGCACAACCTGCTCCGCCTGCGTCGAAGCCTGCCCCGTACTGATAAGACCCATGGACTACATCCTTGAGATGAGAAGGGCTCTGACGCTTGAGGGGAAGTTGGATAAAAAGAAGACCATGATGCTGACAAACCTAGCGAGGTACGGAAACCCCTACGGGCTGGACGTCTCAGAGAAGGAGAAGCTTTTGTCCGAGCTGGCCGCAATGGGTGTCAAAACATTTCAGGAAAAACCTGACGCCGAGTATGTTTACTGGATTGGATGCGCCTCATTCTATGACGCCCGAAGCCGTGAAATCGCGAAGAGCATGGCTAAAATATTGTTGAAGGCCGGCTTGTCCTTCGCGTTGCTGGGAATGGATGAGTCATGCACAGGAGACCCGGCCAGGAGAATGGGTGAGGAGGGACGTTTTCAAGAGATGGCTCTCGCAAACATCGAGCGGCTGAAGAAAGCTAATATAAGGAAAGTGATCACCCACTGCCCCCACTGCTTTAACACTTTAAAGAAAGAGTATTCAGAACTGGGTTTAAAGCTGGAAGTTTACCACCATACGCAGGTTATCGGGGAGCTTCTTAAGACGGGAAAAATCAAGCTTTCAAAACCGTTGTATGAGAAGATAACGCTGCACGACTCTTGCTATGTTGGGCGGGTTAACAACATCTTCGAAGAACCACGTCTCGTTTTGAGGCAGGTGGCTGGAGACAAGAACTTCGTGGAGATGGGGAGAAACAGGTTGAAAAGCTTCTGCTGCGGAGCCGGCGGCAGTAGCTACTGGTATGAGGTCAGGCGAAGCGATAGGGAGAGCTTGATAAGACTCCGTGAAGCGTTGAACACAGGCTCCTCTATCCTCGCCGTTGAATGTCCTTACTGCATGCAGATGTTCGGCGATGCTGTCAGAGTGATGGGGGTGGAGGAAAAAATAAAGCTTAAAGACATAGCTGAGGTTGTAGCCGAATCGGTTTGAAAAACGAAAGTCTCACGCCGACGGCCCTCTTGACGGTTCTCTTAGTTTTACCTCAGCTAACAACCCCCGCCATCCCCGTTTCAACCTTTTATGAAGTGTCTGTTCATGCTGACGGCAACGGCGTCTGGTATGTAGAGCACCGTTATGCGTTGAAAAGCGGCGAGGACTTGGAGGCCTTCAAGGCGGCTGCCGAGACAATAGCCAGTGAGACAGCGGCCGAATACAAGGTTAGGGTTGAGCGGGTCGTCGCCGAGGCTTCAAGCATCTTAGGCCGTGAGATGAAGCTTTCTGACTTTAAAGTAACCGCTGACGTCAGACAAACCTTGACAGGTGCTGTCGGTGTTGTAACCATATCCTTCAAATGGCTTGGCTTCGCTGTGAAAAATGATGGTGTGCTTTCGGTCGGCGATGTTTTCATCGGCGGCTTGTCACTCATGGAAGGCGAATCCTTCACCGTTAAAATACCTGAAGGATATGTTGTTGAGAATGTTTCGCCTAAGCCGGATGAGGTTGTGGGTAATTTAGTGCGGTGGTATGGTAGGAAAAGCTTCGGCGACGGTGAGCCGAGGCTGATCCTGTCGCACGCAACAACTGGAAACGAAGCCAACCGGCTGGCTTTATGGCTTAACCCCGCGTTAGTTTTAACGTTGGCCGCGGCCGTTTTGGCCGCTGTTTTTTTCGCCAGAAAGAGGGCTAAGCCGGTGGAAAACACGGACATTCAGACGATACTGGACATCATCAAAAGACACGGTGGGACGGTCTCCCAGTCAATCATTGTGGATGAGACGGGCATGTCTAAGGCTAGAGTCAGCATGATACTTAAGCTTCTTGAGGAGAACGGGCGTGTGATGAGATTTAAAAGGGGTCGTGAAAAGATAGTCAGGATCAAGCGTTAGGCAGAAGTTATTTTTAGCGGTTGCGTCGGCCGGGCGGCGTATGGGTCTGCGTTGCGTTTGCTCCGCTGCCTGCATGTTGGGATGGTGGCTCATTACGTGGTGGCGGTCCACGCTGTGTGCCGGTTTGGGTAGCGTTGCCAGCCCGCCTCCCGTGTTCTAAAGCCTCAGCTCTAGCTGTCTCCCCTATTTTCCTAGCTGTTTCGGCAACACTTTGGCCGAACTCCTTGTTAGCCTGCTTCAGCTCCTCAATCGTTTGCCTCATTTTTTGAGACGCCTCTTTAGAAAACCTGCTCAACAGCTCACCGAGCTTTTCTGAGCTTTTCGCCAAGGCCTTCATTCTCTCCTTCAACAGGTACATTTGTGAAAGGAAGTCATCCCTCGATATGTTGCCGGCTCGAAACTGATTGACCAAGCTGTCTATCTGCGACTTTATCTCATCTCTTGCTCTTTTAACTTCATCAAGGTATTGACGTATGATGGAGAACTTTTGCTCTTGAAGCTCTTGTTTAAGAGCTTTGATTTCTGCGACGGCTTCCTTGACCATGTCTTTATGACTTTCGATGAGGCTGCGCAGCTCCGCGGTTATCCTCTTTCCTAACGGAATATCATTAGGCTCTTGAGCAAAAGCCGTCAAAGGGCTTGACAGCAAGAACAACGTTAAGGCAAGCGCCGTGAGTAGTTCCACCCTCATCGCCATGCCCTCACACCAGCCCCTATATATGCAAGACAAGAACAGAAATCCGTGGAATCGATTTTTAATCATTCAAAACCGTTTAAACAATCGTTTCCCTACAGTATTTTAGTTGCCGCTTGCAGGTAGTTTTGAGGCGTGCGCTATGCCGGACTTGGTTGTTTGCGTTAAGCAGACGGTCGATGTCTATCAGCTTAAGCCGCATCCGGAAACGCTTGCGCCGCAGCTAGCCCAAGCCCAGTTCAAAAACAGTGACTTCGACCTCAACGCTCTGGAGGAGGCGATAAGGATTAAGGAGAAACACGGCGGGAGAGTTGTTTTAGTAACTGCAGGTCACGACGTCAAAACACTGCTGGTTAGAGAGTGCTTAGCCATGGGCGCGGACGAAGCTTATGTCTTCTCTGACCCTGCGATGAGCAAAGCCGACGGGCATGTCACGGCCTTTGTCCTGTCGAAGATAATAGAGAAGAAGGTCGGGAAATGGGATCTGATACTGTGCGGGGAGGCTTCGCTGGATGAAAACGCTTACCAGACAGGGCCGCGTCTTGCGGAGATATTCAACATCCCACACGTCTCATACGTCAGCAAGCTTGAATGGCTTGGTGGCTCCGTCAAGGCTTGGAAATCTGTCGAGGAGGGCGTTAAGGTTGTGTCATGTAAAACACCCGCGGTGGTCACAGTGGGGCTTGAAATCAACACGCCTAGGCTGCCAAGCCTACTTATGATTAGGGCGGCTCAGAAAAAACCCGTAAACGACGTGAAACGTGAAGAACTCGGGCTGAGGGAAGAGGACCTAAAACCCATGGCTGATGTTCTGGAGGTGAAAGCCCTAAAGACGGAGAGGCGTAGGCAAGTCTTCGAAGGAAAGCCCGAAGAGCTTGCCGAAAAGCTTGCTGAAACGATACTGGCCCATGGGGGAAAGAGATGAAAGTAGTTGTTTCTGCGGAAAAGCCTGAGCTGGCTGCGGGAATCGCCGCCTTCGTAAGGAAAAACTTCAACGAAGCCACGGTTTCAGCCGCCTTCTTCAAAGAACCCTCGGCTTATGAAGCTGAAGCTCTCGGTAAAGCCGGTGTTGGGAAAATCTGGCTCCTCCCCCAGGCGTTGTGGGATGGAGGAGAGCCCGCAGCCGCAGCAGCCCTAGCAGAGCTTGTCCAGAAAACCGGAGCAGACCTGCTGGTGCTGTGGGCATCTAAAACGGCCAACGAGATAGGGGCGAGAGCAGCTCAACGTCTGCAGGCTTCTTATGCTTCTGAATGCATCTCGCTCGAGAAGACGGACAGGGGGGTTGTCGCTAAAAGGCTTGTCTTGGGTGGAGGCTACATTTCGACGCTCCTGCTCAAGCAAACCCCGGCGGTGGTGACGTTGAAGAACACGGCGGAGCTTGGTGAAGTCGTCGAGAAAAAACCGCTTGCCGAAAAGTTCGACGTGTCTGTCTCCGCACCTGCCGTTGAGTTTCTGGGGTTCATCAAACCTGAGACCGCTCACGTGGAGCTTGAGAAAGCCGATTTCATCGTAGCCGTTGGCAGAGGGTTCAAGAAAAAAGAAGACCTAGCCATGGCTGAGGAACTTGCACGTCTGATAGGCGCGGAAGTCGGATGCAGTAGGCCAATCTCAGGCGACCTGCGTTGGCTTAGCGAGGACAGACATATCGGTCTTTCGGGAAAACGGGTCAGGCCAAAACTTTACGTCGCCCTAGGAATCTCTGGACAGGTTCAACACCTTGTCGGCATGAGAGATTCCCGAACTGTAGTGGCCGTAAACATAGACCCTAACGCACCGATGGCCGCAGAGTCCGACTATTTCTTCGTAGCAGACATTTATAAGATACTGCCGCTAACCATACAACTGCTCAAGGAAAAGATGGGAAGCTGAAAAATGGAGTACACTGCGGCGGTTTTCGCAAACACAGGCGGTCTGGGCAGAAGGGGGCTCTTGAAGATAAACGACAAGCCCATGATAGAGTATGTCCTCGACTCTGTTCCCGACGACGCTAAGGACATAATGATTTTATCGCATCAGAAAAGCCTAGAGGAATATAGGGCAATTGCTGAGGGATACGACGCCGAGGTTGAAGAGGCTGTTGACGAAAGCTTTGACGTTCGTTTCCAGCTTGAGCATGTTTTTGAGAAAGTTAACACAGACGGCGTGCTAGCGCTTCCCTGCGACACTCCTCTAATTAATAGGGATGTGACGGGGTTTCTACGAAGCCTTATCACGAGGTTCTCAGCGGGAATACCGAGACTTTCGTTCGACAAACCCGAGTTCATCCCCGCCTCCTACAGGGTCGAGCCTTTTCTCAAAGCCATGAAAACCTACCCAGACCTCCGGATGGCTGAGCTCGTGAAACACGTCAACAACGTGCTGTACATCTCGGCCCAAAGCTTCAGAGTTTTCGACGATAAGCTGCGTTTTCTCATGAGGGTTCAGAATGCAGCTGACGCAAGGAAGGTGTCCCAAATACTCCAAGCACTCGAATAGCTGGGAAGGATGCTGTCATGGTCTTTGGGGGGAAGCTTCCCGTTGGAAAGCTGCCGGAAGATGTTCTGAAAAAGCACGTCCTCAAGAATCTCGGACATCAAAGGCGCGACGTTGTCCTATGGCCGGGTTATGGCGAGGACGCTGGGGCGGTTAAAACATCTAAGACTGTTTACGTGCTTTCCACGGACCCGATAACTGGGTCGAAAAGGTTTGTGGGATGGCTTTCCGTCCATGCTTCAGCAAACGATGTCGCCGTTTCAGGCGCAAAACCCGCGTGGTTTTCCTCAACAATCCTCCTGCCTAAGGGAAGCGGCTACAGCGACCTGTCGAAAATTGTTCGGCAGATTCACTCAGCATGCCGCAGGCTTGAAGTAGCTGTGGTCACAGGCCATTCTGAGGTAGCGCCCTTCGTCACATCCCCGACCGTCGTCGGTCACATGATAGGCAGGCTGATAGTTAAGAAGCCGATAACAAGCCACGGAGCAAAGCCCGGAGACCACATAATTATGGCCAAGTCCGTAGGGCTCGAGGGGGCTGCGATAATCGCCTCCGACTACCCGCATCTCTTGAGAAGAAAAAAAATCGGTGTGAAAGACATAACAAGAGCAAGCGGATTCATCCGTAGAACGAGCGTTGTGGAAGAGGCGCTGGCCTTCGCACGTGAAGGCGTTTCTGCGATGCACGACCCCACTGAGGGAGGGCTTGTCGGCGGACTTTATGAAATGGCTCAAGCGTCGTCCGTGGGATTCTACGTAGAGAGGTCGAAGGTGTTGGTCGACCCGTTGGTGGAGAAAATCTGCCGTGCCGTGGACATAGACCCGCTGAAGCTCATAAGCTCGGGAACTCTTTTGGCAACTGCGCCGCGGTTGAGCAGGACAATCATGGAAAAAACAGGCGCCAGAGTCATTGGAAGAGTTGTGAGAAGGAAAATGGGAATGCGGATACTCTCAGAAAACGGTGAGGAGAGGATACAAGGCCCCGTCCACGATGAGCTCTGGCGCTTCATCGTTGAAACGAAGTAAGGCTTATTATGCTGTGGTTTGCAGACATCCGACATGGATGTTTTCGAGGCCATAAGGACTAGGCTTGAGCTCAAAGAATACGACCCACGACCTATACCCGCCGAAGTTGTCCGGGAGATTTTTGAAGCGGCACGTCTCTCACCCAGCGGTCTAAACAGCCAGCACTGGCGTTTTATACTCGTTGACAAGCGGGAAGACTTGAATACGCTTGCGGAGATAAGCACGACCGGCAAATGGGTCTCTCAGTGTAGCTGCGCGGTCATAGTTCTGACCTCTCCAAAGTATCCATGGCATTTGATAGACGCTGGCCGGGTTATTACCAACATGCAGCTGGCGGCGTGGAACAGAGGGGTGGGGTCGAGAATCTACACGGGGTATAACGAGAAAGCCATGAGGGAGAAGTTCGCCATACCTTCAGACTACCATATTGCGTGCGTCGTAGGGTTCGGATACCCTAAGCGTAAAGTGATTGGAAGAAAGAATCGCCAGCCTCTGGAGACCTTTGTTTCCCACGGTCGGATGGGCCAGCCTACAATCTTTCAGTAGGAAGCGAAAGAGCAAGCTTCCTGACAGCCGCCCTCAGATGCCTCGAGACGGTGGACTTCGACAGCCCCAGCTTCTCAGCGATGTCCCTCAGACTCGCCTCTCTTTGAGGCGAGAAATAACCATCGAGATAGCCGTGAAAAGCACATCGCTTTGCTTCTCTGTCAAAACTTGCCGCAAGTTCAGCGAAGACCTCCTCAGAACATTAACCTCAAGCCCTTCAGCCTTCATGCTGTCAACAATCTTCTTAGAGACTATGGGTCCGGGGGTCAGGAACGAAAATAGTACGCCGACCCCTTTTATGAACATCACGTAGTTGGGGATCGCCGAGTTCCTTGACAAAGTCTTACAGGCCTTACAGCTGGGCGCGTCTATCCACAAAAAGCTGCGGCCCATCGTGTATACCGTGGTGTCAGGTGGGAAAACATCTCTTGCGTCGACCGGTTTTGAGAGATGTATCAAGTGGCTCGAGGTATTCTCGCCCACCCTTATGTTTTTAAAAGTACCCTCAAAGTTCTTAGACAGAAGCATCTGGACAACCTTGCAATTGCTGTTCTTGACCACAACCGCAAGCTGGGTCGGCGAGGTCCTCAAGCTGTCCAGCAGTCTAGCTACATGGAGGGTTAAAACCATGACCTTAACCCGCGGACACCCGCTTAAATAATAGCCATGCAAAAAATAACTTACAACGTTTAAATCATGCTGAGGCAGGACGCAACAGTGTTGCATAAGTGATTTTTAAAACGCACATCAGTAGATACAACCATGAAGCCTGTTCACATCTTGTCTTTTATCGTGGTAGTGATGGCTTTGACGTCAGCCTCCTCCATCGAGTATGCTCCAGGCGTGCCCGGCAACCCGCCCTCCAACGCCAAACCAGACAAAACCTTCCTGCTGGTTGCGGACGAAGCCGACGTAGTAATCGACGAAGGCGTAGTGTTCAGGGCTTTCGTTTTCAACGGCACGTCTCCAGGCCCGTTGATCTTAGTCCAGGAGGGTGATGTTGTTGAAATAATCGTGAGGAATCAGGGCAAGTATACCCACGGTCTTTCAATACATTCTGCGAACACGCAGACATCCAAGTTTGTAGGGAACATCGCTCCCGGCAGCGAGGGTAGGCTTGTTTTCAAGGCTGATTTCCCTGGAGTTTACATGTACCACTGCGCCCCGGGAGGGCATGGGA
>JAWBJZ010000057.1:0-9962 GCA_038832005.1 Candidatus Caldarchaeum sp.
GTCTTTGTCATGGTTTTCCAACACGGTTTCTTTATATACCTGTTTGACGTCTTGTTTGTGAGGGGTTGTGGGGCGAGCGGGGTCATCGGCTAGACAGAGGGCCGGCGAAAAGATAAACCTGTCGCTTTGGGATGGTTTTCTCGAGGCGCGGAGTTGGAAGACAGGCGACAACTACCGGCGCGCGGTTCGACAGTTCTGCGAATCCATGGGTTTCCAGTCGCCGGAGGACATGGCTGCGAAAGCGACGCAGGAGCATATCATGCTATACGTCAGGATGCTTCGGGACAGAGGCATCGCGTCTTCGCATATTCGGCTGCAGGTCGCAGCTCTGAAAGCTTTTCTAAGCCTCTACCGCCAGGACATCAGCTGGTTTTTTCTCAAGTCGCTTCTGCCGCGGAAGCGAACGATTAGAGAGAACCCCGCGGTCCCACGCGAGGTTGTGAAACAGGTCCTGCCTTTACTGTCTCCCACCCGCCGGCTTGTGGTCTGGCTGCTGTGGGGGACGGGTCTTCGTCTCGGCGAGGCCCTCAGCCTCCGCAAAAACGACTTCGACCTTGACGCCGACCCGCCGCGTCTAAACGTGGTGTCGGAGAAAACAGGCGTTCCGCGAACCGTTTTCATTCCCGCCGACCTCGCGAACGCACTTCGCCCACATTTAGAAAAGCTTTCCGACGACGACTTCGTTTTCCACGCACGCAATAATCCGAAAAAGCCTTTGCTCCGCAACAAGGTTCGAGCCAGCTTCCAGTCGGCTTTAAACAGGCTCGGCCATCTCAAACGAGACCGCAGCGGCAAGGGATGGAACTACACTTTACACGGCCTGCGGCGAAGCTACAAAACATATCTAACAACCGCAGGCATGAACCAGATGTTTCTAATGCTTTTGATGGGTCACGACGTCGGTGTTTCAGCAGCATACCTGAAACCAAGTGTCGAAGCCCTCGCCGAGGAATGGAAAAAATTTGAACACGTCCTTCGCTTAGACTACGAGCCGAAGCAGGTTGAAGAAAAAACGATTCTGGTGAAAACTCTCGAAGCTGTTTGGAATGCGTTGAACCCAAACCAGCCGGCCGAAGACTTATATCAAGACGCCGTCCGGTTCACGTTAAACCGTCAACCAACCCTCGATGAAAAAGTTTTGATTCTGCAGGAAGCCATCCGCAGCTTTACGCAGATGGCGAGAGGCGCGATGCGTAGAGAAATCAGGTCTGCTTTCGAAGAGGCGAGGATGGGTAAAACAAAAAATGAGTAGGGTTTAGCTTATGAACGAGCGTCGTGCGATAGAGTGTTTTCCGCCGGTCGAAGACGTCCGCATGTTTTCTCACATTTCTCACATCCGTCGACCGTCGAAGGGCCCTTCGACAAATGTCTTTATCCGAGGTTTCACCAACGATGGGCGGTTGGGGCAGTAGTGGCAGTAGGCTTTCCAGTGGTGGCAGTATACTGCCACAAAAATTACGGCTTAATTCCCGGAAATTTTGGCGTTTGGGCAGTAGTGGCAGTAGTGGCAGTAGCTGCGAAAGAGGATACTGCCACATCGAGACCATACCTGTTTATAAGTCTTTCGAGGAGCGGGTAGTCTATCTTATAGCCCCTCCGACCCCTCGCCAGCTTGACTCGCGGGAACCCGAGCGCGGAGAGACGTCGGCCGACCTTTTCAGGCGTCCATATAGGTGTTTCATATTCTTGATTGAGCCTGGCTGTCAATTCTCGCACCAAAACGACGGACGGAGCGTCCTGCGGGTTTTCGGCAACCATTGCCTGAAGCGCTTCAATTATCTCCGCCTCTTCGGTCGACGCCTCCAAGCCGCGCAGCTCGTTTTCAAGGGCCCTACCATATCGTTCGACGGCTGCTTTAGCCGACGGCCCTCCAAACAGCTCCGCCAACACCACAAGCGGGCTTAATATTTCCTGCAGCCGGCCGTCGACGGTCTCAAACTCGGTAAAGCCGACAACCACTTTTCCATGCATTCGAAGTCTTTGCGCAAGCCATCGTGTTCGCAGGTCGCGGGCTTTTGATTCATCGATTTTTTTCCCCGTCGGCCTTTGCTGTTTTTCACAATGTATGACGATGCATCGGGATAGGATGTCGGCCGGAGGCTCCTCACGCGACGCCATGACAACAAACGAAAACGTTTCAAACCAGGCGATTGATTCAAGGCCTTTGCTTTCAACGTCTACGACCCGCGGGACCTTCATGCCTTTACGGTAAGCGCTTGCGAGAAGGGCCCTAACATTCGAGTCGACAACTTGCATTTCATCGATGAACAGTGTTGGCTTCAACGTTTCAACGAGACGGAAAAACGAGGCTTCGCTCACGTCAACCGCAGCCATGCTTCGATAACATATCGATGATAAAGTTTCAAGCGCTCTTGTTTTACCCGACCGCCAGGGCCCGAGAAAGAGAATAAACGGCGTCGAAACACCGACGGCGCGAACAAAATAGCTCCAAGCAACTGCTGCGGTCAACACGTCATACGCGTCTTCATTCACCACATCGAAGTATTCCCGGATGAAGGCCTTTGTATCGTTCCAAAGGTTTATGTCCTCTCCAATTGCTGTTGGCGCGTCGGGAAGCGGAAAAGGCAGATGTGGATAAGGCTCAACGACTTCGCCATCGATGGGTTGAAAGCTGCCTGCAACTTCAAAGTCGCTACCATTCCACAACAGTAGCCGAGGCCCTGCGATGACCTCGACAAGCCTGCCGTCTAAAACTTCCCCGCCAACCGTGTAGCGATGTTTCTTCGCCGAAGTCTGTTGTTTCGAAGCGTCATGTTTACCTGCTGGCAGCAGGTCTTCGACCGAGGGCCCTCCAACCGCTTTCAGAACCTGCGCAAGATATGAGTCGCCGGCGACCTCGTTCAAATCATCGATACTGTACGTTGTTTCAACGGCCGTCAACCTATCCGTTATTTCAGGGTCCTGTGAAAGCAAGCTGATTGCTTTCACGATGATTGCTGTTTCTTCGAAAGCCAGCCCTCGTTTTCGAAGGGCCCCTGAGAGATAGAGAGCGATGTTGTGACGGCAACCTTCAAGCCAGAACGGCGTTAGTTTCTCGATAAGGTGTTGGTGTTTGTGAACTGTGGAAATAATTGTAGAAAGTTTTTCGAGAAAAGCAGGGCCTACGTTCGCGATATCCGTTGTCGCAGGGTCTGAAAGAAAAGTGTAGCGAGCGCCGCTCGGATGTATCGAAGGTGGTGCAACGACATAACTGCCACGGCCCTTGACTTGAATCAGACTTGCCGCAGTTGTTTCGACGTCGTGGTCGGCTTTGAACAAAACATGATAGCCGCGCGACGTTCGCCAAACCCATGTTTTTCGTGCAAGGGCCTCTGGCGGCGAGTCGAACAACAAGTAGTAAAGCGGTTCGCGGTCGACGTCTATTGCGAAAACCCCATTGTCGTTCATTCGAAGAGCGATGTTGACGTCATTCAAGTCAATGTTTTTTGTCTCGATTTCTTCACGCGAGAGTTTTTGCCACGCTCCGAAAAGCGGAGGGCCCTTCGCGCCTCGAGGCAGGGGGAGAATCGTTAAACCCTTTTCACGATATAGTTTTACCAGTTGTTCTTCGTTCATATTCCCCACGACCAACCTCATACACCCAAAGAGGCATTCGGCTGACTCGTGAATACACGACCCGCGCGCCATGTTTCTCCGCGGCGTGCATCATGTCTTCGATAAGCGGGCTTAGACTATCGCTCGGATTCTCAACGGTTTTGACAACTACGATTGCGAGGCGTAGAACAACCATTTTCATTTCACCTGTTTGGCGGAACACTCAGGACAAAAATCGTAGCGTATGTTTTTATGATAAACCGTTCTGAATTCTCGCCGCGGCCCTACGACGGCGCAGACGTTGCAGACCGCCTCACTTTCATCGAGCAATGTTTTCTGGAAGTGTTTCATTTCTTTTCACCTCCCCATGTTTTCGAGAACCACTCCTGAAAACTCTGTGTTTGTTGCTGGATTTGTCGCAGAAAAGGCAAGTCGATAAAATGACTGGGTTCTCTAATCTGCCGCTCGTCCAACTCAGATGCTGTCGATGATAGCTGGCGCCACAGGTCGATTGCGTGGTCGTTTTGTTTAAATAAGTTGTTGATTTTTGCCGATGCTTGTGAAAGTGTTGACGCAACGTCGTTTAAAAGTTGTGGCAGGTTTTTTGTGGCCTCAGCATATTCTCCGCGCAGCTCGTTTAAACGTTGGCGATAAGAGCGTTCGAGCGCGGCAATTTTATCTCTCAGCTCAGGTAGCATTTTTTCTATTTCTGCTACTTCGAGACGTTTTCGCGCGATTTCCGTCGCGGCGCCGACGTTGCCAGCCGAAAGCTGTCGCGAAAGGTCTTCGATTTCGTTCTTCAGTTTTTCAACCGCCCGCTCGAATGTTTCAACCTGTTTTTTTGTTTTCCACAGCATTTTGGCTCACCTCAGCTCTCTTTCGTTTATCGCACCTCGGCTGGAACTATTCGAACCGCGTTGCCCTCTCGTATAATCCATGCGAATTCGCCCTCGAAATCGCGTGGTAGAGCTATTACTTTCGTACCGGCTCCGACTCTCACGATTTTGCGGAGGATTCTTTCTTGTTTCATAACGGTAATAGAGTAAGAGCGAAATATATTTATACTGGCGTGCTATCGTATACTGTTGACCATGACGTGGCTTGAAACAAAGAAATCTAGGCGTAAGGTCCGTGACATGGACCCGCATGCTTTTTTCGACGTGGTGAGGGCCCTCGCAGGGGGTCCGAAAGCGTTTTACCAGGTTGTCGAAGCTTCAGGCCGGTCGCGGCGACTATGCTGGAAGGTTTTACGCGAGCTGTTGGCGAAGGATTTCGCGTCCGTCAACTATGTTGGTCATCGAGCAGTGTATTGCTTGAAACACGATTTCTTTTTAGGGGTAGCGGGTTCGCAGATAATACCTAGCAATCTTTTCCAGGTTTGGTGGAATTTAGGAAGGCCGCATGTAGATGTTTTCTCGAACTCTCTGCCAAGCGAAGTGGAAAACATGGATTACATGGCTAGGCTAGCTTTCTCGTTGTTTCTCTACGTTCACTACCCTCATCTAAGAATAGGCGACCCGCGGTTTTTCGACCACTCGCTTGAAACGAAGGGTAAGACAGCTAACTATAAACAGCTTTTCGAAGCAGTTAATGACTGGCGAAGATGGAGAAAAACGTTGATGGAAGATGTTGTTTTAACCCGTATAGTCGACGCGTTTTTCGCGAAAAAGATTTGCCCGTCATGTTTTCGACGCGGGGAGCTGGTTTTGCTCGACGTTGTAGACGGTTGTTTTGTCTGCGTGAACCGGAAATGCGGCGCATCGTTTAAAAAAGTCTGGGCTTACTCGAAGCTTAAGCAACAGTTTGAAGAATGGCGGGGCCGCGGCGAAACCGTTAAGGTCGGAAAATTAACCATACGAATATGATTTTGCGGAGACTATTCTATTCCGAGCTCTCGCAGTAAGCGTGGATTCATCTGGCTAATCTTCGCTACGTCCGCGGCCGTCCGACGGACTAGACTTGAGAGACCTTTTCAAGGTTTCGTGACCTGGCTAGGGCACCCCGGCGCATTCTAAACGCTTTATCGGGGAAATTTAAGTCATGCAACCTTTTCGATTATGCTGTATGCTCGGCTGTATTGTTTTGCGAGGTCTGTGGTCTGTGTGGCCAGCTTCCTGTATGTTTGTAGGATGTTTGCGGAGGTTTTTTGTCTGATGTTTTTGATGAGGTTTTGGATGTCTGCGACTGCTTCTGCTGTATAGGGGTTTTGGGTGACTATTTCGTTGATGACCTGGGGTTTTTCGGTGAGGATGGTCGAGGCGGCGAGCATGAGGGCTTTCTGGCTTGTTGTCAAAACGTCTATCTTTTTTCTCCGCCAGCATTCGAGGAGCGCGAGCATCAGAACACGTGGAACGGCCATGGCGTAAGCCATAACCCTGTCATGCATGTCAGGGCTCATAGAAACGATTTTGCAAGGGCTGAAGATTTTTCTGGCGATTACTGTCTCTTCAGCCGGTCTCCGGAATGGTGTGACTACGACTGTTTTGTCTTCGAGCTTTTTGGCTCCGGGGCCGAACAAGGGATGCGTCAGCACTATCAACCCACTGTACGGTGATGTTCGTCTTAGGGGTTGGATGACGGGTGTTTTGACCGATGAGATGTCTATGATGGTCTTGCCATGGTGACGTGTGAGGATTTGACGGATGGTTTTGCCTGCGTTTTTTGAGCCGACCGCGACCACTGCTATCGAGGCGTTTGAAACAGCGTCGTCCAGACTTTTTGCCGCTGTGAACCTTTTAGCCGCCATCCTTGTCTTCGCGGAGTTTATGTCGTATACTTTGACGCTGTAGCCTTTCTTGGCCAGGTGTTGGGCCATCCATAGTCCCATCGGGCCTACGCCGACGACGGCGGCCTGAGACCCGGCCACTACGTTAGCCCCTTCTCAGCCAAGAACTCGCCCAGAAGCCTTATGCCCTTGGCTATCGACTCCTCGGAAGCACCCAGCGAGATCCTGATGAAGTCGTCGTAGCCTCCGAAGATTGAGCCGGGAGCTACTGCGACCCCTTTGGACTCGAGGAGCTCGAAGGCCAGCTCCATGCCGTCAGCCCCGCCCGTGTTTATCCGTGGAAAAACATACATGCCGCCGTCGGGCTTGTAGAACGAGGCTCCTATCTTCTCCAGCTCTCTGACGGCCACGTCCACCCGCCTCATCATTATCTCTGCGTATTGTTTCGGAGTTTCCTTGAGGCTTAACGCTTTCAGAGCACCGTGTTGGATGAACTCCGGGACACACGTCAAAACTAGGCCTATGATGGAGGCCATTTTCGAGACAAGGGCCTCGTTTGCGACTACGTAGCCAACTCTGTAGCCTGTCATCCCATAGCTCTTCGAAAAAGACTGTATCAGGATAAAGTTTACATCCCATCCGTCCAACACGCTCACAGGACCGTCTCCCCTTGTGTAGTCGATGTAAACCTCGTCGCTGATGAGAGTTAGGTTGTTGTCTCGTGCTATGTCGACGATTTTTGAGAAGGATTTCCTGTCGAGGGTTTTTCCCGTCGGGTTGTTGGGATAGTTGAGTAGGATGGCTTTGGTGGACTTGGATATTCTTTCCTCAACGATGCGTGGGTCGGGGGTCCAGCCGTCTTCGAACCGTGTTCGGACAGCCACAGGCCTAGCTCCCACAAAGCGTGCGCACTGCTTGTACATCGGCCAGGACGGGTCTATCACGATTATCTCATCACCTTCGGCGAGCAGCGTCTTCATCGCGAGGTATATGGCGAACCTGCCGCCCGGTGTGACTATCACGTTGTTGGGCCCGGCTTCGTAGCCGTATCTCGCGTGGATTTGCTCGGCTATGGCTGTTCTCAGCTCGGGAATACCCCTGGAGTCTGCGTATCTGGCGTAGCCTTCAACAACAGCCTTGCCAACCGTGTCACGCACCTGCTGCGGAGCTCCTAAGTCAGGCTCTCCAACCTCAAGCCTCTGAACCTCGCGGCCGTTTCGCTGCATCTCAACGGCTCTCCTGAGAATGTCCATGTGCGTCAGCAGCTTCGATGGCTTGGACTGCATCTCGACGGCGTCAGCAAAAATGACTGTCGCAAGACGGTTGACAGTTTCAGCCGGTATGCCGTGTTTAACAGCTTCTTCGAGCATGGCACGGCGAACCGCCGCCTCCACATCGGGCTGCACAGTGTCAAGATTGGTTGAACGCTTTACCTCCGCAATCTTTGAAACAACCCCCCTTCTCATAGCCAGCAGCCGGACCATGTCTACAGCCAGCTGCCGGGCTTCGCTTCTCAGCCGCTCAAGCTCATCGACATGCATCTTGACATCTACGCGGATTAAGAGTATTTAAGCTCATAATCCACCTCCCAACATTCGTTTCCGGCAAAATCTTCCGGATGTAAGGTTTTTACCATGGCTTTCCCAGCACGTTTGGGACGATTGCATGACGCAGACGGTTAGGATAAAAATCACGAGCACAAACCTCGTCAAACTCGAGCAGGTATGCCGGGAGATAAAGGAGATAGCTGACAGGACAGGCACCCGTATAGCGGGGCCTATCCCCCTACCGGTCAAACGGCTAATCCTTCCGACAAGGAAATCACCCTGCGGCGAAGGCACGAAGACCTGGCGAAAGCATCAGATGCGGATACACCGTAGGCTAATAGATTTGGGAATAACGGACCAGAGAGTTATGAGACAAATAATGAGGATTCAGATACCTGATGACGTGGCCATCGAGATGCAGATGACCGCCCGCTAGCCGCTCTCAGTTATTTCCTTCACAACGCCTGCAGCAACGGTCATTCCGCTGTCTCTTATAGCAAACCTACCCAGCTCGGGTGAGACGCTGGCTGGCTCGAGGGCAACTGGGTTGAGCGGCCGAAGCTTGACCACCGCGACATCACCCGTCTTGATGAACGACGGATTCTTCTCAGTAACCTGGCCGGTCCTCGGGTCCATCTTCTGAATCAACTCCACAAACTTCACAGCTGTCTGAGCAGTGTGTATGTGGAGGACGGGGGTGTAGCCGGGCGCTATCGCCGTCGGATGGTATATCACGTAAATCTGTCCAATAAACTCTTTGGCCACTGGAACCGGTGTGTCGGGTTTTGTGACAACCATTCCTCTGGCCAGCTGGCTTTTCTCAACGCCTTTGAGCGCGAAGCCGATGTTGTCGCCGGGAATGGCTTGCTGGAGCGGTTGGTGATGCATCTCGATGGACTTGACCTCAGCCTTCAGACCTCCCGGATATATGGTTACGATTTCGCCGGGCTTGAGAACACCCTGCTCTACTCTGCCGACGGGAACCGTCCCAACACCCTTAATGGAGTAAACACCCTGAATAGGGATTCTGAGAGGCTTGTCTATGGGTTTGGGCGGTTCCTGAAACTGGTCGAGAGCCTCCAGAAGGGTCGGACCCGTGTACCATGGTAGGTTTTTGCTTTTTTCGGTCAGGTTGTCGCCCAGCCATCCTGAAACAGGTATGAAGTTGATCTTGGTTATGTCGTATCCTATGGTTTTCAGAAGGTCTCCAGACATCTGCTTGACCTCGTCGTATCTCTCTTTGGCCCAGTTTACTGAGGCGTCATCCATCTTGTTTATCAACACGATAAGCTGCCTTATGCCGAGGACATACGAGAGGTATGCGTGTTCTCTGGTCTGGCCTCCGGGGGCTATGCCTACCTCTGCCTCGCCTTTCTTAGCGGAAACCACGAGTATGGCTGCGTCAGCTTGGCTCGCGCCCGTTATCATGTTTTTGACGAAGTCTCTGTGTCCGGGGGCGTCGATGAGCGTGAAGTAATACTTCCTTGTCTCGAACTTTTGGAAGGCTAGGTCTATCGTCAGTCCTCTCTCCCTCTCCTCCTTAATCCTGTCTAAAACCCATGCGAACTTGAAGCTCTCCTTCCCCATCTTCTTGGCCTCCTCCTCATAGGTCTTTAGCGTCCTATCGTCGATTGCGCCTATCTTGTAGAGGAAATGTCCCATCGTGGTCGATTTTCCGTGGTCGACGTGCCCTATGACAACAAGGTTCATGTGAGGTTTTGCCGACATTGCGTATAAAACAATAATCCCTTCATATAAATATTAGACGATTGTTGGTTTGTGTTTCTTTCTTCTTGGTTTTTCCTTATATTCTGTTGCAGTATGGCCACTTATCCCTGTTAATAAACGTTTTACAACACCTACTACAATACGATTCTCCCTTATCATGGTTTGGCTGTGGTCTGAAGGGACAAACGGCGATTCCTCATTTTCCCTATAGCTGAAACATGGTGTTCCGTCTTCAACCCATACCGCTTTCTAATCTACCTCCCGTCATTAGCCTCAAAATGAAACAACGGCTTATACATGTTCGGAATTCTCAGCCTCCATCCCGCTGTTACGTCGCATTCGGGTATGTTTAAAGGCTGCCGCGGTGTGTTGGGCAGCCTGTGGACAACGACACCACCATGGCTGAA
>JAWBJZ010000058.1:0-9572 GCA_038832005.1 Candidatus Caldarchaeum sp.
CGCATACGAGGAAAGACATTTCTATCACCAAAGAAACCTATAAGACGGCCGAGGCCTACCCCAACTCTGCATCACCCAGGGATTTGAGGGTAAGGCTCTCGGCCATAGACCTTAAGTTGACAGTCCCAAGATTAAGACTTTTGAGACAAGGATTTCGCCAGAGCTGAGACGCCTCTTTCGTGGAGCTTGATGATAATGTTGAGTAGCTCGACCAAGCTTTCGTTCACCTGCTTGGATGCTTCGACGTAGCTTTCCACCGAGATTTTGTCAGAGTCTTTCTCAAGCTTCTGCACAGCTTCCTCAAGCTTTGTCACGTTTATGCCGAAGACCTTCAAAGCGGTTCGAGTCTGCTCCGACATGCAGTCCACCAGCCGCTCCCTACCCACTATCGTCTAAAAAACCTTTTAGCCATCCTCAAACAACACGTCGAAAGAGACAGCGGAGAAAACACAGCCCCTCCATCCGACAACAATATTCGAAGACGTATACTCAACCAACCCACGGTATTTGGGGGAGCTGGAACAGTTCGAAAACGAACAAATTTCGGCCTCTTAACTCATGCATTAACGGTAGCGCTGTTTCCCGCCTCCATCAGCTTTTCGTTTACCGTGAGACTGGTTAAGATGTCCAAAATACAGCCATGAAAAACTCACGAAACAGCGGACAGACTATACATTATCCTTTCAGGATGCGAGTAGATGGTCAAGCCTTTACCCCTGACCAAGCTCACCATCGTGACCCCGCTCTTCAAAGCCGCGTAAAGACCGGAGAATATGGGACCTCTGAGCGACACGGTTATGGGTATCCCAACGCGGGCAGCTTTCAAAACCATGTCGGAGGCCTGCCTTCCAGTTGTCATAAGAATACATCGCGAGAAATCGATGTTCCTCAACGCCATTTTGCCTATTATCTTGTCAACGGTCACGTGTCTACTGACATCCTCTGAAAAGCCTAGGACCTTCCCCTCGACGTCGGAGTAAATCCCAGCTGTGTGGACTGAGACTGTGTGTTTAGACAGCTTTCCGAACTCTGTTATGACGGAGCGTAGCGTCTGCAAAGATATTCTGAGGTCGGACACAACCCTAGGCTTGTGGAGGTTGTCGAAAGCCCTGATGTAGTCTTCGACGGAGCCGCATGAAGTGAGTATGAGCTTAAACTCCTTGTGTTTTTCAAGCCTTCTAGCCAGCTCTGTTTCGTCAACGTTCAGGTAGGCGAGAACGTCAAGTCCGTCCACAACCACGTCCTCGACCTGCTCAATCTTTTCCACTATGCCTAGACCGAGGAGATGGCCTACAATCATCTCCTTAAGCTCGTGAGGGGTGGCGAAAACCGTCACGAAATGCTTATCGTTGAGGTAGATGTTTATGGGAAACTCTAACGCCACAGGGTCTTCGACAACCTGACCGTCGTACCTGACTCCCCTAACAACCGTGGATATTCCGTCGTTCGCCATCTGTCAAACGGTTGACCAAACCAGCTTAAAACATTTTGTCATCCACGCTGCTGCAGCCCCGTTTTGAAAAAGCCATCCACGTGTATTCAAGCTCATTTCCTATCTCGTTTCACGGCTTAGACAATCTCATCCACCTCAGCTTCATATGTGATTGTTGAAAAAAGATGAACTGTGTTAACCCATCATGTTTTGCGTTTTCACTGTGCTTGGCCGCGCTTACCGGTCAGCATCCTGAAGGCTGTGAACGGCGTCGTGCATCCGAAACTAAGCCCGACCAACCCCAGCCCGTCATATCAATTTACAGAGACCATGACAACAAAACAGGTTCCAGCCGAGAGCGGAGACAAGCTCTGAGTAGATGTTTTACCCGTGGCCGTAGGGTCAAGCTTACGGACAAGCATGAAGGTTTTTAATTGTTCTGAGAAAAATGTTCTGATGAAGCCCTTGTAAAACCACTGTAGAAAGTCTGATTAACAGCGTGCATGCTGAGTTCATCCCAGCTGTCATACTCCAGCTGAACGTATGTGATGTTACAGGTCTTGCCGGTTGAATAAAACGATGGCCGCTGCCAAGCAGGCTGCTGTCCATGCAAGCATGCTTGTGGTGAAAGCCAGTGTTATCAAGCTGCCCAGCGTACGTGTTATGTAAAGCCCTGTCGGCCCGAGAAGAAGCAGCGAAGGGTCTAGAGCCTGGACCATAAGTATCCTCGCCGACTCCACGGGGTTGAGGATTAGGAGGTTGAGTATGTCGGCTACTTTGAGGTCTGCTATCAACGTTACGCCCATTACCAGAAGGTCGTATATCACCACAAGCGTAAGCCATGTCAACAAAACCGTTGCCAACGCTTCAAACCTTGTCCTAGACAGTATGGATATGAGAAGCCCGACGGCGGAAAGCGTTGAAGCTGCCAACAGCGAGATGAGCATTAGCTGGAGGAACACGACTATGTCGCCCGATGAGAGGACGAGCCATAGATACCATGCAGCCAAGCCGTAGCCGAGAAGAGTACTCAGGAAGATTGAAAGCGTTATCCCTAGATATCTGCTCACAGCAACCTCTGTTTTTGAGACAGGCTGTGCCAGCAGCATCTCCAGCGTGTTTTTCTCCCTCTCGGTTACCAGCGAGAGGCCGGCCAAGGAAAGTGACATCAAAGGCACCATGTAGAGCGTGAGGTTCACGAGAGCCGCTGAAACACGGCCGAATGCCTTAAGCCCCAGATAGCTCAACCCCAGCACGCTGTAGTATGAAAGGCTTAGGCCGAGGACGGCGTATATGACGGCGTAGATTATCAGCCATTTGTTCCTCAGCGACTCCTGAATCTCCCTGACGAGAAGCGTTTTGAACTCCCTAGACAGCATCCTCTGTCAGCCTCATGACAAGCTCGTCCACGCTAGGCTCCTCTATCACAGCTCCTTGGATGTTTACGTTTTGTCTGACGAGGGTTGTTAGCGTTGTGTAGAGGTCTTCGGACTTGAGCGTCAGCCATCCCGGTGAGGAATCTTCAGCCTTCAACCCAGCCGCCTCCAAGCTCTCCTTACCAGCTCTCAGGTGAATCTTGTATGTCAAACTCATCGTTGAAGACAGCTCATACGATTTCATGGCGCGAACAAGCTTTCCACGGTTCAGCACAACGATGTCGTCGGCCATCGTCAGGACCCCGCTGAGGGTGTGCGTGCTTAACAGTATTGTTTTACGCTGCTGCTTGAGCGTTTTCAGAATGTTTACGAGCTCGAGCCTTCCCCTAGCGTCCAAGTTGCTGAACGGCTCGTCCATGGCTAGGATTGGCGGGTTGCCTACCAAGGCTAGGAGCAGACAGAGCTTCTGCCTCATGCCTCCAGACAGCTCTCCAACCCTGACCTCAGCTTTCTCCCTCAGACCAAATTTTTCAAGCTCATCCAGCGTTATGGAAACGTTTCTGAGGTCCGAGAAAAAGTCAAGCAGTTGTGTTAGGGTTAGGTCGTTGTACAGGTTTATGCTCTGGGGTACGTAGCCGATTAGCTTTCGGACCGATTTGCCCTCACGTTTTACGTCAAGCCCGTAAACCTTTAGCTCGCCTTCGAACTTCAGCAAGCCCAGCAGACATCTCAGGAACGTGGTTTTCCCGGCTCCGTTGGGCCCTAAGAGAAACGTGAAGCTGCCTTCAGGTATGTCGAAGTTTAGCCTGTCGAGGGCCAGGAAGCCGTTAAACTCTTTCGTCAAATTACGAGCCTTCACCGCCTCCAAACAAACCCCCTCCAGCCGGCTACGTAAACCGTGAAAACAGATATGATGGTCAGCAGGGCGGCTGTTAAAGCCCACCAGTTGTCGCGGGTGTAGTTCACCGTGTAGCTGTGCGACGGCTTGGCCAAAGGTTTTTCGTCAACGGCTCTGACCCTCGGGTTGAATGGGAAAGCTTTCTTCATGGTCTCCAACGCGTAGTAAGCCGGGCTGAAGATAAATATCCTAAGCTGTGGGAAGCCGTCCATTATGTCTTCCAACGGGTTTTCGACCTTATGTGGAACATCTCCGAGGCCACGGTAATCGCTCCAATAGTTCCCAACACCTTCGAAAGTCCATGTAACGCTTGGGTTTCGCTCGCCTACCACAACTATCTGCTGAAGATTCTCGACGAAGTTGTTAGCGTACATCACACCACCCGACTGCCCGTCTATCCAAACGCCTATGTAGTTGAAGGCAACTGTGTTGTTTCTTATGAGCTGGAACATACGAGGTGGGTAAGGCGAGTACTCGATGACAAACCCGTTTACGTGCCCGTAGATGAGGTTTCTTTCAACTGTTACGTTTCCAGACTCTCTGAGGAAAACACCTTCGCTTACAGCCTCCCCCTTGTTTTCCTTGACTATGTTGTTTGCAACATACAGGTTGTAGGAGAACATGAGAGCGAGGCCGACAAGGTTATGGCTAACTATGTTGTCTGCTATCGTGTAGTTATAAGAGTACATCAGATGCATGCCGTACCTAGAGCGGGTTATTATGTTTCCTTTTATCGTCGTATTGTACGCGTGTTCGTTGTATATTCCGTCTTTGCTGTTTGTTATACGGTTGTTGATGAGGCTTGTGTTGAAGGTGTACCAGAGATATATTCCATGTCCTCTTTCGTTAATGTCCTTGTTAGCGAAGCTTTCTAAAGTGTTGTTCTCTACCACGGTGTTTCTGGATTTCAGAAGGTAGACTGGGAAAAGAGCGTTTGTGACCACGTTGCCTGTTATTCTGCTGTTGTCGCCTTTGACCTTTATCCCAGCCGCCTCCATCGAGATGTCGGGGTTGGAGTTGATGATCTTTAAGCCTGAGATAGTAACGTTGTCGGCTTCAACGACAACGACGTCGCTCCTGTAGTCTCCGTCGATAACCGGGTAGCCCACACCTTTCAAAGTCATTGTTTTCCTGATTACTATCGGCCCACAGTAACGTCCCTGCTCAATAATTAAAACTCCCCCACTCGGTGTTTCGTCGACCATTTGCTGGAGCAACGTGTTGTCGCAGGCTTGTTGCTGTCCGCCGATAGCCTCGACTACGGCCGCTAAAGCCAGCAGACAGACGGCGGCGTACACAGCCGGCTTTCCGCCAGCCTTAGACGACCTCACCTTCTTCTCCTAAACTTTGCAATTAAATTCGGCGGTATTTGAATCATAGCAGCCGCTAACGGCAGGAAGAAGGCTGGCCCTAAGTAGCTAGCGATCTTGAAGTTCGCTATCTCGTAGTAGCCGAAGAAAGGCGGGTCGAAAGGCTCTATCTTGACGGGAGCGCTTGGATGAATGGTGTGAGTGTAGTTGTAAAGCCAGCTGTAGATGTAAGCTGGGGTTGCGACAACCAAAACTAGGTAGACAATCCACAGGAGTGTATGAGCTTGTTTCTTGTGTCTCAGAAGCCCTGTCAAAACTATGAGAAGGGTTAGAACTCCGTACAGGGGCGGCAGGTAAACCGTCTCAATTATTTTCTCAGGCTTGATCTCGCCAAGCCCCACATAGTGGTTGACTATGTTAACCTCGTTAACATCGCCATGAATTCCGGTTAAGGGTATGATGACTACTTCAAGCCATCTCTGGGCGTACATCGGTGCGTTCAACCTTATCGTCCACAGAGGCAGCGGTAAAGATAACAAAACTAAAACCGCTGGGATTACTGTGAAGAACGTTAGCTTTCTATAGTTGATCCGGTATGTTTCAACCATGATGGGTCACCGCGCCTTTTTTTACTTCTTCGATTATTTTATGCCAGCTGTAAACGTGGCCATCGTGTTTATGGGCTATCTGCTCAGCCACGCTCGAATCCTTGGCCGCCACTATACCGCTGCTCATAGGCGTCCAAAGTTTTTTGGGGTCTGCTTTGACGTAATAGGCAGCCATCGCGTCAAGCTGTTCTTTTGTGTGGTAATCGAAGACCGCTGCAGCCAATACTTTAACCCGTTCAGAGTTCTCGATGTAGTCTTTTAGCATGCATCTGATGTCGTCATACTTCCACCAGTCATCCATGCCTTCAACGAGCAGTCCTGCTGCAAACTCTTGCCTGCTTATGACCATGCTGCACCGCTTGCACTTGTCTTTGTCCAAGTATATGAGGAGCCGAGGTATCTGTCTGGCGGGCTGTAGGGTTAGGTAGACAGCGGCAGCAGTCACTGCTGCCACTGCTACAGCTCCCACAACTAGCGCACGCCGTTTCAACGCAGTCACGTATTCTTGGTTACGCAGGCTCTACCTCGAGCCAGCCAGCCATCTCTAGGTGCAGAGGTGAGCAGAACTCTATGCAGTAGAAGCAGTAGACACCCGGCTTGTCCGCTGTGAACTCTATGGTGGCTGTCTCCCCAGGCTCGATGCTTGCTATGATGTTATATTCTGAAAGGGCGAATGCGTGCGTCGCGTCTCTTGCTGTTTCTACGTTGGTTATGTGTAGTCTGACAAGGTCTCCTGCCTTACATCTGATTATGTCAGGTGTTATTGTGCTTCTTATCTCCGTCGCCCAGACCTCGGTTACCCATCTTCCACCCTCCTGATGCCTGTGTATTCGTTCCTTGCCCTTTTCTGTGGCGTTCGGGTCTTTCTCGAAGGTTTCGGGGTTTGTTCCGACAGGATAGACTTCCAATGGCTTGAGCTTGCTCGCCAGAATCATTTTCGCGTAGTGAGGCTCCCCTATTCCTATGGGCATGTCATACAAAAGCTCCATCTTCTCACCCGATATGTCTATCAGCTGGAAGTTCTGAGGTAGCAGTGGGCCTATGTTCATGAACCTGTCCAAAGACCATTTGTTCAAGGCTACAAGATACTTGCCTTTCGGGCTGGGTGAGTCGCTCTCAGGCGTGCACAGGTGGCCGATGTTATAGTGTATCTTTATCCTGTCCACGAGCTTGAATGGGTTTGGACCCGTGTAGTCTGGGGGCCCTAACGTATACTTGTTGACCTCGTTGCCTATGAAGGTGCTTACATACCCGTGTCCTTTGTCGTCGAACTCGTTGTGCAAAGGCCCTAGAGCCGTCTCTATCTGCGCTGCTTTTGCATCCTCGAAGCGTATTATGGGGACGCCGTACGGGTCTGTTCCCTCAAACCTTTTGTCGGCTATGGCGCTTTTGATTTTCTCAACGTCGTATATCGTGACAACTGGCGAAAGCTTTCCGCCGATGACGACGTATCTGCCACTCGGCGACATGTCGCATCCGTGTGGACTCTTGGGTTCGGGGACGAAGAACAGCACACCTTCTTTCACTGCGGTTTCGAGAGTGACGACTTTAACGCCGTTCATCTCAACAGCTTTACCAGCTCTAACGAGCTCCTCAGCTTTCTTCCAGTTGATAACATGCAGGTAGTCGAAGTCACGTTGCGAGGCTCCGACTTCAAGCGGCGGCCGTCCCTCTAAAACACCGCCGATGGCTCTCTCTGTGTTTATGGAGTTTGTGAAGGCAAACCCGTCCGAAGGACCCCAGCCCACGACCTCAAGGTCTTGCATGTATGGTGGAAGCTCTATCTGGAAGCTTCTGGCCAGGTCAAACCGGCCTTTAGCCCTGTCGAAGGCTATGAAACTTGCACAGCCTCTGAAGTAGTCGGCGAAGTTCTTTTCAGTCAACGGAACGTATGTCACGCCTGGTTTGTATCCTTTACCTGGCTCCCATGGAGCTGGGAACTGGCTCATACAAGCTACGTATTCGGTGTTGGGTGTAGTGCATGCTCCACCGTGCTGTGTCTGTGTGTTAGGCAGCTTAACGATGTCTTTCGTCTCGAAGTCTCGGAGGCCTATGGCTGCCATTCTAGCATTCAGCTTATCGCCTATGAACAGCCATTCGCCGACATACTCTGCGTTTCTCCTGTCAAACTCTGGATGATGTGTGTCACCCATAGTTAACAACCTCACTCCGTTACTGCCCTTTTCAAGCAGCCGCATTGTCTTCACGTCACCGTAACCATATCCCTGCCAAGGCTCCACGGTGTAAACAGCTATCACTTTCAAAAGCCTCATCGAAGGAACGCCTATGACGAGAACCTGTCCTGAATGCCCACCCGATGAAAACATCACAAACTCGTCATATACTCCTCCCGGCACATACGTCTTGAGAGCTGCGACCGCATGGAATGTGGTCAGTTTACGCTCCGTAATGACTTTTTCAACCGCTGCCGCGACAGGCGGTGCTGGCGGTGTGATGAACCTTCCTGCCGTAAATCCCGCAGCAGCTCCAACTACAACGCCTGCACCCAAAGCTGATATAAGCTTCCTACGGCTCACTTTGGCCTCCTTAACCACACCCATATCTCTTCTCAGCAGTAAGAAAGTGGCGAGGCATAAAGCCGCTACGTCTAACATGTTAGACGCCGTTTATCACGTCGCACACAAACTATTTCTGTAATATCCACGCACAACCGTTTAGTGGGCGGTTTGATACGTGGAAAAAAGAAGGTCAACGGGATGCTGGTTGTTTTCAGCGCGCTCGTGTTCCTCACCTCGGCTTTGGCTTTCATCACAGGGCCGGCAAAAGCGGTCACAGGTTCTACGAAAGAGTTCGTCATAACTGCTCGGCAGTGGGCCTACGACCCGCCCGTAATAGAGGTCGAGCAGGGAGACGAAGTGATAATCCGACTTAAATCCACAGACATTTCACACGGCATATACATCGAAGGATATGACATCAGAGCTGACTTGATTCTCGAGGAAGGAATGCCCAACGAGGTTGTGTTAAAGTTTGTAGCAGATAAACCAGGCTCTTTCATTTTCAGATGCTCCGTCAACTGCGGACCGTTCCATCCTTTCATGACAGGCGTTCTCAAGGTAAACCCCAACTATGCCTTCCAAGGAGCTTCGATACTCGCCGTGTTGACGGGGATGCTCAGCCTACTTTACTTAGCGGTTTTCAGGAGGTAGCTGAAGATGGAGAGCCGGCAGCAGTACAGGTGGCGGTTCGACCTCTTCAGAATACCTTTGATCAAATGGTTTGTCCGCAAGAGGTGGTTTCAGTTCGCCGTCATAACCCCCAACCTCGCCATTTTCTTCATACTGATGATAGCGGGATTCTACGGGCTGCCTGTCGGAAACAAGAACGTCTCGGTGCTCGTAGTCTGGATACTTTGGTGGGCTGCTCTGATGATATTGCTAGTTCCGATAGGAGGCCGTCTATGGTGTATGATGTGTCCGATGCCAGCTATAGGCGAATGGTTGCAGCGCAGGACTTTGACGCAGAAGAACGAGAAAAACCTTGGCTTGGGTAAAAAATGGCCAAAATTCCTCGACAACATATGGCTTCAGAACTTTAGCTTCTTGACGGTCTCCTCTTTCATCGGCGTGCTCACCACAAGACCTTTAGCAACAGCCATAATGCTTATCGTTCTTGTTATAGTTTTACCAACGATACTGCACCTCCTGTTCGAGCGTAGAGTTTTCTGCCGCTACGTATGTCCCGTCTCAGGCTTCATAGGACTCTACTCTATGCTAGCGCCGTTGGAGCTAAGGGTCAAAAGCAGGGAGGTCTGTTTGAAACATGTTGGGAAAGAATGTTTCAAAGGCAGTGAAAACGGTTATGGATGTCCGTGGTACGAGTTTCCGCAGAACCTCAACAGAAACGCCTACTGTGGGCTTTGCATGGAATGTGTCAAAACATGCCCCCTCGACAACATAGCCCTAAACCTGAGAATCGGAGGTGACG
>JAWBJZ010000059.1:0-9089 GCA_038832005.1 Candidatus Caldarchaeum sp.
CCACGGCGAAGATCAAGATGAAGACACCGCCGGTAGCAAGGAGCGACGCGCCGCCGAACCCTACCGTTGGCCCGAAGAACAAAGACTGACCCACGCCCAGACCTACAAGAATAGTTATCCAGAGACCTATCACTCCGCTGAAAAACACCAAGGCCGCTCCCAGTCTGTGATAGCTCTTTACCTCCGTTGGCGTGTACAGGTATCCTTTCATCACGTCGGTCCACAACCATCCAGCCTTCTTAGCCCGAGGATACACAAGGGCCATCAAGATGGGAGCTATTATCGCCGCTGAGATGAGTTCGTTGAAGAAGATGATGAAAGCCAGCGGCGTGAACGGTACGAAGCCGACAAGCTCCGTCCAATAAGGTATGATGAGGGCTACGACGCCTGAATGAGTTAACACGACGAACTCGTATTTCGTCAGGCTCGAAGCCGTCCTGCAGTGTGGTTCCTCCTTGAAAAGCCTGTGCCAAAGCTTGTACGGAACAAGCCCTAGGAAGAAGTTTCCGATGAATCCCCCTATGCTTCCTATGGTCAGGGCGCCGCCTAGGATGTCGAAGCCGATGAGGTTTCCCACGGCGGAGCCCCAAGCCGCGGCTGGGCCGAACAAGAGGCTTGTGAACGGAGGTATGGCGTTGCCTGGACGCACAGCCGTCACTCCGGGGATTATCCATATCGGAAGAGTTGCGAAGACAAACAGGAGAGCTGCGTAGAGCCCTGCAGAAACGATGAAGGCCGTGATCATTTGCGTATGCGACCACATTCTAAATAGCTCTTTCACGGTTCAGAGACATCCACAGCTCTAGATAAGCTTTTCAACCATCTTTTGCAACAGTTTTATTCTCGTATCATCGGACGTGTGGTGAATTGTTTGGAAAGGTTTTGGTCGCGGTCGACGGGTCTGAGTACAGCAGAAGAGCTGTGGCAACAGCTGTCGAGCTGTGTCGAAGGCTTGGGTCGGAGCTTATCGTGCTTCACGTAGTTCAGCAGCCTCCCTACCTGTTTGCAGCGGCAGGCGTACCTCCGACAGCGCTTCAGCAGTATTTTCAGGACGCGAGGAAAGAAGGTTGGAAATATGTTGAAGAAGCTGTTCAGAAAGCTGCTGAAGCCAGTGTCAAAGCTCGTGGAGAAGTTCTTGAGAGACAGCCGTCAGTGGTTGAGGCGATAGCAAGCTTCGCGGCTAACGAAAAGGTTGACTTGATCGTGACAGGGACTAGAGGCCTGAGCGGTTTTAAAAAGATTGTTCTGGGAAGCGTTGCTAGCGGCGTTGTTGCCCACGCTCCCTGCTCTGTGCTGGTTGTCAAATAGAGGGCTTTTGCAGCCCAAGCACCTCAAGCCGATGCAGCACGTCTTCAATAACTTGATCGACTCTTTCGCTTTGAACGCCGTGTTTTAAAACCATCTCCTTGATTATGGCTTCAACTTTTCTGTAGCTTTTGTAGCGTTCGTTGAGGCTGCGCCACTTGACGCCGGCTAAAGGCTTGGCCAAAGAATCATCGTATGGGAGGAGGTTTTTCGTCATGAGGAACGCTATTATGGGGTAGCCGACATAGTTTCTGTAAACAGTCCCGTTGTCGTCGCAGTTGGCCACATGGTTTTCGAGGTCAACGTAAACCTTGTATGTCCTACTCCCCTCCGAAGCGTAGACCTCAGCTTCTTTGTCCGAAATAATCCTCACACGCCCTCCTGCAACCGCGCCCAACGCTTCCAAAACCTTGATGCGAGGAGGAGTAGCCAGCTTGAGCATGATTCTCCACAAAACCTGCCGATGTTTCAGCCTATATCTTTATCCCCATCTTCATCAGCGCGCCTGACATGGCGAAGATCGCAAGCATTATGTAAACCGTCGAAGCCCCAGGCGCCATACCTGTATAGTATGATGATACTATTCCTGCAAACATGCAGGACTCGCCTATGGCTATGGAAAGGGTGATGGCCTTTTTCATAGATGTGGCGACCAAGGATGTTGAGACTGCTGGTAGGACCAGCAAAGCGGTCACGAGTAAGATTCCAGCTATCTTTACGCCGGCCACGATGGAAAGCCCTGAAACAGCAGCCAACAGAAGCTCGTAAAGCTTCACGGGAACACCTCTAACTCTTGCCAGCTCCTCGTTGACGGTGAAAATTACTATCTCGCGAAACTTTTTGATTATGAAAAAACCTGTTAGAGAGGCTATCGCCACTCCCGCCAGCAGGTCGTCCAGCTCGACTAGGAAGACGCTTCCGAACAGGACGGCGTTGAGATTTATTCTAGCGCCGGAGGATATTGCTATGGAGGCTGTTGCACCTCCTAGGGCTAGGAAAATGGCCAAAGCTTGGTCGCCAGCCATCTTCAAGCCTTTCACCATTTGAAGCATTCCGAAAACGGCTATTACAGCCATCAGATACGATAGGACTCCGCTGCGTAAGCCAACCAGCGCTGAAACAGCTAGAGATGCGAAGACAAAGTGAGAGGAGGCGTCACCTAGGAGCGAGAGTTTTTTCGGGATGAGGAAGTTGCCGAGCAGGGGTAGTAGAAAACCTGCTATGACTCCTGCCGCGAGTGCTCTGGCCATAAACGGTTGCTGGAAAACGTCAATCATTCTCCCGACCACGCATGGCCGTGTCTAAGGGTATATACGTGAAAGCCGTATATGTTGCAGAGCTGTTCGGACGTGATTAGCTGTTCGAGCGTGCCGTCATACAACGATTCTCTGTTAATACATATAACTCGCGAAGCCAATGTTGAGATCGCCGTTACGTCATGGGTTGCGATGACGATTGTTAGTTCACGTTCAACGTGAAGTTTGGTGAGCAACCGCATAAAGGCCCCAACTCCCGTCTGGTCCACGTAAACAGTAGGTTCGTCGAGAAGGAGGATCTTGGGGTTGTTGATTAAAGCTAATGCCAGCATGGTCTTTTGAAGCATCCCGCCCGAAAGGTCGGTCACCCTCTTGTTCAACAATGACGTGGGGTCTTCAACGCCAACCAGCTTAACCGCTTCGGCTGGCTCCATCCCCTTCCGATGAATAGCTGCGGCTGTGAGAAGTTCGGAGACATTCAAAGGCATTTTCTCAAACAATGTTGCTGCGTTCTGCGGCAGGTACCCAACCATCCACCAATCTCTGAACCTGCTCACGTCCACTCCGAACAGCTTGACCCTACCCTTCTCAGGCCTTAAGCTGCCGACGATTGTTTTCAGCAACGTCGACTTGCCGCCGCCGTTTGGCCCTATGATGAATATCATCTCACCCTCAAACACTTTAAGAGATACATCTTTCAGGACAGGGGTTTTCCTATCATATGAGACTGTCACTCTCTCAAACTCAACCACAGGTTTATTTGCTTTCAAAGCCCTCCACCAACATGTTTACATTCCATCTCATGATGTCAAGGTATGAGCGTCCTTGCCTCACTTCGTCTAGAGTTAGCGTCTCGCATGTGTAAAGCATTTTTATGGTTAAACCCAGGTCGTTGGCCATGCTGCGGAGTATGGGATGTATATTACCGTCTTCCGCGTAAACCACATTTACTCCGTTTTCTTCTACCAACTTGTATATTTCAGCTAAATGCGCTGCAGACGGCTCCTCTTCCTCGACAGTCAGCAACGCTCTATAACTTAAACCGTATGATTCTGCGAAATATTTGAAAGCTTCGTGCTGTGTTATGAAAAGCCTGCCACGGTAAGGCTTCAGCCTCTCGGCAGCTTCCCTGTCAAGCTGCTCGAGTGAAGCCAGGAGCTTGACGGCGTTTTCCTGGATTTTCTGCTTTTTCATGGGAAAGCTCTCCTCTAAAATCTCAGCCGTGTTCTTCACAATTTTCGCCATGTTTTTCACGGAAAGCCATACGTGTATGTCGTAACCTGCGTGACCATGATGCGTGTCTATGGGAAGAAGGTCTACTCCCTCGGACACTTTGTAGGCTCTCACACCAGCGGCCTTGGCGAGAGAGACAGCCCAGTCATCCAAACCCTCGATAGTCCAAAGTAAGACTTTCGACTTCGCCGCTTTCTCGACCACATCCGGCGAAGGCTCCCAGTCATGTATTTCGACGCCAGGTGGAAGAATTTGGTGAACCGTTATCTCGCCGTCTGAAAGACGGTAGACTATCTCAGCTAAGAGACCCCATGTTACCGAGACTTGCTCTTGGGTTGTTTGAACAGCCGTCTGAAGCGTGGTTAAAAAGACCAGACCCACTGCGACCAGTATGGCGAAGGCGAGGACGGTTACGCCTATAATCTTCTTCTGCATATCTCATGGCTCACCTCAAACCCGTGAATGCACTGTTCTGGAAAGCTAAGCTTTTCACACAGCCGGCGGATAACCTTATCGCCTATCAGGTAGTCTATCTTGGCCGCCTCGGTGCACGAGTCTTCAACCTCCAACCCAAGGCCTCGGCTGAAATATGTTTCAAGCACACGATGGTTGTGGATTATGCGTGCCGCCACTGACAGGCCTTTTTTGCTCAAAGCGATTTTTCCCCAGCCTTGCTTTTCAACGAGCTTTTTCCTTGCAAGCCTGTGCACCACGTCCACTACTGAGGCGGGTCTGACGTCGAAGATTTTAGCTAAATCTCCCGTACTGATTTCGAGGGAGTTTTCACCTTTTCTGTACATCTCTCTTAGGTAGCTTGCTTCTACAGGGTTGAGCGTCATTTTAGGCATAGCCTAAATTAGGCATGGCCTAAATTTAAACATATAACCCGACAATCAAACGAGATGATCACATGTTCAAGACTATAAAGTCTGAGGTTCTTTTCAAGGGGCGTGAATTCTCTGTGCGGCGGGACTTGGTGGAAAGTGGCGGCAAACAGTTTTACAAAGACGTAGTCATCCACCCTGGGGCGGTTGTCATAATTCCTTTGGAGAAAGACAACAGCATATATTTGATAAGACAGTACAGGCATGCCGTGGGCGCGGAGCTGGTTGAGCTTCCCGCTGGAACTTTAGAGGACGAGAGCCCAGAAGCATGCGCCTCTAGAGAGCTTGTCGAAGAAACAGGGTTTGAGGCTGAGAGTTTTGAAAGGCTGGCGGAGTTTTACCTCGCCCCCGGCTACAGCACGGAGTTGATGCACGTGTATGTCGCAAAAGGTCTCCGAAGGTCGAAGCCTTCGCCGGCTGTTGACGAGCAGATCACGCTGATAAAGACCTCCGTCAAGAACGCTGTGGAGATGATTTTACGGGGAGAGATACGCGACGCCAAAACCATCGCATCTTTGACGATATTCAGGGAAGTTTACGGGTTTGGTTGAAATGCTGCCACCCACGTCTTTCAATGCTTCTTTCAACACCGTCTTCCAGAAACTTTATGGTTTGCTGTTCAATGGCTCTGCCTATCACGTGAAGCCGGCGTCCAGTTCTCAGGAGAGAATCGGCCACAACATCCTCCCAGCCCCTCTTGACGGTGAAAACAAGCTCGTATTCCTCTCCACCGTAGAAAACTGCGTCGAAGGGGTTGATTCCGTTTTTGAGACAGTATTTTTCAGCTGAGCTGTCCAGCGGAAGTTTATCAATCAGAAATCCAACGCCGCTGGATTCGGAGAGGAGGTAGATGGATTCGGCGAGGCCGTCGCTCGAGTCTAAGCAGGCCGAAACACCTCCTGACGTGGCCAGCGCAACCCCCTCCTCCACCCTTGCTTCCGGCCTGTAAACACTTTCGAGAACATCCGGCTCAGCCGGTCGTTGGTTGATTATGGCGTGGAGCGCTGCGTATGTTTTTCCAAACAGGCCCGTTGTCGCCAGCAGGTCTCCTGGTCTAGCTCCGTTCCTGCCGACAACCCTTTCAGCATGAGCGAGCACTGTGACCGAGGCTGTGTTGAGCGAATGTTCGTTCAGGTCTCCGCCTATTATGCGCGCGTTGTATGTCTGGGCTGCTTCGACGGCTCCCTCAATCAGGTCTTGAAACTGTTCGAAGTCTGTTGACGGGTTGAGGGCCAGGGAGACCAGCAGATATTTGGGTCTGGCGCCTTTTGCAGCTGCGTCGCTCACCGCCGATACTACGGCCTTCCAGCCCGCTTGCCTCCAGCTCATAGTAGGTGGGACGTCAGTCTCCCAAACAAGCATGTCGACGCAGGTTACGAGGAGACCGTTAAACCAGAAGGCGGCTGCGTCATCGCCGCCTGGTAGGACAAGCTTGTCACAGACGCCAATGCGCTCCAAAACATATTTGATGAGGAAACGTTCTCCTAGCTCGCGAAGCTGAGGCAAGGCTCACCCACCTCGGAGCCTCTTCAACAACACACTAAGACACCATGACGCAAAACGCACAATCTCGCCCACCGAAAGCTTTGACTTCCCAGAGCCTCTGCTCTTAAACATGAAAGGCACCTCAACGATTTTAAACCCCTCTCGGACGAGCCTGTAAACAATCTCGACCTGGAAGACATATCCTTTCTGGAAGTCTTTGGCGAGGATCCGCTGCAGGGCTTCCGCCGTGTATGCTCTGAAGCCCGAGGTCATGTCCCTCACCTTGACACCAGTGCAAAGTCTTGCGAGAAGGTTGGCTCCTCTGCTCACAACCATCCTGCCTAGTCCTGCGGACCATTTGCCTCCCTTAACGTATCTCGAGCCAATGGCGACGTCTGCACCCTGCTTCACGGCTTTAACGAGTTCCCGGATAAGCTCGGGAGGATGGGAACCGTCGGCGTCCATGGACACCACTATCTCCGCTTTATTCTCAACAGCTTTTTTAAACCCATCTTGGTAAGCTGAGCCAAGCCCCATCTTCCTACCCCTGTTGATCAACTGCACTCTGCTGTCTGTGTGCGATATTCTTTCGACGATGTCGGCTGTTCCGTCTGGGCTTCCGTCGTCAACCACAATAACAGCAAGCTCGGGAACTGTGAGAACCTGCCGCAGCAACTTCTGTATGTTTGCGGCCTCGTTATATGTGGGGATTACGACGTTAACCTTGGGGTTTACATCCATCTCCATTCATGAATATCTCTCACGTATTTTTAGGTAAACACCGTTCACCCGCCGCACAGCGGTGAAAGCGTCTTTGACCGTAATGCCGTTCTTTTCAGCTAGGCTCCATGCTTTCCTTACTTCCACGAGCGTGTTGAACTCGTCAAGCGTTATCAGGTCGTTAATCATCAAATCTGTCAAGAGGTCGTAATAATGTTTGCTTCTCCCAAGCAAGCCAGCCGCACGGCAGAGTGTTTCGGCCAGAGTTTCAGCGGCCTTGTCGGCGAGGTTTACAATGTCTTTTGGTGTTGCACCGTTTCGCAGAGCTGTCTCGGCCAGCGCGATGGATTGCTGTATCTTGGAAAGGTCTTCCTGCTTGATTTTGACAGTGGCTGACGGATGGTCGTAAAGGGCTAGAATGGTTCTGTACGCGTTGTTCAGCCGTATCATCCGCTCTTCGAACAGTTTCCTCAGCTCTGGTGGGCTGTTAACCGGTAAACGGTCTGGATGATATTTTTTTACCTGCTTCCTGTACGCACGTCTCACCTCGTCCAAAGACGCTCCAGGAGGAACGCCTAACACTGCAAATAACCATAGGGGCTCCCGAGACTCCCCCCGACGCTCCCTGAAAGCATACAGCGCCACCGCCGCCGTGACCGTCGTGAGAAATATGGCACCCACTTCCAAAGGTGTCATCGACGGGTTTGGAACCCGTAAGCTGGCTATATTACGTTTTCATCTTCGACCTCGTTCAAACATCTCTTTTAGCATTTTAGGGAACTCGGCGGACCGTTTGTTTTCCAGGCTTACGCAGACGTATTTTATCCAGCCTGAGGCAAGCTCTTCGCCGTCTCCAGCATCTTTGAGAACGAAATCGACGGTCACCACCTTGTTCGTTGTCTCCCGTATGTTTACATGAACTTCCACGAGGTCGTCGTACTTCGAGGGTTTCATGATACGGCATCCATACTCACCTATAACCAAGGTTTTGTCAAGCCGTTCTCCGTTCTGGACTAGTCCCCCGACACTGTCGAACACAACGTTGTTTCTCCGGAGGTATTCGATGAAGGCTATGTCGAACCATCGGACATATGAGGTGAAGTAAACCCTGGCGGTTGAGTCTGTGTCTTGGAAGCCTATCCTAAATCTTTCGACGTGCATTGTCATTTGGCTGGCTGGAATTTGTAAAGGCTTATCTCCGGTGTTACGTTGTCGAAAGATACCTTCACCCTCATTCCCACCCTGACGTCCTCGGGCTTAACACCCTCAACCCTAGCGTAAATCCTCACGCCCTCGTCCAAGTCAACTTCAGCGACGACGAAAGGTATGTCTCGCTGGAAGTCGGGCGAGTTGGCAACGACTCTTCTGACGACGGTGTAGGAATAAACCGAACCCTCGCCCTTAGACTGCACCCATTCAACCTCCATAGAACCGCATCTAACGCATGAAGGCCTTGGATACCACTGATATCCGCCGCAGGCCTTACATCTTTGAACCATGAGAACTCCTTTCTTACAGCTTTCCCAGAAGGGTTTAGTGAATTCAAAGATTTGAGGTAAAGGTCTTTTGTATTCGCTCAAATGTCACACACCTTCGAAAATTAGTGCACAGCTGTTGATAAAGCTGCCGCCGTGAGCCAGAGCTCCCAACCCGGTCACCATGGCGTAACGCGCGTCTTTTACCTGCCTTTCGCCCGCCTCGCTTCTAAGCTGTCTGACCGCTTCGGTGACATGGTGGAGGCCGCCAGCCATGCCCGCCTGACCGTATGAGAGTAGTCCGCCGCCCGTGTTGACTGGAAGGTTTCCACAGTAGGTCAGGTCGTTTTCCTCAACGAACCTGCCTGCCTCGCCTTTTTCACAGAATCCCGCGTCCTCGAGCTGCATAAGCACCACGGGCGTGTAGTCGTCGTAGGCGCTTAGCAGGCTTATGTTCGAGGGTTTGACCCCGCTCATCTCATAGGCTTGCTTCGAAGCAATCTTCAAGCCGGTGGACGTTATGTCGCGCAACGTGTTGCTCGCATCAGGATTATGCCATTCGCCGAAACCGACAAGCTTGACAGGCTTGTCAGAAATTTTCCAAGCTAAACTTGTCTTCGAGAGCAGAACTGCGAAGCCGCCGTTAACGAACGGGCATATGTCAAGCATTCTGAGAGGGTCTGAAATCATGGGGGAAGATAGGTACTCTTCGATTTTGAGCGGGGTTCTGA
>JAWBJZ010000060.1:0-8536 GCA_038832005.1 Candidatus Caldarchaeum sp.
TATCATGATGAACGCTCTAAGCTCATCCTGTTCTGCGAGAAGGCTTGCGAATAGCGGATATAAAATGGTGACTGGAATGGATGCGACGACCTGGAGAACCGTTGTGACCGCTGCGGTCGCTTTCGGCCTTCTAGCAACAGCGATGGCCGCTGGCAAACTCCAAGCCACTGAGAATACAACAGCAGCCCCAACCCTAGCTAACGAGTAGAGGGATGATTGAGCCAGAGTGTTTAAGCCAATGGCGTTGATGGTTTCCGCGATTGCGGCAACACGTGCGAGGAGCTCCTCACCCCTGGCTATAAACAGGGTTATCAAAAAACCTCCCAAGACGAAGAACAAAACACCTCTCAATATTGAGGAGATGAAAGCGACATGTCTAACAAGCCCTGCGACCGCTTTGTTGTACTCGGAGAAAGCATGGCCGGGATGGACTGGGATTGTCCGTGCAACACCCATCAACCTTCTGAAAGCAAGCCTCAAGCCTGAAACCTCTCCCCCGTGTCTTCTCCTAGGCTCCGTCAAATGTGTGAGAGGAATGAAAACGAAAAACGTTGTCAGAACTGTCGCTAAGACAAGCATGGCCAGCGTCACGATAACACCCACAGTGTCGCCGGCAGCAGTGAACCTTGAGATTAAAGTCCCCAGCCCGAAAAGCTCGATTTCTGTCTCTCCGAAAGAAAGTATTTCGCTACCAACCAGGAAGAAGATGCCGTTAGCCCAGGACGGCTGGATGGTGTGCAGAACCCTTGGAAGGCTTGCGGGAATGTAAAGATACCTAAACCTGTCCAACGTGCTCATCCCAAGAAACCTGGCTGTGTCAAGCAGCTCCGTCTTGATAGTGCGCGTAGACTCGTAAACAACGAACGTTATGTTCCAGACTTGGCTTGTGAAGATGAGGAAGATGGCCGCTACTTCAGAGCCTACGGCCGGCGAAAGAAAGTAGAAAAACTGCAGAGCTAGAGGGAAGAAACCGAGTATGGGTATGGACTGGAGAATATCCAGAACCGGTATGGCCAACCTCTCGAAGAATCTATTGGTTCCGGCTGCTGTTCCGACTATCAAGGAGAAGATTATGGAGAAAAGAAGCGCTATGCCCATTCTAGTCCATGATGCCGCGACAGCCGCTGCCGCTACAATCAAGTAGTCTACCGCCGTCAACCGCGCGTGGATCGATGTAAACTATGGTTTAAACTTGGCGACCCGCTTCGCTAATCATCTGTTTAACAAAATACATGGGGAGGTGTTGCAGCAATTCCTTGTACGGTGTTTGGGCTGCTTTCAGCTCGCGGGCTATCCTGACAGCTGACCTGAGTCTTTCAACCATCTGTCTTTTGAGAAAATCTTCGTCAGGTGTGACGGGTGCGACGGCTCTGAAAACGTTCCTCAAACTGCCCGTCTTGGAGGCTATTAAAATGTGCAGAAACCTGTCTCTCACCTCTTGTGAAACATACATCAGCCCACCTCTCTTCTTCTTAACATAGATTTCCACAAGGTCGTCTGCGAGCTGGTAAGCCGTTCCCACCTCGAGCCCGTATCTTCTCATCAAAGCCACGGTTCCTTCGTCGGCGCCTGCGAGAACCGCTCCAGCGTGAGCTGCTGCCTCGAACAACGAAGCTGTCTTCTCTCTAATCATCATCATGTAAATCCTGTCGGTCAGAGCAGCCTTATTCAAAACCTCGTCGAGAATTCCTTTCGACGCTCTATCCCATGCGTCAATGAATATCCTTGCTATCTCAACTCCGATGTTTAACGCTATGTCGAACGCCATGTTGATTATCCTATGGCCCTGCAGAACCGCTTTTCCCATGCCTATCTGATACCAAAGGCTTTGGACACCACGCCTGGTTTTGTCCAAGTCTATGATGTCGTCGTGTACTAGGCTTGCGCTGTGAGCCAGCTCCAACGCGACTGCGACGTCAAGCGCTTTTTGATACTCTACTCCGTTCAGAGCTTTGAAAACAGTTAGGAGAAGAAGTGGCCTCAGACGTTTCCCGCCAGCAACCGCCCTCTCAATTAGAAACCTGTCCGGCCGGTCGGCTAGCTTGACGCGCAGATTTTTCTCCAAGTCTTCCCTAAGCCCTGACAGCAAGAGGTCTGGGGAAAGCTTTTCGAGGGCGGTGTCCATTCAATATTTTTCTTGTACAGCTCCGCTTTATGTTTTATAAGTGCTGCTGAATGCGGGATTCCAAGTATCTCTTGGGAACCGCTCCGACAACCATGTCGACAGGCCTTCCTTTTCTGAAGAACAGCAGCGTTGGTATGCTCATTATGCCGTATTCGGACGCTGTACGCGGGTTTTCGTCGACGTTGAGCTTGCCGAAGACAACTTTGCCTGCGTACTGTTTGGCGAGCTCCTTGACCACAGGTGCGATGGCTCTGCAGGGTGCGCACCACTCCGCCCAAAAGTCTACCACCACGAAATCATGGTATGATATGAACTGCTTGAAGTTTAGGTCGGTTAGCTCCACGGGCGCCGAAAGAGTTGGCGATCCTTCCTCAGTTTTCTTGTTTGAAAGAATTTCCGCTAGCTTACGCATTTTTATTCTTTCCAGCTCCTCGTCTGACGACATGCGGGCCATCGCTCCGCAAGTTGACTAATAAGTTTTAGCTGGAAACAATTTTTTAATCAGAGTAGAAAAAGGCAGAGCTGTTGAGCGAGGAGGAAACCCTCACCGCCATAGTCGTCGCCTTCGACGGAGACGATTGCATAGTCTCAACCACAACCCCTCTGGACCCAGCTGTGCTGGAGAAGCTTGTAGGATGCGAGGTGCTGTACGAAGACTTCAAAGGAGACCTCTGGCATGGCGTTGTAGTGGGAATTTACGAAGGCGACACGTTGAGGGTTAGGTTTTCCGAAGACGCTATTTCTCAGGGAGGTCCGTCGGGGCTTGGTCAGGGGAGCATGGTCACGATAATGCCGAGAAAAGGTTAAAACTCGTCTCTCACCAGCTGACGCATGGACGAGTTTACCCAATCTTTGGTGAGAGACCATGAAACCATCCTTAAGGCCGTCAACAGACTGGAAGAGAGGGTTGAGGAATGGCGGCGGCTCAACACAGTGGACGTCGACAGCGTGAAAAGGTTCATCGAGTTTGCGAGATTTTTTACCGACAGATGCCATCACGGCAAGGAGGAGAGATGTCTATTCCCATGCATGGAGAGACGTGGAATACCGCGTGAGGGCGGGCCTATAGGCGTGATGCTTTACGAGCATGAGCTTGGCCGTCAGCTGATAAAGAGTTTAGAACAATCCGCTGAATCATATTCTAAAACTGGGAAGGGGCTTGAAAATCTTTTGAGCATCTGCGAAGACTACGTCAGCCTGATTAGACAGCATATCGAGAAGGAAAACAACATTCTCTTCCCCATGGCGGAGAGCGTGGCGTCAGACGAGGACAGAAACAGCACAACCAACTGCTACGAAAAAGTCGAGAGCGTGGAAGTCGGTGAGGAGACGCATCGCAGACTCGAGAAGCTGGCGGAAGAAATTTAACATGATGCTCCGGCCGGGATTTGAACCCGGGTCTCCGGCTCGAAAGGCCGGCATACTTGACCGGGCTATACTACCGGAGCTGTGGGGCGTGGTCGGTTTGGTGTTGGACTGCCATTAGTTTAACCTTTGTTCGCCCTTCGTGTATGGGAGAGCAAAACTAATATTATCAGGCGGAGCCGTGACCGCTTTCCGGTTTTGCGGCCAGAAAGTTGACGATGCCTCGGCTGCAGCAGTGTTTTTTAGACAGCGGGCAGTCTGTAATAACGTGCCGGTGTTCAAGAGATACGCGAGATACTCTCCTGTCAGGGCTTCCGACCTGATGTCAGCCCCTCCCATCACTCTGTTAGAGGACGCCACGGTCGACGAGGCTGCCAGGGTTATGTGGGACAAAGGTGTTGGAAGCGTTCTGATAGTGGACCGTGAAAACCGTCTTGTCGGCATATTGACGGAGAGAGACATTCTTTACGCCTCGGCGCATCTGATGTTCGGCAAGGATGTCAAAGCAAAGTCGATAATGTCCAAAAACGTTGTTACCGCCTCGCCAGACGAAGAGGTTGTCTCCATCGTTGAGAAGATGAAGGACTTTAACATCAGGCATATTCCCGTGGTCGACGTTGATGGAAAGCCTGTAGGCGTCGTTTCGTCCCGTGATGTGCTCGACTTCGGAGTGAGGTTTCTAAGCCTTTTCATGAGGTCAGGATAAGAAGGAAAGACACGAAAGCATGTCTGAAAAACCGATGTCTCTCCGTATTTTTACATAAGGTCTCATCAAATCATTCAAAGGACAGACCTCTCCAGCATGTTTGCCGTCAGGTATCGGTTCTTCGACAAACCTTTTGGGCAGCTTGTCGCTGTCTTCGCTAAATCCGTACAGCGTGTTCAGCATCCGTTCCATCGTGAGGATTTTCTCTCCAAGAGTCGTGAAATCATCCTCAAGCACGGTTCCGTAAAAGGATGTGAACCCCTCCGCGTAGTCTTGCCATGTGAATGCGAGGGCTGAAAAGGCGCATACGCCTAGCGAATCTAGCACAGCCACTTGGGTCTGCTTTACATAAACGCGTTCGGCTAACTTTTCGGCGTCGGGGTTGTCGTCGTGGATTGTTTCAACGCCGAGGCTTTGGAAGCTTTTGACGAGCTGAGGGTAAACCCAGACATGGGCTGCGCCTCCGAAGTTTTCAACAGCGTTTACCAGACCCCATGCATGCTCGGCTCTGGGGTCGGCGTTCTGTATGCTGATCTTCTTGACCGAGGGCGCTGCATCAGCGTCTCCGAAACTCTTAGCCGTTTCAAAAGCACCTTCCGCCAAAACTTCACCAACCTCCTCCTTGTCAGCAACCCTCTCAACCAACGACGCCATCGCTCCGTAGTCTCCCCAACCCAGCTTCGGACGAACGTAACCTCTCTCGGACAGGTCGGCGTAGACGGCCAGAGTGTTCCCCATTTCAATAGGGTCCACGCCGTGTTCGTAGCAGATTTGTGTCAGGTATGCTATCTCGTCAAGGTCGAAAAGCATGCAGTTCGTACCCAGAGAAGATATCTGCGCATAATCCGGCCCCTCACCTCTCAGCCCCTTTCCGAGCGTCTCACGTCTGCATGAGACAGGACATGTTGAGCATGTAAGCCTCGTCATCAACACCGTGCTAGTCAACATATGACCGCCCACTTCTTGGAAAGCGGTGTGCCATGTGCGACGGTAGTTCTGGACCGGCAATGCGTGGTTTTCTCCGATGGCTTCGGCGGCTATTGCCGTGCCGTGGACGGCGAACAAGCCTTTTTCATGGTTGAGTAGGTTTGAGGAAGCCATCTTGGCATGGAGTTTTCTAATCAAACGGGCGAACCTTAGCGTGTCGTGTGGTTTTCTAGCGTCATGTTTCCCGGACTTCAACACGATGGCCTTTAGGTTTTTAGAGCCGAAGATAGCTCCAATTCCGTGTCTGACTCCGCTGGCCCTCCCCATGTCGTTGACGACAGTCGAAATTTTTACCAACCTCTCTCCCGCAGGCCCTATAGACAATACTCGGCAATCCCCATAAGCTTGCCTCAACCTTGAGCATGTCTCCATCGCCCCACAGCCCCTCAAGCCCTCAGCATCAACCAGCGACACACCTTTAGAATCAATCAACAGACATGACAGCTTTTCAGCCGCGCCTGTTATGATTAAAGCTCTTACACCTAGCCGTGCCAACTCGTATGCTGCATATCCACCTGTCTGCGTCCAGGCGACGGTGCCTGTCAACGGAGACCTGAAAACCATCGTAAGCCTGTTGGCGAGCGGGAACCCAGTCCCCGCCATAGCCCCCACAGACACCACAACGGGGCTTGAAGGCTCAAGCGGGTCTGCCAAAATTCTCCGACGACTCAACAGAGCAACACCCAAACAACGTCCTCCGAGCAAAGCCCTCAGAACATCATCCTCACAAACATGCTCCTCAACGTTCCCATCAGTCAAGTTGATTTCCATTATTTTCAAGCTCGTTTGTACGCATGATGAGATTTTATAAAAGTACATCGCTTTACCAATCAAAGCCATGAGGCTTGTTGAGCTGGGCAGGTCGGGTTTAAAGGTGTCGGTCATAGCTCTTGGAACATGGCAGTTCGGCTCCGGTTCATGGGGTTATGGAAAATCATACACGGAGGACGAGTGCGTTGACGCCGTGAAAGCTTCTGTTGAGGCTGGCGTGAATTTGATCGACACCGCTGAAGTCTATGGAGGAGGTGTTTCGGAGGAGATCGTGGGTAAAGCCGTGAAGCAGGTTGATGGAGAGGTGTTCATCGCGACGAAGGTTTCGCCGGCCCATCTGACCTACGACGGGGTGATTAAAGCATGCGACAGAAGCCTTCGAAGGCTCGGGCTTAAAACAATAGACCTCTACCAGATACATTTCCCAAACCCGTTGATACCGTTGAAGCAGACTATGAGGGCCATGGAGTATTTGGTAAAGATGGGAAAGATCCGATTTATCGGTGTGAGCAACTTCTCGCGCAAGCTGGTTCAGAAAGCGCGTGAACATCTCAAGTCGGAAGAGATTGTTTCTAATCAGGTGAAGTATAATCTAATTGAAAGAAACATCGAGAAAGACCTAATGCCTTACTGCATGGCTGAAAACATAACAATACTGGCATACAGCCCTTTGGCGCAGGGTATTCTCACAGGTAAGTACAGCAAACAGAATCGGCCCCGCGACATCATAAGGCGAATAAACAAGCTGTACTCCGCCGCTTACATAGAAAAGGCGCAGCCGTTACTGGACGAGCTGCATAATCTGGCGAAGGTGCATGGCGCAACTATGGGTCAAGCTGCTCTGGCATGGGTTGCAAGCCATCAGGGATGCGTGGCAATAGCGGGTGCGAAAAACAGGCAGCAGGCTGTTGAAAACGCTTTAGCTGGAAAGATCACTCTGTTTCAAGAAGAGGTGGAAAAGCTTTCACAGCTGTCGGACAAGGTTAAACCAACCTTTGCCGACTTGCTGCGTGCTATTCCGAGAATCTTCAACCCGTGACCTATATCGCGTGCATGGACGGTTTGGGCAGCTTGAGCATGACAAGCGAGTTGTCGAAGCTGCGGAAGCCTGCGTCCGCACGCCGGCGGATGAGTACGTCTCTCACAGTGCTGGAAACATAGCCAACCAGCCCATCTGCTTCGATGAGAACCGGCTCATAATACCTCCATCTAACGACATCATCCTTCCTGGCTACGTATCCTGCCGCGAACAGCAACGGTTCCGAAACCTGTGGGAAGACCATGATGCCGAGGTCGAGCGCGGACTTGGACAAGGGCTTAGACTCGGCTATTGCTTTGGCGAGTTTATCAGGCAGCTCGTCGACACCACACAGGCTAACTTTGCTCGCGAGGTACCTTAGGTAGAGGTGTGAGTCCGTGTAAAGCTCGGGGCTTGGGATGTTTAGCTCGGAGGCTATCTCGTGTTTCTCGACACCGCCGTTGTGCGCTAGGTATATCTCCGCACGCGCATACTGCCCGCCTGCCTTCAACAGCGTTTCTTCTTTGAATGGGTGGGCGCCGTGAACACCTCTCGGCTCGTTGCGCGTCCTTCTACTATGGATAATGACTGAAGCCTCCTTAGCGTTCGCAGTCAACTTCTTCAGCCCTTCCACCATCTCGCTCAAGGCTTCAAGGTTAGCTTTGCATGCTTGCTCCCCCGCTAGCATCGGCTCCGCGTCGAACCTTTCATGCGTTACTTTCCAGCCGAAGCTGGTTTTCAACGCGGCTGTAAACCCACATCCATGGCAGTGTCTCCCGTCATCTCCCGTGATCTGTTTAAGGTATGGGTCGTCTTTCGACGCTTGGACCAAGGCGTCGAAAACGTCTGCCGCGAAGTCTCTACCGGCGTCGTTGAACCGAAGAACCACCATTCTGCACATGCCTCGAACATCCCCTCGCCGTGTTTAAATCTGTTGTTCGATAACTCAGCGCCTTCGTGCAAGAAACAAATATATGAAGCCGTTTTGCAAGGTTTGCGATCCGGCGGAATGAAGAAGCTTGCGGCCGGTTATTTCCTGTCCGCCTTCAACGCCCTATGCCTTACGCCGCTCGTCCTTATCCTCATCTACCCAACGATTGTCACTTATCCAGCCTCGATAGTGTTGAGAGGGTTGGGATGGAGAAGCTTGAAACAGCTGATTGGAAAAACAGCCGTGGCTTACATAGGCATATGGGTTTTCGGAGGCCTGACATATCTTCTTGCACTGACTTCATTGGTGTTAAGTGTTTCTGAAATGCTTCCCGTAGCGGCATTTTTTTGGACCGTTTACTCCATGCTTGAGGCCATGCTCTATGTCGTCTCTGCAAGAAGGCTGGCGGTCACCATGTTCTATGGCTCGCTGGTCAGCCTCTTCGGAGTTGCGTTGTTCGACCTGATTGTTTTTACCGGTCTGGTGAGAGAGGTTCAGCAGAATCGAGCACTAGAGCTGGTCTACCTTGGTGCGGGAGCGTTGGTTGTTTCAGCTCTAAACTCCGCTCTAGCCTCGCTGAGGATAAAAAGACGTGAGGTTGTTTCGGCATCCCGCTACCATGCCGCTCTGCCG
>JAWBJZ010000061.1:0-8512 GCA_038832005.1 Candidatus Caldarchaeum sp.
ACCTTCCAGTGGCAACTTCCAGAAGATGCTCCAACCGGCGAATATGATGCCATAACAGCTGTATGGAATGGCTATGACCCACAAAGAAACATAATGATAGAGCCACAGTATAATAGAAAAGAGGTTCCTAATGCGTTTGAAGTAGTAGAAGAATCAATTTTATTTCGCGAGGATATATATTATAGACGCCTTATCCCTACTGGTGCAACATCTGAGGTTCAGCTAGAGCCCATTGGATCCGTTTACTTAACGGGACGGCGAAATCTTATCGTCGGTAACGAATACGAATATGAATTAAGACTATTTGTTAGAAGGGGAGAATTAACTGGAAGAGAGTACTTTATCTACGGCCTAAGGGAAAAACCCGGCATTATTATATTCTTTATACCTGAGGAACTTGACTGGCGATTTGACCCAACAAGTGACTTCATATATCCAGGAATACGGTGGCAAAGAACTATATTAGATTGGTTAATACAGTATATAGGTTGGGCTATTAGGGCAACAATAACACTTATCGCTGGCGCGTTTGGTGGCCCTAAAGCCGCACTAGCAGCCGGCTTTGTTATGTTTATAGTAGGTCGTATATTCCAGTTTCAAGACCAAGCATATGATGTCATTATCGGCTCAACGATCACACCTGATAATCAAGACCCAGCTAAGGCCGACGCAATTATTATCAACTGGTCCGAGCAAGGGAATACGCAGGGGCCAATATTAGCAAGACTACATGTCATACCATCAGAATACGCTCGTGGCAAAAGGTTCCAGATCAGCATAGCTATTGATTTCTGGGTAGGCGGAGGAGACAGGGGAGACCAAAATATTATTGTCAGAGGCAACTCTGAAGAAATAACAGTCCGAGAGAAGACGCTCGCCTAATTGTAGGTCAGGAAGACTTTGAGCCTTGAGATTAGATAAAAGAAGAGAAAGGAACCTATGCGAAGAAGCACTGTAATGCTGTCGTTGTCTAGGGTAGTTTGATAGTTACAGTAGCCGTTCACGGCCGTCAGTCTCGTACATCGCCTACCTCCCCCTCTAACTAATTGTCGGTGTATGATAGGTTGGGTTGGTTAATGATTCCTTGCACGTGGTCTCTTGCGCTTAGACGTCAAACAATTATTGCAGGATAACGTAAAGCGGTTTTTATTTCGACAGGTTGGTACTGCAAATAATAAGCCCTCTTCTGGACTAGTATTGAGTTTGTGTTGTTGAAGAATCTTCTGGTTCTGTCCTTGAGCTCTCCGAAAAACCTCTCAACTCTAAACACCGACGGAAGCGTCCGGATAATGCTGTGTTTAAGTTATGTTAGGCTTATGCTTGCCATAGATATTGTGCCCGTCGCCTTGAGCTGTGGCCGGGGCAAAGCTTAGGGTTAGGAATACATGCGTAAACGTTTGGTCTGCGGTAGACGTAGGTTCGAAGGAGTTGCTGGTTCTGGAGACATCTTACGGTAGGTCTATAGAAGGCCTAAGCCTTGAACCCCTCTCCCATATTAAGCCTCTTAACCTTCTTGGAGAGAGCCTTAACTATTCACTGTACCTGCCTGTAACCAACCCGGCTCAGGTATTATGACAGGTGAAGTTTCGTTGCTCTAAACGGGACTGTCAACTTAAGGTCATCCATGCCCTTATCCACCTCTCCGATACCTCAGGCCTGTATGTTGGGAAGCATGCGTTGAACTGTTTTATCCTCTTCTTCAGCCTGCTGAACCACGGTTCTATCGTGTTCCTCCTCTCCCCTCCTCCTCAAGCCCAGAACCTTCACTGACCATCCGTACCATGGAACCCTATCCATGTAGACTGTAGGTTTATTAGCCCACCTATCCCTAACTACCTCAAGAAACCCACAAGACGGCCTAGGCCAACCCCAACCCTATCCACCCCCAACGAACGGGAAGGCCCAAAGCCATAGACCTTAAGTTGACAGTCCCATGTTGTTCGCTGGTTAAACGTTTATAAGCTGTTCGAACGATGTGCGATGGATGAAAACGGTCAAGGCTTTGCTGCTAATCTTGGCTACGGCATCGTTACTGTTTTCTTCTGCCCAGGAGGTCGTCCCAGGAGTTGGGTTTAACTCGGCGCTGGAGATAAGGCCAGGCACCTACTCCTTCTACCTAGCCGCTGGCGAAGTTCATTTCTTCAAGGTTGTGCTCGAGCCTGGAGACATAATGGTTGCGATGGTGAGAATGGCCTCTAACCAAGACTTCGACCTGTATCTGCTGAACCCGATGAGGGAGCTTGTAGGCCAGAGCGTCCGTGCGGCAGGGGTTACAGACGCCGTCGAATACATAGCAGCCGAGCGTGGACCACACTACATAGTGGTGGCTGGCTTCGGAGGCTCCACAGGCACTTATTCACTGACGATATCCGTCCAGAAACCGAAAACCGTAACGCAGACGGTGACAGCCACGGTAACACAGAAGATAACCGAAACAGCAACCCTGCTGTCCATCGTGACGAACACCATTGTTTCGGAGAGGGTTGCAACAGTTGTTGAAACCAGGTCCGTCGATGTTGAAAGGATTCCGTGGACGGCTCTCGGGCTTGCGGTGTTGGCGGGCGCTCTTCTCTACACAGGGTATGCAGCCTCGGATGCTTTGAAGACAATGGCGAAACGTGGTCCAGAGCCTAAAGCCGAGGAAAAGCCTCTCATGCCGCAGCAGACCCAACAGCAAGAGCAACAGGAGCAGCCAACCTAGTATAGATGGCAAGCCACATACCTGTTTTTCCCCACCTCACGTAGAGCTGGGTCTTCAACCATGCATCTGTCGAACGCTTTCGGGCATCGGGGATGGAAGCGACATCCCTTCGGTATGTTGAAAGGCGACGGAGGCTCCCCTTTTATCGCTGGCCTCTCAACAAACCTGTTGGCCGGGTCTGGCTCGGGTATAGACGCTATCAACCCTTGCGTGTATGGATGCAGCGGCTCCGACAACACCTCCTCAACATCACCAATCTCCACAACCCTGCCCAGATACATGACGGCGATTTTGTCGGAAAAGTAGCGGGTCGTCGCAAGGTCGTGCGAAATGTAGAGAAAAGCTATGCCCTGAGATGTTTGAAGCCTTTTGAGAACCTCCAACACCTCGGCCCTGCTTGAAGCATCTATCATCGAGACAGGCTCGTCAGCCACTATGTAGCGGGGTTTGAGGACGATCGCTCTAGCTATGGCTACTCGCTGTCTCTGCCCTCCCGAAAGAAGATGAGGATACTTCACAGCAAAATCCTGCGGCGGAGTGAGCCTTACTTCTTCGAGAGCTTTGTAGACCATCTCTGTTCTCTCTTCCTTGTCTCCGGCTTTATGAGCTATCAGCGGCTCCTCAACCGTCTCGCCTACGGTCATGTAGGGGTTGATGCTCGAGTAGGGGTCTTGAAAGACCATCCGCGTCTCCCTTCTCAGCTTTTGAAGACTTTTCTCGGGAAGGTTTGTGATGTCAACGCCGTCGTATAGTATCCGGCCTGAAGAGGGTTTGAGAAGCCTTATGCTCAGCTTCCCAACCGTTGTTTTCCCACATCCTGACTCCCCCACCAAGGCCATGGCCTCGCCTTCATGGATTGAGAGGCTTACGCCGTCAACAGCTTTAACTACCCGTGAGCCGAGGAAACCTTTCCTCACACGGTAAAAAGCCTCAACTCTCTCCAGCGAAACCAGCGGACTGGAGTCAACAGCCATGTCCAGCTACTGTCAACACGACATCAAGCTAACCATATAACCATGTTTTTGGAGACGTTATGCATGAAAGCGGTGGTTTTCGAGCAGCCGGGACCGGCTGAAGTCCTCAAGTATGTTGAGGTTGCCGAGAAAAGTCCAGGCAGAGGTGAGGCTGTTGTCAGGGTTCACGCGGCTGGGATGAACAGGATAGACATATGGATTCGCAGCGGTGTTTACAAAGTTCCTCTGCCGCGAATCATTGGCGCGGAGGCGGCTGGGGTTGTGGAGGAGGTGGGCGAGGACGTGGCAAACGTCTCGAAAGGTGACAGCGTTGTGGTTAACCCGGCTGTGACCTGCGGGAGATGCAGGTTTTGCATCAAGGGTTTCGACTCCCTCTGCGAGAACCATCGGCTTCTCGGTCTTGGTGCAGACGGAACGTACGCTGAGAAGATCGTCGTTCCCGCGTCCAACCTCTACCCCATACCCAACGGCTTGGAGATGTATGAAGCCGCCAGCATAATGGTGACGTACATGACTGTTTGGCATGCGGCTGTCACGAGGGCGGGTATTACGCCAGGCTCCACGGTTCTCGTCGTCGGCGCGGGAAGCGGCGTCGGTGTTGCAGCAATTCAGCTGTGCAAACTCTTCGGGGCTACAATCATCACCACCGTGGGCGAGGACTGGAAGGCCGAAAAGGCTTACAAGCTCGGAGCCGACTATGTTGTCAACAGGAAGAAGAGAAAGGTGAGCGAGACCGTTAACGAGATAACGAAAGGCCTTGGGGTTGACATGGTGATCGACCACGCTGGCCAGGCGATATGGGATGAGACGGTCAAGAGCCTCAGCCCCGGCGGCAAGCTCGTCTTCCTAGGGGCAACGACGGGCGAGAACGCCTCAGTCAACATCCGGTACGCATACAGACGGCAGCTGAGCCTTCTCGGATGCTATGGATGGAACAAGCAGGAGATACCGACAGTTCTACAGCTTTTCGAGAAAAAACTGCTCAAGCCGGTGGTTGACAGAACTTTCCCGCTCAAAAACGCTGTCGAAGCCCACAGGCTGATGGAGTCTGACAGCTTTTTCGGCAAGCTAGTGCTCATACCTTGAAGGCGCTCGAGATAGTTGAGGGGATTGTCGGAGAGAGGAGACGCGGGTCAACGGCTCTGGCTTGGATGGTTTTAGAAGCCTACAGGAAAATAGCGGAGGAGAGCGACAACCTCCAACGCGATGTTCCGCCGCTGTCCGACAGGATAGCTAAAGCCAGGCCCGCCATGCCTTTAGTGAAGCGTTTCAACGACGAGGTCTTAAAAAGGGTTAAACGCTATGAGTTTGACGAGATTGTCGAAGCATGCAGACAGGTTGAGACAGCCTACCGCATGAACGTGGAAAAGCTTGTAGAAAATGCGGAAAAACAGCTGGCCGGATGCAAAACTATAACCACAATCAGCCACAGCGGAACCGTTCTGAACATCCTGAAAAAGGTCGACACGGTAAGGGATGTTTTTGTCCTTGAGTCGAGGCCTTTGCGCGAGGGTTTAATCATGGCGTCGGAGCTGAAGCGTTTGAAGAGGGTTACTGTCTGTGTTGACGCTGCAGCAGGCTATGCTGTCGACGCCTCGGAAGCAGCTTTAGTAGGTGGTGACGCTTTGTTTCCAGACGGCTCTTTCGCAGGCAAGGTCGGCGTAAGACCCCTAGCTCTGCTCGCGAAAGAAGCCGGTAAACCTTTCTACGTAGCCTGCGACACTTGGAAGTATGCAGAGAGGTTTGAGAACGAACACGGGCCTGCTGAAGAAGTCTCGGCAGAAAATGGTTTATCGGTGTTCAACCCTGTTTTCGAAAAGGTAGGCAAAGAACACGTTTACATGTATCTGACGGAGAAAGGGGCCGTCAAACCCGACGCCGTCAAAGATGTTGTTATATAGTGGCTTGAAGCCGGGTTGTTTGGTTGACGCTTAAGTATTTCGTTAACACGGTTGGACTGCTTCAGAGCAACTCATACATAGCCTATGACAGCGTCTCACGTGAAGCCATCATTATAGATGCTGGAGACGATGCGTGGAAAATCCTCGAAACAATACAGAGAAACAAGCTCAAACCCCTTGCAATATACGCAACCCACTGCCACTTCGACCACGTCATGGCCGTCGACGACCTGAAAAACGCGCTCAACATACCCTTCTACATCCACCGGCAGGACATGGAGATACTTCTGATGAGCAAGGAGATGACGCGAAACTTTCTTGGAATAGAGATAGCCGACCCACCTGCCCCCGACGGCTACGTCGACCAGGGCCAGGTCATACAGGTTGGAGAGGAGAAGCTAACAGTTATCCACACACCAGGCCACTCGCCCGGAAGCGTATGCTACCACGCCGGCAGCCTCCTCTTCAGCGGCGACACGCTTTTCCAAGGCTCGATAGGTAGGACCGACGCCCCCGGCGGCAGCACCTCGCAGATCGTCGACTCGATCGTCAACAAGCTTTTCAAGCTTCCCGACGAAGTTGAGGTCCTGCCGGGCCACGGGCCTTTAACTACGCTGGGCTGGGAGAAGAAAAACAACCCTTTCGTCGGAGAGGGTGGGATGCTGCGTAGAAGGCTATGAGCCTTGACGACCTCAACGCGAGGATAATCTCATGCAGGCTTTGTCCGAGGCTTGTCAGACATCGTGAGAAAGCGGCTGAAAACCCGCCTCCACGCTACCGGCTTGAGAAATACTGGGCGAAGCCGTTGCCAGGGTTTGGCGACGTTAACGCAAGGCTGCTCGTGATAGGGCTTGCTCCAGCGGCTCACGGCGGCAACCGGACTGGCAGGATGTTTACCGGCGACTCAAGCGGCAACACTTTAATGAAGTCACTGTATAGGGCTGGATTCGCGAACATCGACAGAAGCGAAAACCGTGATGACGGCCTCATCCTTAAAGACGCGTATCTGACGGCGGTCGTAAGATGTGCCCCGCCTGGCAACAAGCCAAACAGCAGCGAGGTAAACAACTGCGTTCAATACCTTGCTGAAGAGCTTAGGCTTCTTGATAAGGTGAAGGTTTGTGTGACGCTCGGCAGGCTGGCCTTCTCCACTTACATAAGGCTGCTGAGGCGCGAAGGCTTTCTCCAGAGCAGGAGGCTTGTCTTCCGCCATGGCGCGGTTTACAAGCTGGAAGGAACGCTTTATGGAAGACAGATTCCAACGCTGATAGCATCCTACCATCCATCGCGGCAGAACACGAACACAGGCAGGCTTACCCAACGGATGCTTGACGCCGTCTTTCTGAAGGCAAAGGCCATCGTCGGCTGAAAACGTCCACGGCAGCGCCAACAAGCCCAGCCAAAGCCCCTATGATGAAGACTTCAGCAAAACCTGCAACCGTCAGCACGACGCCTGAGAAAAAGTTTCCCGCCGAGCTTCCCAAATCAATCACAAGCGTCAGCAAGGCGAAACCCATCGTCCTCGACTCCGGGGGAAGGATGAGCCCTGTTAGATAAACGCTTCCGACGACGAAAACACCCATCCCGAACCCGTACAGCAGCATGCCCGCCCAAACCAAAGACTCGTTAGTCAAGCTGAGCAACACTGCGGATGCGGACAGCGTCAAAGAGCCTGCAAGAATGTAATTTTGGGCCCCCAGCTTTCCAGCAGCAGCCCCGATCAAAGCGCGAGATAGAAGATTCACCGCAGCGCCAGCGGAGAAAAGCAGCAGTATGACCGGCTCCTCGTATCCGAGGGCCATCTTAGCCATCAGAGGAAGGAAGGCTGAGACGGTTCCAGTGATGTAGTTGATGAAGAACCTTGAAACTAACAGGCTTAGGAATCTTTTGTCGTAGAGAGAGTTAACCGCTCCCTGCACGTTGTTTTTGACATGACTCTCTACGGAAAGTATGCTCAGAAACCCTATAGAGGAGATTGCGGCCGCTGTGAAGAAAGTGGGCCGGTAGCCTGTGAGGGATAGGACACCTGCTCCCACAGCGGGTCCAACAGCCATCCCCAATGCTGGAGCCGTCAGCATGTATCCGAGGCCTCGTGCATCTCCCCTACCTCCTTCCGCCTCCTCATACACCGTTGAAAGAGCCGATGGGAAAAAGAAAGCCGAGCCAACACCTCTCAGCAGACTGCCTACAACCATGTGCTCGGGAGTTGTTGCAACTCCGTACACTGCGCTTCCGGCCGTGCTGGCGACGAGGCCTGCAGCCATCGTGTTCCTTGCCCCAAGCCTGTGGCTAACCCACGCCGCTGGAATCCTCAGGACAAAAGAGGTCAGGGTCCCGATGCTGTAGACAAGCCCGACCATCAACGGTCCAGCGCCTAACACCACGGTCATGTAGAGGCCGACGACTGGAACAACCATGTGGGCGGACAGGAGCGCGGAAAGAATCGACACGTAAACGAATACCAACACCTTCAAGCTCATTTTTCATCCACTTTTAACACGGGCTGCAGCCGTATCGGCGTTGTTGACTTGTAGGCGGTTATCCACATGGCTGCCAACGCCGCTGCTCTCAGCAACGCCATCGTTTGGGGAGGCGTCCAAGGATGTGTCGGCGTGCCGGTCGTGAACCATGTGAAGATTATCGCCGCGTTTGCAGCCTCGAACAAAGGTATCCAAAACCAGAGTCTTGACACGGCCGATGTGAACGGTATCAGCCAAACAGCCATCTGCGGGGTGAAAGTCGGGCTGCCGAGAAGCCACGCGGAAAACACCATGAAACCTTTCACAACCAAGGAGGCCTGCGACAAATAGGACCTCAGAAGAAGTATCAACGCCGTCAGATAACCCAGCATCTTAGCCGACTGGGAGAAAGGGTCTGAGGACAGCCAGACAACCCAAGAGTTCTCTATACCCCAGCCTAGATGGTAGTTTAGGAAC
>JAWBJZ010000062.1:0-3328 GCA_038832005.1 Candidatus Caldarchaeum sp.
CAACCTTGATGAAAAACAGCATGGGGTCGTGGTTGAAAGTTGCAGGCGTTGTTGTGGCCTCCGGCTTCTCCAGGCGCTTTGGTGACGACAAACTCCACGTCAAGATTTTGGACAAACCCCTGATGTCATGGGCATTAGAATCTATCGCCCAGCTCGATTACAGAGCTGTGGTGCTGAGGAAAATGAATGAAAAAAGAGGGTTGGTACCCTCGGGCTTCACCGTGCTCGTCAACCTCAATGCTGAGCGAGGTCTGAGCTCTTCGTTGAGGGTTGCGGCGTCTTGGACGCCGTCCGACGCGGAGGGACTTGCGGTTGTGCTGGCTGACATGCCTTTCACAAAGAAGGTGGTGAACCATCTTGTTAAGGTGTTCTCCTCCGGCGATTTTGACGCCGTGTCGGCAGGAATTGACGGCAACCCTGTAAATCCCGTCGTCTTTTCAAGGCGGGTGCTCCATCATCTTATTACACTCGAAGGCGACGTTGGGGCGAAAACGCTTTTGAAGAAAATCAACACTTGTGTGATAGATTTCGACAGACGGCTTTTGACCGACGTAGACACAACGGAAGACCTTACTAGAGCCGTATCTTTGGCTGAGGAGCTACGTCGTCTCAAGTATCTCGACTGAGTCTATTTTTCCGTCTCCATCTAGGTCGAGTCCTTCGACAACCGCAGCCCAACTATCCTGGCCCTCGTAAGACTGCAACAATTTCTCCCAGCGGGTCGTCAGCGATATTACGGCTGCCTTTGTTCCAGAGGCTCTTAACCCAGCCAGCACTATGACAATGTTGTCGGGGTTGCTGGGGTTGGGTGTTTTCGCGACTATGCCGGTGAACTCGCTGGCGTATTTCTGTTTGGGTGAGACTAGGCCTGCCCAGTAGTTGTTTTCAATGAACCTTATCGGCAAGCTGCTATTCACCGAGGCTGTTATTATGTTGGTTCCCGGTCCACCAAGCAGGAGCATGTTGTTTTCATGCAGCTTCTCCGACTTGACGTCAACGTCAAGCCTTACAGCGAAGTCGGCGGGTAGTTCAACGTATCTCCCGAGGAAAAGCCCAAGCTGAAAACCATAGTGTCCATCGGCTGCAACAGACCTGAATGGCCCGTGAGGATGCGGAGAGCCTACCACGACCAAGCCGTTCAGTTTTCCGTCCTTAACGAACGGATGGAGAAAGGCAGACAGCTTCCCCGGCATGTCAGCCATCTTGGAGAGACGCCGCCATGGATGTTTGGGAAAAACAACCGCAAGCCCCGAGGCCGTTGTTCGGTAAAGCCTAGCCCTCCCACCCCTTACCTCCACCTCACCAACCTCGGTCAACAAACCAGCCTTACACATCTTCCTGACGTAAAGGCCCACCACCTGCTTGCTAACACCCAGACTCTCCGCGACCCTAGCCGGATAATCTGGCTCGTGAAAAGCTCCAGCAATCTGAGCCGTAAGCCTAGACGAGAAAAACTTGGCAGAACCGGCTTCAGATAAGACCACATCTATCTCCCGCCGACCGTGAACAAGCTTCACCCTTTTCATAACCTGTAAAAATCGGTTTAACCGGTTAATGAACCTTTGAATCGTGTTTATAAACGCGCGTTTTGCGGTTTACGCATGTGCGGGATCGTAGGATATGTTGGCGGGTCTCAGGCGGCGCCGATTTTGGTCAGGTCTTTGAGAAGGCTTGAGTACAGAGGATATGACTCGGCGGGCGTAGCAACCATACACGACGGCGTGCTCCTGGTGGAGAAAGATGCTGGCAGAATTGACGAGCTCAACCGCAGGCTAGGCTTTGACAAGCTGCTGGGAGATGTGGGGGTAGCGCACACGAGGTGGGCGACCCACGGCGCCCCCACAAAGGTTAACGCGCATCCACACACCGACTGCAGCGGCAAGATTGCAGCCGTCCACAACGGTGTTCTGGAGAATTTTCTACAGCTGAAGAAAGAGTTGACCGACCTTAACCATGTGTTCAGCTCTAAAACCGACACTGAAGTTATTCCGCATCTGCTCGAGGAGTTTCTCAAAACAGGGGAAAACCTGGAGACGGCGTTTGTCAAGATGTTGCGAAGGCTTGAGGGAAGTTATGCGCTCGCAGTCATCTCGTCCACAAATCCTGGAACTCTCTTGGCTGCGAGAAAAGAGGCTCCGCTCATAATAGGCGTGGGAATGGGCTTCAACATGGTTGCTTCAGACATGACCGCCCTTCTTGACTTAACAAAGGAGATGGTCTTCCTACATGACGGTGATGCAGCCATTTTGACCAAGGACGGCTTTCGAATCATCCGCGTAGAAAGCGGCCAGATAGTCGACAGACCCGTTAAACACGTCGAGCTCAGCGTTGAGATGGCTGAAAAACAAGGCCATCCCCACTTCATGCTCAAGGAAATCTTCGAACAGCCTCAGACCCTGAGAGACACGCTCAGACTTCAGCGGGACTATGTAGACCTTTTGGCGGAGCTTCTTGACAAAGGCCGTGTAATCTTTTTGGTTGGCGCAGGCACCTCCTACAACGCATGTCTAGCCGGCTCGTACCAGCTCTCGCACATGGCCCGAATCTCGACGTATCCGGTCATAGCCTCCGAGTTCATTCCGAACTACGGCGGGTCGCTGGGCGCAGACAGCGTTGTGCTCGCCGTCAGCCAGTCGGGTGAAACTGCCGACGTGCTGAACGCCCTCGAGTTTGCGAGGATGAGGGCGTGCACCATTCTTGGGCTGACAAACACCGTCGGCTCAACCTTGACCCGGGTCTCACGAGCCTACGTCCTTCAAAACTCGGGGCCCGAGATCGGCGTTGCAGCCACGAAAACCTTCACATCTCAGGTGCTTGCGCTGGCGCAGATTGCGTTGCGGCTGGCTAGGCTTAGGGGGAAGATTGCGCAGTTTGAGATGGATGAGTTCAAGGCGGAGCTGGCTAAGGTTCCAAGGGTGGTTGAGGAGGTTCTTGCGAGATGCGGGCCCGATGTACAGGAGCTGGCTCAAATTCTGGCTCCTAAGAATTTCCTGTTTATGCTGGGCAGGGGTGTTTCGGTCAGCACAGCCTACGAAGGACGTCTAAAGGTAATGGAGCTTTCATACATTCCGTGCATAGCCTATCCCGCTGGGGAGAGTAAGCATGGGCCGATAAGCGTCATAGAGCCAGGCGTTCCGGTTTTGTTCGTCGCACCACCTGATGAGTACAGGAAGCTTAACCTTGGAAGCATCATGGAGATGAAGGCCAGGGGAGCGTATGTAGTGGTTTTAGGCGACGCCGCCGACGAGGAGCTGAAGCAGCTGGCCGACTTTTACATAGGGTTGCCGCGCGTTCATCCCCTGCTGACGCCAATACCCTATGCCATCCC
>JAWBJZ010000062.1:3338-8272 GCA_038832005.1 Candidatus Caldarchaeum sp.
CTTCCAGCTCCTCGCATACCACCTCGCCGTTCTTAAGGGACTCGACCCTGACAAACCGCGGAACCTCGCCAAGTCCGTCACGGTGCTGTAAAAAATATATAAAGCGTAATCCGCACTCTGCCCGATGGGCTGCTGGGTCTTTGTAGTAAGAGACCATGTCTTCGGCAAGGAGGTTATTCCCGCCAGGGAGATTGCTGAGGTGAGGGTGAGGGAAAAATTTGGCTGGTGAGCAAGCGTGTCGCCGCCATTAAGGCTTTGAAGGAGAACGGGGTTGCCGTGTTTTACGCCACAGGCCGCGAGGGACGGATGTTCATAGGAGACGGAAGCTTCTCCGAAGAGCCTAAACCCGTCACCGACGAGCTACGGTTCCACATACGCGGCCTTCCCTCTGAAAAACTCACACACTTCATAAGACTTGATGACGCCCGACTTTGGAAACGTCCTCTGCCAGCCGAAGACGCGGCTCAACACCTCTCCTTCATAAGAAAGAAAGAGAAATGGCAGTTCTATTTCAGGGGAAGTGTGAGGCAGATACCTGAGGAGGATTTCAACACGTTGAGCCGCATGGCTTCGGTTCAGCCGTAAACGCTTGCTATGCCGAGGTCTCTTGCAAGCTGTGTATCTGTTGAAGCTATGTCCTCTACGCCGAGTTCAGCTACATGGTATTTTCCTACGGCTGAGGTGAGGAACTGTATCTCTATCTTGAGAGTTTCAAGATATTTTTTGACGCCGTCTTCGCCGTTGGTGTAGGCGGCGATGACAATCGGTCTTCCGAGCCCGGCTGCGGAAGCGCCGAAACACAGGACTTTCACCACGTCGCCTCCGTCGACGAGCCTGCCCGAGCATATGAAGTCGATGTCAGAGCTTCGGCTAAGCTTGGAGATTTTTCCGAGACATGCTATGAGCGGCAGCCCAAGGTCTTTCATCGCCGTCACCGGGCTTAGTCCTGTTCCGCCTTCCTTCCCGTCGACCCAGAACACATCAGCTTTCTCGGCGTTGCAGAGCATGGCCACGTCTACCAAATCTCGGTATGGTCCTGATTTTATCCAAACCCTTGCCCTGGGATAGTTGTTCCTCATAAGCCTTATCATGCTCCTGAGTATCTCGGGAGTGAAAGTGCCGGGGGCTGAATGTCTTTCGTAAAAGGGTTTTTCAACGGTCTTCGGGTCTACGTCGAACGCATACTTTTGGCTCAGCATCATAGCCATGTCTCTTTGGACGATTGTTTCTCCGCCAAGCCCTGGTTTGGAGCCCTGTCCGAGCTTAATCTCGAACCCAACCCGTCCCTCATCAATGTAAGGTGTTATGTCGGGGTCAGAGTATACTCTGTTCCAAAGCTCGTCGTATGCGTCTTCCACGCTCTGCTGGATAAACACTCCGCCAACTCCCTCTGGCGCTTTCTCGAAGTAAGACATAATCCTCTCTTTGAAGCATGGCTGGCTGGGCTTCGTTCTCTTCGCGTATCCCCAGACTGTGGCCACGTTTTCGCCGACCCCCATGGGGACGCCGAGCTCTGCAGCGGCCCGTGCGACGTGAACGGAGACCTTGTTGTAGATTGGTGTGGAGCCCATCGAAGCGATTGCGACGGGCATGGATGACTTGAAACCTCCGAAGAAGCATGTTGTTTCAACGTCCGAGAACATCGGCTCCCTCATCAGCTCCTCCATCTTCTTGAGCCTCAGTGGAGTGTAGAGAGGGGGAACGATGAGTATTTTGTCGAGGGTGTCGTGTCTCGTGGGCGCCGGCTGGTAGATTGGGGCTCCCAGCAACGCTTTTCCAAACTCGTCAAGCTCTGTCAGCGGGTAGATGGACTGCCTGCCTTTCAGAGCGCGGTCAGCCACCTGCTCGACGGGATACTGTTGCGTAAACCTTCTCAGAGACTCTCTGCTTCGGAAGAGTTTGAACAACAGGCCTGTTATAGGAGGTGTTTTCAACCAATGCTCACGGAGAATATACTCCAGCTACTTTAGGGTAAGGCCTCGCTTCCCAAACCGCCTGCAGGCCGCACACGTATCGCGTAAGCCTTTCGAGCCCTATTCCAAATCCGGAGCTCGGCCTGATCCCGTCCTTGAGCATGTCCAGATACCATCCGTATTTGGCGGGGTTTTCACCGCTCTCCCTAAGCCTCGCCAAGACCTTCGCATACTCGTACTCCCTCTCCGCCCCTGAGGCAGCTTCTCCGTATCCCTCGGGGTAGAGGAGGTCGAAGTCTTTGAGGATTCCAGGTTTTTCAGGGTTTTCCATGTCGTAGAACCCTCTGGCTCCTCTGGGGTAGTCAGTGATGAAGAAGGGCTCGCCGATGACGTGTGAAAGTTTTTCCTCTTGCGGCCATGGGATTTCAGCGGTGGGGTTTACTTTTTCGCCGAGCGACCTGAGAGTTTCCACGGCCTCGGCGTGGGTTATTTTCTTAAAAGGCGGGTTGAACTTTGGCAGGGTTCTCCCAAGCTCCTTCAGATACTCTGCCCCATGCTCTCGTGTGTAGTTGACCACATATGACAGCAGTTGTTCAGCGGTGCTCATAGCAGCCTTGTAGTCTACGTCGGCTTCTTCGATGTCTATTTGCACGAACTCGGCGAGATGTCTGCCTGTCGTCGCGGATTCGATGGGCTCAAGCCTTATGTTGGGTGAAAAGAAGTAGATTTTCCCGAAGGCTGTGGCGAGCATCTGTTTGTAGAGGATGGCGCTGCTCATCACTTTGTACTCTCTACCGTAATAGTCTATGGTTGCCTGTTTAGCACCTCTTATCCCAGGGTCCGTCACAGGCCCTATGATGGGGGGAATGAGTTCCAGGAAGTTGTGGGAGTCAAGCCAGTCCCTTGCCGCCCTGCTTATCAGGGTTTGAACCTTGAATATCAGGTAGGAGCGGCGAGACCGGATGGCTTTGTAGTGCTTTTCCAGAAGCTCTATCGGCGGTTTGAGCATGTTTATCCCCAGACCTCAGCGGTATATAGCGTTTATACATAGACAAGCTGTCAGTTACGTCATCCTGCCGATAAATTTGTCGTTTTTCCGCCTAGTTGACGGCGGCTGCACGTTTACCCACCAGCTTCGACACCTCATCTCTAATGCTGCTGGCTAGGCTGAGCAGCTCTCTCAACTCACCGACGTCGAAGCCTTCAACCGCCGGCGTTTCCGCCGTCTGATGTTCAGGTGCTTTAAGCCGGTCCTCAAGGGCTTTAAGCGTTTCGTCCAGCTTGTCCAACCTTCTACGGTATTCTTGAATAAGCTGGTCGTGGTTTTTGTCGTCAGCGTTCTCGAGGCCGGGGGGATTGTTGTTATAGGGTGGTTTCAGCATGGGACGGGTGGGCTGACGTCTGACCGGCATCGCTGTCCGTGGCCTAGCTGCGGCGATTGGTTGAGGAACTTCGGCGACTTGAGCTTTGGGCTGACCCAGTCGCCTGACCCCAAAAACCATGATTAACGAGTATAGGGCGACAACACACACCGCCAGCATCGTGAACAGCAGTAGGTTGGTTTGTATATTCAAGTGGATTGTGGAGGTCATGGCTTTTATCCTTGGGGCACCAGCGTGGACATTCGGCCCGAGATTCCAGCGAAGGACGATAGTATCTGACTGCTGCCGACCGCCATGCTCCAGAACGATGCTCCGCTCACCAGCAGCAGCAATCCAAAGTAGTATGTGAAGGTGAAAACCGAGTCGCCGTCTGCCAAGTATATGTTCACCGCTGTTATGAACGATGTGATGAGAATCACGGCGTAGAAGTAGCTGATGGCTAAGCCAGGGTCAGGGGGGTTTATGAGCGTTAAGTACGACTGCGTCATTTTCGCTATGTCTGACAAGATCGTCAACAATGTCGCCATCAGGGCGAAAATGGCTGATAACACGGCTTGCAGCGGGATCGCAAGAGATTTTAGAGAAGAGGTCACCTGGCTTCTTCTCTTATCCCTCATCAACGTGTTTGAGACGTGTTCGCTTAAGATGCTGCATGCGGTTGAAGGGGAGGCGCCGGCTTCTAAAGCCTCCGCCAGACACGCGAGGGTTTTTTCGCCCAGCCTACCTAACAACTCCATTCCAAACACCTTCAAAGCTATGAACGGGGACAGGCCAGCCTTTAGTCTGACCTCAAACCTGCTTACCAGCTTGTTTAACGGCCCGAAATCGCTTAGGCTCAGCATACGTGACGCTGTTTTGAACGAGCCTGTTGCAGAAAGATAGTCGCCGAGGCTTTTAAGCAAAATAGGCAGAGTGCTTTCAGTCGCGCTGATTTTTCTATGCCATCTTCTGCCGATAAACCCATGCAAAGCCGCTGGGCCTCCGCCTACAACCATAGCGGCCGAAGCATACAGTGTCGATTGCCCACCCGACAATCCGCGGAGAAAAGCAGCTCCGACAACTGTTGCAAACGACAGAGCCATGATAGGGCGGGTCATTTTCTCGACAAATGCCAGCTGCTTCGGCCTGTACGCATACCGGTTGAGCAAGCCTCGTCTGAGAATGTTTGTCAGAAGAAAGAGCGTTGTAGAGCTCAGCATCAAAGCTATCAGCAGTATTCCAGACTCCATCATCTGACCTTTCTCTGCAACGCCGTATATAGTGGAAACTAGAAGGAACGACACCATCAGCAGCGACACTATGCTGACCAGCGTTGTGTACGCCTCAACCAGCCTTCGAAGCTTCTCGAGGCCTTTCTCGAACTCATTCGTCATCTCCGCCAAATATTTGTTGTACTCGATCTGGGCGAAGTCTTTGAGCGACACTCCGGCTTTGAGGGCGTGGTTTAGCCGCATCATCAAGTTTCTCAGCTGCGGGGTCTTCAGCTGCGTTGTCAGAAAGTTCAGAACCTCGGACTGGCCGTAATCCCATTTGTCAAGCAGGGCCCGTGCTTTAGCGAATACACTCGTATAAAGAGGAGGTAAAACCGATGTTTTCGAGAATAGTGTTATGATTTGTCTAAGTGATGTTTTCGAAGAAC
>JAWBJZ010000063.1:0-7942 GCA_038832005.1 Candidatus Caldarchaeum sp.
GCAGTTTGCTGCCGAGAATCGGATTAACATCTAGGCTCATACAGGATTACCTTTATGCGTTGAATCTCTGCATGCTTGAACCTCTGCTGAGCAAATCCTTAAAAACATCCAGCAATAGTAAATCCCATGCCAAAAAAGAGTTTATCCCAGAAAATACTAGAGGCTTTAGAACTTTCCAAGCAGCTGAACAAAGCACTGAACACACTATCGCCGGAAATAAGACAAATCATTCTCAAACAGATTCAAGCTAAGCCGAGACGCAGAAAACGTAGGGTTCGAGCGCGGCGTAGGGCAAGAAAAGAAGCAGCCAGCGCTTGACCATGTTTTTACCATTACGAACTTGAATGCTTGACTAATGTTTTTGAGACGCACGTCAGCTTCGCCATCCCAAAGCACAGGACAGTTATGCCGGCGAACCACACGTACAGTCGAGCATCCCCTGACTTGAAAGCCACGTTGTAGAGGAATCCGCCCGTGCTTCCCACACAGAAGCATTAAATCAGCGATCCCAGCATCGCCGTCCATCAAGCCTGGGATACTATGTGTCATCGTGACTGAAGGATTTTTCACCCCGGCCGGACAACATCATCGCCTACATGTTCTCATATTAACTATACCGAATTTCCAGGACCACCCGATAAAAGCAAACTTTTAGTAAAACCCTCGACATTTGCTTCTTCCAGCCGGATGGTTAAAGCGGTCTTAGACATGGACCCGGGCGTCGACGACGCACTCGCCATAATGCTGGCTTTAAACTCGCCGGAGCTCCAAGTCCTCGGTATAACAACCGTCAGCGGCAACGTACACGTCGACAAAACCTCCACCAACGCTTTGAGGGTTTTGGATGTTCTAGGAATTGACGACATCCCTGTGTACAGGGGTGCTTCGAGGCCTTTGTTCAAAAAGTTGGAGACGGCTGAATGGGTGCACGGTGAGGATGGGCTGGGCGACGCAGGCCTTCCACCCCCTAGCCGTCAACCTCTCCCCGGAGCCGTCAAGTATCTGACGGAAGCTTTGATGGTGAGCGTGGCGTCACACTGGTCGCCACAGGGCCTTCGACGAACATCGCCCTTGCTTTTCTGCTAGAATCAGAGCTTCCGAAGAAGCTGGAGAGAATGATATTCATGGATGGAGCTTTTTCGCTAACGCCCTACGGCCGCGGCAACGCCACACCCGTCTCCGAATTCAACATCTACGTCGACCCAGAAGCTGCTGACATCGTCTTCCAGTCGGGCGTAAACCCGTTATGCGTTGGGCTCGACGTCACCACCGACCCTGCAGCCACGTTGAAGCAACAAGACCTCGGAAGACTTGAGTCGTCGTCATCGCCAGCAGCCAAAACAGCCGCAAAGATCATGAAGAAAGCAGTCGACAGGTTTGGCTTCATGCAACTCCACGACCACATGGCCGTCGCCGCAGCCATAAACCCAGAATTCTTCAAAACAACCAAAGCACACATATGCGTTGTCTGCGGTGAAGGAATGAGTAGAGGCCAGACCGTCGTCGAAAGAAGACCCTGGGCAGAACAAAAACACAACGCAGAGATATGCAGCTCTGTAGACTCTGGAGGATTCCTTGAACTGTTCCTCGAGAGACTCCAGACCTTCTAACCAACATTATCCCCCAGGCCTGGACGGTCTTTCATCCTGTTTAAAACAGAGCCAAAAACTCCCGAACTCCTGCATCCCTACTGAAAGATAGACGACACCCTTTTTATAACCCAGCGCAGAGGCAAAACCATGTTCTCAGACCCAGAGCTCAGCTTCATACAAAGGAATGAGCTTTGCAGGCTCGCCACATGCGATGAAAGCAACCAGCCCCACGTAGTCCCCGTAGCATACCTGTTTAAAGACACGAAGTTCTACATCGCAACAGACTACGGAACCAAGAAGCTCGCCAACATCCAGAAAAACAAACGCGTCGCCCTAGTTATCGACTTATACAAGCCCAACAAAGCAGTGATGGTGTTGGGGGAAGCCTTCATACTCGAGAAAGGCCCTGAATACCGAGAGGTTTACCAGCTTTTCTACAAGAAGTTTGCATGGGTTATGGCCTCTCCATGGAAGGAAGGAGAAGCACCCTTCATAGTCGTCAAACCAGTCAAAAAAGTTTCATGGGGTCTATGAGACATTTAAAAGCGACTCGTCTCTCCAGCTATACTATTTCACGTAATTCAATTAATCCCACGAAAAGTTGGCTGCAGCATCACGTCCATTCATGAGTGTCTCAGCAAACCTGTCTCAAAACCAATTTTGGAGAATGGAGTCAACCACTGTCGTATTCAACCTTCTGTTCGTATACTCCGTGCGTACTGTCTAGATTACCGTTAGTCTTCAGCAGTCATAACATGCAGTATCACAAGCATGACTAACATAATGGAGAGTATCAACTGACTGTGCAACAGCTTGTTGAATATTTTTACGTCTCTGGCTGAGGTGTATCGTAAAAAAATACCGCTGGCAATCAACACGCTCATTACAAACACCAGCGAGAGCGATATCGGTTCAAGATGTCTGACATACAGAAGCCCATGTGTCGTGCCCGCATAATATCCGATCATGTTTAACATTATGTGGGCGTTCAAAAGAGGCTTATACATCAGCTGCAGCTGTTTTATAATTTCGCTGTTGAATAAGTTCCTCAAAAACATTCTCAGCCTGTTGTACAATATGAACCCGATGTTTGCTACCAGACCCGCTGCCACCGCTGAAGAACCAAGCGCATTAACAGCGTGTTCTTCGCCGGCGAAAGAAGCTAAGATGCCTATTAGAAGAAAAAGGAATAACACCATCTCATCTCCACCTCCACCCCCTAAGCTCCTCACTAACCTCGCAAGGCGTCTCCTGAAAAGTCTGCAAAACCCTCAAAACATCCTCAAACGTATAGAAAACCATCAACAAAAACAACAACCATCCATAGTTAAGCTTTAACAAAATCACGAAAAAACACTACAAGCCACCTCCGAAAGATTCGAGAAACTATAGAGAACGAGAAACCCAGATACATCGAACCCAGCTGTATAGAACGTACTTAAGCTTCTCGAAGGAAGTAAGGAGATGAGAAATACGGGATCAAACCAATCCTAGGAAAAGAGATTGAAGAAGCGTTGAGCGCTTGACATGCGCCGGCATTCAACACATTAACACAACCACATCCCGAGACTGCAACTGCGAGCGACTCCAAACAAGCATCGTCACCGAGCCCGTCGGACGCCGACTGTTTCTAGAAGTTTGCACAACCCTGGATTTTGATTGATATCTTAATATCTGCGCTCGTTGATAAGAAATTGTTGAACAGTAAGGGGATCTTCGTCAGAGGTGTAGACAGAAAAAATTACAGAAGGCTCAAGGCGTTGGCTGCAGAGAGAGGCAAGTCCGTATACGTGTTGATTGACGAGGCGATCAGGAAGTATCTTGAAACGGCTTCGTCAGAGACTTCGGGGGATATGCCTCTGAGTGAGGAGGCCGTCAACAATTCGGTGTTTAGGAGAGTCAGGTCCGACCCCTCGGTAAGTGGGCGCTTGATTGGAATAGCGGGCGGCAGAGTTGTGAAAGTGTCTGATAGGTTCGATGAGGTTGTGGAATCTATGAGGCAGGCGTATCGGTCGGAAGCGTTTAAGCACGGCATCGTGGCGAAGGTGGGAGCTCGCCCGGACTTGAGGGAGTGGCTTGCGGGCAGTCTTCAGCCGTTATAGCTGCTCAAAGCCCGAAAATTTTCACACAACCATCCTGAAACTACGCAACATCATAACTGGAAGCGAGACCTTGTTCACCGCCGTTATTGACACGGGCTTCGACGGATATGTAATGCTCACACGTGAAACCTACCAGTCCATGCAGCTGTCGTTGTCGGAGGCGCCTGAAGACGAGTTCCCCGTCTACAGGACGATGGTTGGAACTGTGGTGTTCAGGAAAAGCATTGCGAAAGCAGAGCTAGCCGGCATAACCATGCTCACGGAAGTGATCACGCCAAAGCATGGAGTGGTGAAGAGCCTAGTAGGAAGCAGGCTGCTTCAACACTTTACAACACTGCTTCATAAAAACGAGAGCTCCTGCGTGGGAGAGGCAGAGCTCACAGACGGCCGGGGATAGGTCAGCCAGACTCAGTCGAAAAAGTAATGCAGAACACGAGAATATCATGCGATTCAGATACACACTTGGTCTTGTACTCTTCCACTAAAGTCTTTGATTTCACGTGGATTAAAACATGAACACTGCCTTCACCTACGCCGGCGTGAACATGGCTCGTTCAAAAATCAGGTTCGAAGTCATGTCTCGTAGTATAGACGCATAGATTCCATCAAGAGAATTGGGAGTTCAGTATTGCGTAGCCTCAGATGTGGTCGAAGGTTATCTGGTCTGATCCCAACCGAGGGAACATAGGATGTTTTCGGTGTTCCTATTATCACACAACCCCATCCTCACCCAAAACCACCATACCAGTAGAACTAGCCAACCCCTATCGGAACAGCGTTCAGCCCACCATTCCAGAACTCGAACAAATTCGAGAAACCCTTAACAACAAAACCAAGCCAGAACAAGAGGATTCATGGGTCTTTCAGAGAAGCTCTGGTCTCTCCGAAACTATGCCGGAGAATGGATTAGGGAAAGCTTATATATGATAAATACAATAAGTGTTCACACATGAGCAAAGCAACAACAAACCCCGAAGAACTGACAGGCGAGAAAATATATGATTATGCAGTCGAAGCCGGAACTACCTTGAGCGGAGCCGACAAAACAACCATATCCCAGCTGATAGAAGTTTTTCAGAGCGAGCCTAACGCAGTAGACGCCTGCCACCTAATCATCCTGCACATAGTCAGACAATCAGCGAGGGGAGAGATCCCACGGCATGGAGCAAGCATCCTAGTAAAACATTTGAATCAATTCTACCAAAGCTTCAAAACTGATAGTGAGAAACTAGCGCAAACAGTCTTGAAATATCTTACTCTCGTCAAGTGGGTTCGTGAGTCGGGGCCCCGAGGACCGCTCAACACATTCCAGAAATTCGTAGAGAGCATAAGGTGAACATGTTGGGATACGGTAATTTCGACAGCTTCAAAACTCTATATGGGCTGAAAATGGAGATGGTAAATGAAACACCACTATCCATTGGGTCCGGCTCAGCTATCGTCGGTGCGGTAGACAACCCTGTCGTGAAAAGAGGCCGCAGACCATACATCCCAGGCAGCAGCCTGAAGGGGGTTCTCAGAAGTGAAGCCGAGCGCCTTGCTCGAGCAACCTTTGACCACTACAAGGTATGCGACATATTGAATCCGAAAGAGGAGCTAGATAGGATGGATAAGGAACGTGAGGGATACACTCCCTGCGTAATTTGCAGGGTCTTCGGAGGCCCTACCATAGCCTCCCACATCACCATATATGACGCCTACCCTAAAGACGACAGCTATCGCTTGGAAGTGAGACGTAGGGTTTCAATCAACAGGCTCACGAGCGGACAGCATCCAGGAAAACTTTTCGATGTTGAACAAGTAGACCCTGGAACGAAGTGGCTATGCACGATGGACATCGAGAACATCGACATTCTAGGCGACGAAAGCGATGAAGCGAAGCTACTCCGGGGCCTGATGAAGAGAATGGGAAAGCTAGGGATAACAGTTGGTGGAAAGAAAAGCATAGGTTTAGGTCTACTAAAAATCAAGTTGCTGTCGGCAACGAGAATCACGATAGAAGATGGCGAGTATAAGCTTAACAACGTTACAGGCGACGTTGCAAAACTCTTCGAGGTGGGTTGATGACGTATCCATGGTACACCCACATCGTTCTCCAAAGGCTCCTAAAAATCGACCTTTCCGTCATCAACGAAAGCCCACTGAGAATCGGTAGCGGAAAAGCCCCTCCGCTTAGAGCAGTGGACCTGCCAATCATAACGGTAAGGCTACCCGGAGGAGATACAGCCTACATCCCAGGCAGCAGTCTCAAGGGAGTCATCCGTTCAACCTGCGAGCTGATAGCCAAGTCTTCTCGAATCCAAGGGATATGCGAGGCAGGACAGTGTGGCAACAAGTATTTGGACTCAACAGGAGACATCACATACCATAAAGCCTTAGACAGGGCCTTGAGGGCAAACAACGTCAGGGACGCCCAAGAAATTCTAGCTCGCTATTGTTTGGTCTGCAAAACCTTCGGCTCCAGCAGCTTCGGCTCTCACGTAGACTTCCAAGACCTTTACCCGACAAGTCGTGTGGCTTTAGGTGTGAAGAGCGGCATAGCCATTAACAGAAGGAGTGGCGCCGTAAGAAGAGGTGCATTATACGAAGCCGAGTACATCGAGCCGGGACACGAGTTCGCAGGGTCCGTCACTATCAGGAACCTGCCCAACTACCTGCTGGGACTCATCTTGTTATCCCTCGATTATCTAAATTCTGGAATGGTGAAGCTAGGCGGCTTTAAGTCAAGAGGGTTTGGAGAGGTCGCCGTGAAAATAACCAAGATAGACGGCTACACACTTGAATGGGAGACTGGCCCCCTACTACCTCTATCAGATGTCAAGACGTTAAAGGGGCTCGACGAACTCGACGAAGACGTGGCATTCGACCTTACAGACATCCACCAGACGCTGAACAACCTCAAGAAGAGGTGGTTTGAGTACGTACAGGCCGCAAGGAGAGGGCCGCCCGGTTAGAGTTCTTAGAAGGCCATACACTCCCAGAGACAGGCTACTGGGAGACAGGCGTAACATCGAACTTAGGCTCAGAGCTGAAATCCCCAAAAACTCCTATCTGTTTGTATGGCGAGGTGAGCATAAAGAGCTTGACCTCAGACCAGTTCTGAGATTTGTCAAGGATTCCTTGGACAGGGGCCAGATCCCGGGCAACCTAGAGCAGCGTATAGCTGATGCGTCAAAAGCCATAGGTACCTCAAAGGTCAAAGAACCACCGACGGTGAGAGACAAGCCATACATACCTTCCTCATCCATCAAGGGAGCGGTTAGGTCGAGACTGGAGTACAAGTTCTCCCCAAAGAAGATAAAAGACGAGTTTATCTCGGAATCCTGCTACATTGTCCAAGACGGTGAAGTCGGCAAAAGACATAGAGGATTCTGGGGAGACGAGTGCATTCAGAAAAGACAAGGGCCGTGCACCCTACAGGAAGGAGGAGAAAATGTATGTATAGTCTGCGACATGTTTGGAACAGCCTCCCTGAGCTCGAGAATCGAATTCTCCAACGCCGTCATGACCTCAGGATATCTAGAGCTGCTGAAAGACCTCGGGATAAGAGCTTTTAAGCCTGAATCCTCCTTCAGCCTACAGTGTCATGCAAGAAATATCAACCATTCCGAGCTCGGACTCCTGTACCTAGGTCTTGAACTTCTTAGCGGCAGCCCCATCTTAATTGGCTTTAGAAAGTACTTACACAATCCCAGAGTTGGACAACCGTATGCTGACAAGTATTACTTTGGGTTGTTGAAGTTCAGGCTTGAAGGTGTGACGACGTACGGCATCGACCTCAGTATTCAGCAAGTAGACCCAACTGAGTCGATAAAAAACGCTAAGGCGGAGCTCGAGCAAAGCGAGTACGATTCCTATCTAGATTACGCTAGGGGTCTGATATAGAATGAAGCAAGAAGCATATGAACTATCTGAGGCAGAACTGCTGAACGAGGTGAAAAAAATGAACATAGCGTTTATCATAGACTATGACCTGACAACAAGATGGGTTAATGCTGCTAACGCGGACAGCCTAGGTCAAGCAGGATACGCAACATCAGGTCAGCTAGACAAGACATTGTCCTGGATTAAGATAGAGGAGAAGTATTTCATACAAGTCGTAGATTTGACGAAATATCTGAACTTTTACCTGCATCATGAGTTGGCATCCAAAGGAACCACTCTAAGAACATGGCTGGCTGAGAGGAGTGGAACCAAATGATAGTAAGAGGTTTCATCGGACCAATAAGGGGTGAAGGCGACAAACCC
>JAWBJZ010000064.1:0-1100 GCA_038832005.1 Candidatus Caldarchaeum sp.
AACCTATAAGACGGCCGAGGCCTACCCCAACTCTGCATCACCCAGGGATTTGAGGGTAAGGCTCGCGGCCATAGACCTTAAGTTGACAGTCCCGAACGGGTTTCAAAAAAATTTTTAAGCAGGATGTTTCACGTACGTTTGATGATTCCGCGGAAGTTTGAATATTTGGCTCCTACAAGCGTTGCGCAGGCCATTACTTTTCTTAGAAAGTATAAGGATGCGAAAATCTTGAGCGGAGGTATGAGTCTAATACCGTTGATGAAGCTTAGGCTCGTTTCTCCGCAGTACTTGATCGACATCAACAACATCAGGGGGTTGAACTACATTAAGGATGGTGGTAAGGTTGTCAGGATAGGAGCTCTTGTCAGACACGCTGACATAGAGCATTCTCCGACTATTAAGAAAAAGCTTCCCATACTGGCCGAGGCTGCTCCCCAGATAGCCGACATGCAGGTTAGAAATTTGGGAACGTTCCTCGGTTCTTTGGTGCATGCTGACCCTGCCGCAGACTGGCCAGCCTGTGCTCTGGCTTTAGATGCTGAGCTCGTGGCCCAAGGAACAAGAAAGAGGAGGATAAAGGCTGTCAACTTCTTCAAGGGCCCGTTCGAGACAGCCTTAAAACCGACGGAAATGCTCGTCGAAGCGATTCTCCCAGTGCCTCAAGGAGCTAAGGTCGGTCAGGCTTATCTAAAGTTTGAAAGGAAAGCTGGAGACTTCGCGACCGTTGGCGTCGCATCTTCCGTGGTGTTGAACGAGGACAACGAGGTTGAACGCGTTGGAATAGGGTTGACGGCTGTGGCCCCAGCACCCTTCAGAGCAACGGACGCCGAGAAAATACTGCTGGGTCAGAAGCCTTCCAAGGATTTGATCGAGGAGGCTGCTAAGGCTGCCGCCGCCATGTCCGACCCGTCATCAGACCTAAGGGGTTCAGCCGAATACAAGAGAGAGATGGCGAGAGTTTTCACGAGAAGGTCTTTAAATAAAGCCTTCGAGAGAGCGGGTGTGACGGTATAGGTGGTGATGCATGGCTGCGAGGAGAAAAGCAGGTAAACAGTTCGAGCCTGCGAATAGAAACGTTACCATCGAGATAAATGGCGTCA
>JAWBJZ010000064.1:1110-7818 GCA_038832005.1 Candidatus Caldarchaeum sp.
TACACGTACGAGGTCGAGCCTCGTCTACTGCTTGTTCATTTCATCAGAGAATATGCAGGGCTGACTGGAACTCACATAGGATGCGATACCACAAACTGCGGAGCATGCACGGTTCTGATGAATTTTGACGGAAAATGGAAGGCGATAAAGTCATGCACCTACTTTGCCGTTCAAGCCGACGGAAAACGGATACTGACCATAGAGGGAATGGCGAAAGGAGACCAGCTTCACCCGCTTCAGAAAGCTTTCTGGGAGCATCATGCACTCCAATGCGGTTACTGCACTCCAGGTATGATAATGGCTGCAGCGGGCTTCCTGATGATCAACCCTAACCCGTCGGAGCAGGAGGTAAGGCATGGGATCTCCGGCAACCTATGCCGCTGCACGGGTTACGTTAACATCATCAAAGCCATTCTGGCAGCAGCCGAGGAGATAAGAGCTTCCGGAAAACCTGTTATAGAGGCTTAGAAATTGAAGATAGCTGACAAGTTCACGGTCGCAGCGGAAAGGGACACTGTCTGGAAGTTCGTGACAGACCCGGACAAGTTCATCAAGCTAATCCCCGACCTTCAGCGGTATGAGAAGGTTGACGAAAGAAATTTCAAAACCGTCTTCAAAGTCGGCCTCGGGATGATAAAGGGGACCATCAACATGGCTTTCAAGTACGAGGAGCTTAACCCTCCGTCGAACCTCAAGATCGTCGGCAGAGGTTCTGGCATGCAGTCCACGGCAGACCTAACCCTGCAGCTGCAGCTAAACCCGGTTGACGGCGGCACCGAGGTAAGTTGGTCGGCGGACATTCTCGTCGGTGGGTTGGTCGCCAGCGTGGGAAGCCGTTTGATGGAGTCGACAACCAAGTCAAAGGTAAGGGAGATTGTCGAAGGCTTGAAGAGAGAGCTCGAAGGCGGGCGTAAGAAGAAGAAATAAACCTTTTTCAGCATACATTTAAAACCGACGTTTTTCAACTAGACGCAGAGGATGGATGCCGAGGGTTAAACGTATTTCGGAAGTAGTTGACATTCTAAAGAATAAGGACAGCATCAGGAATATAGGGATAATAGCCCATGTTGACCACGGCAAGACGACAACATCCGACTCGCTGCTCGCAGCCGCTGGCCTTCTGTCGCCAGCTCTCGCCGGCAAGGCGCTCGCCCTAGACTACCTCGAAGAGGAGCAGCAGAGACAGATGACGATAAAGGCCGCCAACGTCTCCCTTTACTATGAGATGGACGGTAAACCATACATAATCAACCTGATAGACACACCGGGTCACGTTGACTTCTCGGGAAGGGTGACTAGGGCGTTGAGGGCTATAGACGGAGCGATAGTGGTGGTTGACGCTGTTGAAGGTGTTATGACGCAGACTGAGACGGTGATAAGACAGGCTTTAGGCGAGAGGGTTAGGCCGGTTCTTTACATAAACAAGATAGACAGGCTTGTGAAAGAGCTTCGCCTACCTCCTGATAAAATTCAGGAAACTCTCGCAAGAATAGTCAGGGATGTCAACAACCTGATAGACATGTATGGAGAGCCCGAGCAGAGGCAGAGATGGAAGCTGAGCTTCGCAGACAACACAGTTGCTTTGGGGAGCTCCAAAGACCGTTGGGGTTTCACTGTCAGACAGGCTCAGGAGAAGGGCATAAAATTCAGCGACGTCATCGACGCCTTCTCCCGAGATGACGTGGATTGGCTGAGGCAGAAAACACCTCTACACGAAGCCCTTCTAGAAATGGTTATCTCAAAACATCCACCGCCACACGTAGCTCAGAAGTACAGGTTATCGAAGATATGGAGGGGTGAGTTGGAGAGCGAGGTTGGGCAGGCTATGCTGAACTGCGACGAGAACGGGCCGACGGTCATGGCTGTCACGGACGTGAGGGTAGACCCTCAGGCGGGTGTGGTGGCGACGGGCAGGCTCTTCAGCGGAACGATAAACGAGGGGGATTCCGTAATAATAGTCGGACGTAACATTTCGGGAAGAATTCAGCAAGTTGGTGTTTACATGGGCCCGTCAAGAGAGCTTGTTGGAAGCATCCCGGCGGGAAACATTCCAGCTGTTCTGGGATTGAGCGACGTCAGAGCGGGAGACACGATAGGCTCCGTCGAAACAATACCGTTTGAATCCCTCAAGTATGTTTCTGAGCCTGTTGTCACCATTTCCGTCGAGCCTAAATACAGCAGAGACCTGCCCAAGCTTGTCGAGTTCTTAAACAAGCTTACGATAGAAGACCCGACTCTTGTGACGGTGGTAAGACCGGAGACTGGAGAATACTTGATCAGCGGGATGGGAACTCTTCATCTCGAGATAGCTCTCACATGGATTCAGAAGGCAGGGCTTGAGATAGTTTCAGGTAAGCCCATCATCCTGTACAGGGAGTCCATTCAGAGTCAGGGCAGAGAGTTCGAGGGAAAGTCGCCCAACAGACACAACCGCATCTATACGAAGGTGGAGCCCTTGGAGCCGGAGGTGATTGAGCTGATACGTAAAGGCGAGCTGTTCGACGAAATGGATAGGAAGCAGGTTGCTAAGATACTTAGAGACCATGGATGGGATGCTGAGGAAGCCAGAAACGTATGGGTCATAGACGGCAGAGGCAACATACTCGTTGACGCCACGAAGGGCGCCCAATATCTTCAGGAGTCGAAGATGATGATTATAGGAGGTTTTCAGAGGGTTGTTCAGGAAGGGCCGCTGGCTGCTGAAAACATGCGTGGAGTTAAAGCTGTGCTGACGCAGGTGGAGCTTCACGAAGACCCTGTCCACAGAGGATACGCTCAGATAGCTCCCGCAACCTGGAGAAGCCTTTACGCCAGTGTCCTCTCAGCATCGCCGGTTTTGCTTGAGCCTGTTCTCAAGATAGAGGCTAAGGTCGCGGCCGAGTTTATGGGGGCAGTGACCTCAACCATAACGAGCAAGAGGGGGAGAGTTCTGGATGTCAAGCAGGCGGAGTATACGACTGTTGTTGTAGGCGAGATTCCTGCCGCTGAAACGTTTGACCTGAGCGAGGCCATGAGAAGCGCGACGATGGGCAAGGCTTTCTGGGCGACAGAATTCAGCCAGTGGAGGCCAGTGCCGGCGTCGCTCAAAGACAAGGTAATTCAGGAGATTCGGAAGAGGAAGGGGTTGCCTCCAGAGGTTCCGACCATATCGCAGTTCGTGGAAGAGGAGTGAAAGACTTATCTTTTGGAGACCGTGTGGGATTTTTTAACCAGAACATCCCAGGCTTCTTCGTCCTCCATCAAAACCTTCATCTCGTCGAACGACAGCTTCTCGCCGACGGAAAGCTTCTCAAGCGCACGGGCTTTAACCCTCTCCCTCATGGCGTACTCCCTTGTTTTGGTCTCCAACTCTCTATGTTTCTTGACAAACTCCTGAAGCTCAACGATCCTTGAAACCAACAATATCTCCTCAGCCTCAGCCATCTGAGCTTTCTTCTTAGCGTCGATGTATGCTTGATGATGCATGTCAGCCTCGGGCTTCAGCTGCTGTATCAGGTCTCTGACAGACTGGTATGCGTCCCGTGCCGAGTCAAGCTCCTTTCGTTTAAGACGGATTGCTTCCCTCAGTTTGTTCGCCTCTTCTGCGAAAACCGATATTTGGTTGTTTAATTCCCGCAGCTTCTCCGCAACCCCCTCCCTTTTCTGCACTTCATCCAAAAGACCAGAAAGGCTTCTAATCTCTTCATACAACTTTCTCTCCTCCTCAGGCCTCAATATGTCGGTCTGTATCCTTTCCTCAAGCTCTCTGACGCGTTTCATTATCTCCTGCGCTGTATATCCTTTCACGTTGTCGGCTACGTGCTGGGACAGGAGCTTCTCCTTCTCGACCCTAAGTTCCTTAATCTTGTTCACAACCTCGTCCAGCTTGGACCTGAGCTCTGCTATCTCATTCCTTGAGCTCGAGATTGCATCAATGTATGAAGCGTTCTTCTCCTTTATTTCCTTGATTCTTTCGTGTATTTTATCTCTCTTTTCGAGATGTTTCGCCGCCTCTTCCTCATACTCGGCTTTCTTCCTCCTCAGCTCTGCAAGCCTTGCCCTTATCTGGAAAATTTCCTCCTCGATTGCTGAAACGCTGTCCCCCGTCATCTCAGCTCAATCTCCCCCTCGCAGTAGATGCGTGTCAGGTTGCCGTAAAGCTCGGTGAAGCCTTCAAGCGTTTTCGACGACACCGGTATCAAAGGAATGCTGCTGGATATTTCCCATACACTTTGGACGATGTCGCGGGAAAGCATTTTCTGCAGCTCGCTCATGGAGCTTACCCCGGTTACTTCAAATGCTTCGCTGGATTCATGCCAGCTCAAAATCTTGGTTAGATAGTTTGCTGGAACGGCGTCGCATTTGCTGAGCACGTTAATCGCCGGAAGAGCGAGGGAAACAACCGTGGAGGCTGAAAGGAAGAGTGAGGCAGCGTAGTTCCTCGGATGGGAGCATATGACCGCGTCCATCAGAAAGAGAAGAAGCTTATTTCCTTCGCACAGTCTCCTGGAAATAATTCTTCCCTCTTTCCGAAACGCAAACAGCTCGAGCTGTCCCGGCGTGTCTACGATAAGCCAGTCGGCTTTCGTCTCGTCAACGGCTACAGCAAGCTCCTCTATGTTTCTTGCAGCCTCCCTAACCGAGGCGATGAGAGCACCGTTCGGGCCCAGGTTGCGTGAAGCCATAATCCTTTCATAGTCAACTATCTCTCTAACGTCTACGTCGGGCTCGTACGGGAGGGAGATGGCGGCGGGGTCGAGGTTCACCGTCGCGGTTAGCTGCTCATGGTCTCGCAACCACTCGCTGAACGTCCCTGCCAGAGATGACTTCCCAGAACCCGCCGTCCCGACAACGTAAACAACGTTCATAGTTTTCTTCACTGGTCACCTAACTCCTCAAACTCATCCATTAAGACGGTATTTAGACTTTGCCGCAGCATAGCACAAATATACCGGTGCCGATGTCTTCGACCCTATGGAGGGACATCTGAGCAAGCTTGTTGAGCTTGTGGGACTCGACGTGAAGATTTTGCCGATGCTGGAGCAGACCGCTGACAAGTCTGTTGAGGCGTTGAAAGAAGTTTTGGAGCTGGTGGAAGATGAAACCCAGCCCTTCTAACACAAGCTCGGTATACACGCTGCAGGACCTAGTGCGTGGAAGGGTTAAGCATGGCTTCATTGAACGCTGGAACAACCATCTTAAACGGATTGAAGAATTGAACGACAAATATCACGCCTACATAACGGTTTTCGAAAAGCCTTTAGCCGCACGTGGTTTTCTCAGCAAACCTCTCAAAGGCGCCATTGTAGGGGTCAAAGACGTTTTCCATGTAGAGGGCTATCCCACCACGGCGGGGTCGAGGATGTTTCACGAAAAAATAGCTAAAACGACAGCAACCACGGTTAGAAAGCTTCTTCAGAGCGGCGGAGCTGTGAACGGCAAAACAAACCTTCATGAGTTTGCCTTTGGGGTGACCAACAAGAATCCTCACTACGGCGACTGCCTGAACCCTTTTGACGATAGCCGTGTGTCTGGAGGGTCGAGCGGAGGGTCGGCCGTAGCGGTCGCTTTAGGCATGTGCGACGCGGCGCTGGGAACAGACACAGGCGGCTCCGTCAGAATCCCCGCCTCCTTCTGCGGCCTAGTAGGTTTCAAACCATCCCAAGGCCTTATAGACACCGCCGGAACAATGCCGTTAAGCTGGTCGCTCGACCACGTTGGAGTAATATCTAAGACCGTCTGGGACGCTGCCCTCATCACGTCCGTCTTGTCAGACAGCTTGAGAAAGCCGTTGTTCATCAAGCCAGCGAACCTAGATGGTTTGAGGGTCGGCATTCCCGAAAACTACTTTCTGGACTATCTTGACGAAGACGTGAGGCGGAACTTTGAGAAATCTATAGAGAAAGCTGAGAAGGCGGGATGCGAGGTCGTGAAAGTGCATGTGGACAAACCTGAGACGGCCGCGAGATGCCGTTTTATCATTGTTCATTGTGAGGCGGCGGCCTACCATCTAAAGCTATGTGGTGGAAGAATGGATTTGTACGGCGAAGAGGTGAGACAAAGGATAGCAAGCGGTCTCGCAATCCCGGCATCCGTCTATCTCAACGCCCTAAGGGCACGTAAACCTTTAACGATGAGCTTTAGAAAAATCTTCAGCCGCTGTGATGTTTTAGCGACACCTACAACGATAATCCCAGCCCCCCGGCTGGAGGACGAGCATGTGGAGGTCGATGGAAGGCTCTTCGACGTCAGGACCGCGATTCTCAGAAACATGGACCTTTTCAACCTTTACGGCGTTCCTGCAATCAGCATCCCCAACGGGTTCACAAGAGAACGGCTGCCTACAGGTCTGCAGCTGGTCGGAGACCTTTCCGAAGACGTGAAACTGCTCAGAGTAGCATACGCGTTTGAAAGGCTTCTCATGTCTTAGAGCTTAGCCACCACTCCAAATACTCTTCCCTCTTCCTCCTCTTCTTGTCCTCCTCAAACTTGCTGTTGAACCTCTTTTCTTTCTCGAGCAGCAAGTCTTGCGTGGTGTAGGTAAAGCCACAGCCCGGACAGACGTACATCCTCGTCTCTCTGTCGTAAATCAGTTTGTTGCCACATTCGGTGCAGAACGTCATTACCGAACTGAGCCTGGCCAGCCTGCCATATAAATGTTCGAGTAGGCCTCGGGGGACTGTCAACTTAAGGTCTATGGCCGAGAGCCTTACCCTCAAATCCCTGGGT
>JAWBJZ010000065.1:0-7495 GCA_038832005.1 Candidatus Caldarchaeum sp.
ACATCGAGATGGCGGGATTTTTAGCCGCCCACCCCTCATTCGACGTGTTCTACAACTATGATTAAATACGGGAGTTTCCGCTCCCCGATGAGTTGTTTAGCGTAGGCGTTTCTCCCAGCAGGCCGTTGAGAGAGTATTCCGGGCTGCTGGAGGGGGTTGTAGACCTTCACGTCCACACCGCTCCAGACGTCCTTCAGAGAAGCGTCGACGACCTCGAGTTCACAAGATTCGTTGGCGAAATAGGGTATGCAGCGTATTTGGCTAAGAACCATTTCACGGAGACGGCCAGCAGAGCCTACCTGCTCCGTAAAATAAGCGGTAGGGTCAAGGTATTCGGCGCTATCGTCCTCAACTCATCCGTGGGAGGGCTTAACCCGTCGGCGGTGGAGAAGGCGCTGGCCATGGGGGCGGCTGAAGTCTGGATGCCTACTTTGAGCGCGGACAACCACATAAAAACGTTCGGAACCGCCGCTTTACCCTCAACCAACCGAGTTAAGACCTTCAGCTCATACAGCGAAACCAGCCGCGGAATAACTGTCTTGGACCAGAGCGGGGATGAGCTAAAGCCCGAGATAACCCCTATACTTCAGCTCGTTGCCGAGAGCAACGCCATACTCGGCACAGGACATCTCTCGCTCCGGGAAATCTTCAAGCTCATAGACGCTGCTAAGAAAACGGGTGTGAGGAAGATTCTCATAACGCATCCGCACTTCAAAGCTACGAGGTTTTCGACGGAAGACCAAGTAAGGCTGGCTGACATGGGTGCTGTGATAGAGCACTGTGCGGTCGCCGGCTACGACCCCAAGGCCCTCGCTGAAGACATAAGAAGAGTGGGCGTCGGCAGATGCATAATCTCGAGCGACGCAGGCCAGCCTCATAAAGGCCATCCGGTCGACGTATTGCTGAAAATGATAGAGGAGCTGAGAGAGCATGGGCTTTCCGATTCTGACATCCAGCGTTTGACCAAAAGCAACCCGATGAAGCTGGTTGAAGACCTCACGTGACAAATGAGTCGCGCCGGCTTTTCTGAAAAACTTCCCGAATGGTTTAACATCTGCGAATACCATCTCGACAGGTGGACAGACTCAGGTCTTTCCGGATCCAATGCCGTTGTAGACGCTAGAAATAAAAAGAACTACACATATGAGGGGCTGCTTTGCCTCACGTCCAAGATAGCAAACATAATCAAAGAGGTTTCCCTCGAGCTTTTCGACAGGGTTATGCTTGTTATGCGCGATTCTGTCCTCTCTGTCGCAGCTTTTCTAGCATCAGTCAGGGCTGGCTGCGTTCCCTTCTACGTGAACCCCAACCTCAGCACCGACTGGCTTGCGTTTTACGTTAGAGACAGCGTCTGCAGGCTTGTTTTAACGGACAGCTTCACTCATGAAAACATGCTTCAAGCGGCCCGCTCAGGTGGAAAACACGTCAAAAAAGTGCTGAACGTTGACAGCTCAGAGTTCGCAGAACTCATCGAAAGTTCTAAGGATGTCTTCGTTCCAGAGAAGACTCACCGGGACGACCCGGCTTACTGGGTTTACACCTCCGGAACCACGGGGAGACCTAAAGCAGCGGTCCATCTTCACCACGACTTGGTTTACAGCATTCGAGCATACGTCAATCATGTCATAAATGTCAGCTATGGAGACCTTTTCTATTCTGCCAGCAAGCTCTATTTCTCAGCGGGCAGGGTGTTTGGGATGCACATGCCGCTGATGTGCGGTGCTTCGACGCTAATCGATGCTGAACGCTCAACGCCGGAGAGGGTTCTGACAAACCTGACAGAATTCAACGTAACACATCTTCTCTGCGTCCCAAGCATCTACCTCGGGCTGCTGAACCATATGGAGTCGATTAAGCTCGACCGCTTCAGACATCCCACGCTCAAGTGGTGCGTGTCTGGAGGAGAGCAGCTTCCCGCCTCGGTCTTCGACAGATGGAAGCATGTAACCGGGTTGGAGATTCTTAACGGAATAGGAAGCTCCGAGGCCGAGTGGATATTCATCTCCTACAGAGAACGTGAATGCAAGCCCGGAGCCGCTGGGAAAATAATACCGGGCTGGTATGCCAAGCTGGTGGATGAGTGCGGTGAGGTGGTGAAGGAAAGCAGCAGGGTGGGCACGCTTTACGTCAAGTCAGACAGCGTGGCCGCTTACTACTGGAGACGTTTCTCTGAAACCAGAACAACGTTCGAGGGAGAATGGTACAACACGAGAGACATGCTTTACCTCGACGAGGAAGGATTCTACCACTATGTCGGCAGAACCGACGACCTGTTTAAGGTTCATGGTATGTGGGTGTCGCCCGTTGAGGTGGAGGAGGCTGTGCTGTCCACGGGGCTGGTCTCTGAATGCGCTGTGGCAGGCGTGCCGTCCGAGGATGGGTTAACTCAGGCAGTGGCTTTCGTGACCCTTAAACATCCGTCAGACGCGTCTTCGACAGAGAAGTTGGTTGAAAGGCTGAGGTCCGCTTTGGCCGGCAAGCTGCCGGGCTACAAGATCCCCGCGAGGTTTGTTGTGGTTGATGAGATTCCCAAGACGCCTACTGGGAAAGTTAGGAGGGTCGATCTTAGGACATCTGCACCGTCAAACCATTTATACAGCCGTCCAAAGAAGGTGTGAGAGTCTTGCAGGCTACCGACATCATAAACGATGTACACATCCATGTCAACCCCTTCTCCAAGCTCCATAAACCAGCCTTCGACTTTTTCGCCACCAACCCCGACTTCAGGGAGAACAACAGGAAGATCGAGAACGACCCGTCGTATTTGATTAAGAGGATGGATGAGGATGGTGTCTCGAGAGCCGTCCTTATAAACTATGTTGCACGCGAGGTCATAGGCTACGACCTGTCGGTAAACGAGTACGTGTACAGATACACGCGGGATTATCGGGACAGGTTGCTGGCTTTCGGCGGAGTGGACCTGGAGTTGGACGGCTCTGAGTTCATCAAGGAGGTTGAGACCGCCTACTCTAAGTACGAGCTTGCGGGCTTCAAGCTACATCCAGTCCACCAGCTGGTTTACCCCAACCAGTATCTATCCGAACACGGTGAAAAGGCCAACAAGAACCTTGAGAGGTTTTATGAGTTCTGCTCCCAGCATAACATTCCAGTCACGGTTCATACCGGAACCTCCATGTTTCCCAAAGCGAGGATAAAATACGGCAACCCCTTGTATTTAGATGACGTTCTCGCCGACTTTCCCAAGCTGAGGCTGATAATGGCCCATGGCGGCAGACCCCTCTGGACGGAGAGCGCCTTTTTCCTGATGAGACGTCATAGGAACCTTTACCTCGACATATCTGGAATTCCTCCGAGCAGGCTGCTTGACTACTTTCCAAGGATTGCGGAGATTGGTGAGAGAGTGATGTTCGGCAGCGACTGGCCGAGCCCGGGCGTCAAAGGCATGCTTGCAAATGCCCGAGAGCTGCTGAACCTGAACATCGACGAAAACATAAAGCAGAGAATTCTCAGGAAAAATTTTGATGAGTTCTTCAAGGTTTAGGGCTGAAAACTAGCGCTAAGCTGGGGCGACGTACGACGCTGTTCAGCTCATTCGTCGTGCAGGATGGTTGAGGATGCTTTTAGGCGAGGTTCTCCCTAGCCCAGGCCAGAACGTCAAGCGTGCCGCTTTTGATGTCGAACTTTGGAGAGAAGCCAAGCTCGTCCCTCGCCCTGCTGATGTCTGTCGGATACCTAGTTGGCCGCTGAACATCCTTTATCGCTATGTTGTCGAGCGGCTTTCTCAGCTCCGACCTGAGAACTTCATGTACTTCTCTGAGCGAGTTGACCACACCTGTGCCGATGTTGTAGACTCTGCTCGCGAGGTTTTTCGCATGGACCGCCAACACACATGCTTGTGCAGCATCCTTGACATGGAGCCACTCTGACCGATATTCCTCGACCGATAAAGGCTCGTCCTTGAGCGCTGCTCTGCACATGTCTCTGATAACGCTCGCCAAACCCATAGTCCCCAGCCAGCCCCCGTAGACTGTCGGAAGCCTAAGCGCGGCGAAATCCACGCCGTAAAGATGGTGGTAATTCATTCCCAGAAGCTCGCTGGCAAGCTTGGTCGTGCCGTAGACGCTGCCTGGAATCATCGAGTCATCCTCCTTCACCAACCCACTCGGCGGCGGGGCGTATTTGACGTAGGGGTTGAGCATTGTGTAGACGTTTCCGGAGCTGGTGTACACAACTCTCTTGGCGTCGGATAGTCTAGCAGCCTCTAGGACGGTTGCGGTTCCCAGAACGTTAACCTTGACGGCGTTCAACGGATTCTCTCTGGCTCCGGCTATCAGCACCGCCGCCGTGTGGATGATTGCCTCTGCGCCGTTGTCCTTGACGGCTTTGACGAGGCTCTCCTGGTCGAGGACATCGCCCTTAACCTGCTTGACCCTCGACAAATCTCCCACAACGTTGGAGACGGCTTTGACGTTCTCGTAAAACCCGTAGAAAACCACTTCGTCGCCTCTGTTGAGGAGCTCGTGGACAACATAGCTTCCTATGAAACCGGTGCCGGTCACCAACACTCTCATAACGTTGAAGAAGACGCTTCCGACGACTTATAAACGTGAAATCGGTCGACGGAGCTTTAAGCTCGTTCTTTCAACGGCTTAATCTGCACCTTACACGCATCGAGGTCTATGCTTGCTTGAGCGCTTCCGCCGTAGCCTGCTTCAACTCTTCAACGATGGCCTCGTCCTCTATGTTTGAGTAGTCAGGTAACTTCTCCCCGCGGGCGATGGCTTTGAGCAGAGACCGCATCACCTTACCAGTCCTGGTTTGGGAAGGGTGCTGATGAAAACCACGTGTTTTATGTAGGCGACTGCCCCGAATCTTCTCCTTATCTCCGTAGATAACCGTTCCTTAAGCTCGCGGCGGCACTGTCGACTTTTGTTGGTTGGGCCTATGGCCTAGGTTGTTTTGATGGGTTTGTGCACGTCTTCGGTTATGTCGTCGGGTGTATGTCTGGGTTGTTCAGGTTCCATAACTACAGCCCTTTCGAGAAGGTTTATGCTGCTTTGTTGTTTGTTGCTGGGTTGAGCCTTAGAGACGTTAGTGAGAGGTACTGTCTTACCAGCGCGTCTAGGGAGAGTGTTAGGTGCTGGGTCCATAGGCTGGGACAGCTCTTCACACCCGAGCGTAGGTGTAGGAGGCTTGTGGCTGTGGATGAGACGGTTGAGAAGGCCTCAGGACACGTTGATAGGGGTCCATGGTATCCATGGGCGTTGAAGAGGCTTGGAATAGAATACCTCCATCAGACGTTCGGGAATGGGAACAAGGTTGAGAGATGGTTCAGGGAGCTTAAAGACAGGACCAAGAGATTCTACAACAACACAAACTCAAAGACTGTCAAGAGATTAGAAGAGATAGCAGCAGCCATAGCCCTAACACACAACACACTCATAAAAACCAGGATAGAAGGGGCGTATTACTTGGTTGACAGTACCTCATTCTTGTTGGTAAACATGGAAAGTGGACGTGGGCCATCATGCTGCTAACAACCTGTTTCAAAAGTTACTTGACTACGTGGCATATGCCGCTTAGCTTGTCTCATCTGGCGCTGAACGTACGCCATTCTCCTGCGACTTGATGTCGGGCAAACTGAGAGCATGAAGTTTGGAGTGTTGAACGTTTGACGGAGGCAACGGCCGTCACCGGTTCAGGAAAGACTTATATATGAATTCGGAGAAACTATTGCTTGAAACTATTGCTTATGAAAATATCCAGTACTATTGCGATAGTTCTTGTCGTGGCCATCGCTGGCGTGGCTGCATACGCTGCGCTGACGATGTTCGTCCCGAGAGGTTTGGGGGTTGAGGAGGTCAGGATTGGTGCGTTAGTGCCGCTGACCGGGCCCTTCGCTCAGCTCGGCTCCAACTATCCGTTAGGCTTCCAAATGGCCGTCGACGAGATTAACGAGCGCGGAGGCGTGCTGGGGGCAAAGCTCAAGCTCATCGTCTACGACGACAAGAACGACGCCAAGGAAGCCGTCGCAGCCTATCAAAGGCTGGTGGAGGTGGACAAGGTCATAGCGGTCGTTGGTCTCGACTCGAGCGGCATAGCTGCAGCCGTGGTTCCCGAAGCCGAGAAGTACAAGGTGCCGGTCTTCTTCCAGACCGCCGGCTCTCCAGGCCTCCTGACGAAATCAAGCAAGTTTGCGTTCAGGACATGTCTTCCAACCGCACCTATGGTCGTCCAAGCTGTTAGCGAGTTCATCCAAACCAAAGGCGTCAAGACCGTGGGTAGCGTTGTCGCATCCTACGAGTGGGGTTTTAAGGTCAAGGATGCGTACGACAGACTCGTCAAACCGATGTCCGGCGTCACCCTGCAGCAGGAGGAAGCCCCTGTAGGAGAAAGGGACTTCACAGCATATCTTAGGAAACTTCAACCGCTAAACCCTGAGCTTCTATCGGGCCTCGGCCACCCGCCGGGCGTTCAGACAATGCTGAAGCAAGCGGTTGAGATAGGGTTTAACAGCAAGTACCTCGTCGGAGCGTTTGCATCTTATCCACTCTACATCGACCTTGTCGGCGATGCAGCTTATGAAAGAGTCATAGAGTTCTCGTGCATAAAGTGGGATTCGCCCGAGTACCAAAGGCTGGCGGAGAAATTCTATCAGAAAAACAACAAGTGGATGGATATGAGAGCTTCAACAGGTTACGTGACTGCCTACCTGCTGGCCGACGCCGTTGAGAAGACACGGTCTACCGACCCGGTTAAAATCGCTGACCACATAAGGGCCGGCAGGTTCGAGCACCCCATATTTGCGTGGCCGCTGTCTTACACAGAGTGGGGAGAACTCAAGGAAGCAAGCCTGTACATGGTAACGTTCGTCAAGCAGAAAGCACCCGGCAACATCAACCCGGCCGCGAGCTGGTGGATAAAGACCGTTTACGTCTCAAAACCGCTTCAGCCATTCGTACCTGAGAAGTAGCCAGCCACAGCAGATCCTAACTCCCCTTCATTTTTGAAGGGGACTGTTAACTTAAGGTCTATGACCTGGGCCTTCCCATTCGTTGGGGGTGGATAGAGTTGGGGTCGGCCTAGGCCGTCTTATGGGTTTCTTCGGTGATAGAAATGTCTTTCCCCGTCTCAGGACGCCTCCGTGGGTGAGGGCTCTCGGCGTTAGGCTGTATGTGGAGGGGCTTAGCCTCAGGAGGGTGGCTGGGATACTAGGCGGGCTAGGATTCCAGGTAAGCCATGGGTCTGTCAGGGATTGGTCCCACAGGGCCGGTGAAGCCTTCTCATCTATAGCTAGGCGTGGACCGATAGCCGTAGACGAGACAGTAATCCGTAACCTCGTCAGGAGGCCTGTCTATGGGCTGCTAGGGAGGTGGGGAGGGGATAGCCGAGTGTATAAGGTTCCTCGAGGTTGTTAGGTACTGTCAACCAAGTAATACGCCCCTTCTATCCTGGTTTTTATGAGTGTGTTGTGTGTTAGGGCTATGGCTGCTGCTATCTCTTCTAATCTCTTGACAGTCTTTGAGTTTGTGTT
>JAWBJZ010000066.1:0-7463 GCA_038832005.1 Candidatus Caldarchaeum sp.
ACGATAGAGTCTTGGTTCAGCAAGCTCAAGAGGAGGATAAAACAGTTCAACACATGCTTCCCAACATACAGGCCTAAGGTATCAGAGAAGTGGATAAAGTCATGGATAGCCTTAAGTTGACAGTCCCGGTTGTGGTCGCCGAGGTCTGTCTCGCAGAAACGTTGAAATAGCTGGCGAAAGTGTTGAAGTTGATGCGTTTTTTACAGATATCCGATGTTCACGGAAGCTTAGACGCTGTTTCCAAGGCTGCCGACAAAGCCAGAGGTTTCGACGCAATACTCGTCGTAGGCGACATAACTCATTTCGGCAGCGTACCGCAAGCCCAAACGCTTCTCGGCAAGCTTGCTGAAACCGACCTCGACATATTCTTTGTAGCGGGGAATTGCGACCATCCTTCGCTGCTTTCCTGGAACCCGTCTAATCCTCGCATAACAAACCTTCATCTGAAGAAGGTGAGCTTTCGGGGGCTGGAGCTCGTCGGGCTTGGTGGTGGAAACACCTCACCTTTCAACACCTACGTCGAATTCACCGAGGAGCAGTTTGCGTCCATGCTTTCTAGACTTAAACCATCCACGTCGAACTTCATCCTCGTAACTCATACGCCCCCCTATGGCGTTGATGCAGACATTGGACGTGGAACCCATCTGGGAAGCAAGGCCATAAGAGAATACGTTGAGAGGGAACGGCCTCTGGTTGTCTGCTGCGGCCACATCCACGAAGCACGGTCGATATCGACGGTTGGGAGGACGAAAGTTGTCAACGCCGGCCCCGCCAGAGACGGTTTCTGCGCAGCCGTCAACGTGGCTGACAACGTCGTCGAGGCTGAGCTGCTTCGTCTCTGACAAGGTTTAATCAAGCCTTTGCGGACATGCATGTGTCATGAAAGCCTCAAAATACGTCGTCGAAGTGGTTAACGTTGGGAACGAGCTTTTAGACGGGAGGACCGTCAACACCAACCTTAACTGGGTCTGCGGAAGGCTGAGCCAGTTGGGATACATTGTGTCAAGAGCCACAACAGTAAGGGACGATTTGAAAGACATTGCCAGTGTGTTGAAAGAATCTCTCAAGAGACGGCCCGCATGGATAATTGTTAGCGGCGGCCTCGGCCCAACTCACGACGACAAAACGCTTCAAGCTGTTGCGAAAGCCTTGGGAACAAGGCTTGTCTTGTATGAAGATGTGGTGGAGAAGCTCAGACACAGGTATCTGGCTCTTTATGAGAAGGGTTTGATAAAAGACCCGACGCTGACTAGAGAAAGGCTTAAGATGGCTAGGCTGCCTGCAGGCTCGAAGCCCTTGAACAACGCCGTGGGAGCGGCTCCGGGAGTGTTGGTCGAAAAAGCCGGGACGAGGATCGTTTGCCTGCCAGGGGTGCCGAAGGAGCTGATGACCATCTTCGACAACGAGCTGGCTCCCGTTCTGGAGAAAGAGTCGAAGGGGAGAGGATTTTTGGTGCAGAGCATCACAGTCAGGGACGTTGTGGAGTCACGGCTCGCACCTCTTCTGGTCGAGACCATGAAGAAATATCCGATGGTTTATCTCAAAAGCAATCCGAAAGGGGTTGAAAACGTTTCCGTCGTCGTAGTGGACTTTATAGCGGAGAAAAGGCACAAGGACCTTCTTGAGCAATCCATCCAATACTTTCAGGAAAGGTTGAAAACGCTTACATAGGCAGAAGCCGTGGTTGTGAATGCATGAGGAGTGAGGAGATTTTCCAGCAAGCATGGCAGACAACGCTCAACTCCCCAAACATGTATCTGGAGGGTTTTAGGAAAGGCGTCGAGGCCGCTTCCGAGCTTGGTTTGTCAAGTTTCAGAAAGTTGCTGCTGCTGGGAGTCGGCGGCTCTGGAATCGTGGGAGACATCGTCGCAGCTCTCAAAGAACCGTCCACCCAGATTATAGTCCACTCGCACAAAGATATCACAGCCCCTGCTTGGGTAGGGCCGGACACGCTCGCTGTTGCCGTCAGCTATTCGGGCAACACTGCTGAGACTCTCATGTCCTCTCTCGATGCACTGTCCAAGGGTGCGAGGCTTGTCGCTGTTTCTTCTGGAGGCCGTTTGACGAAGGTTCTCAGCTCGAAGGGTGTTGTAGTCGTCAGGGTTTCCGAAGGTTTCGAGCCGAGGTATGCCGTTCCGGAGATGGTTGGAGCGGCATACGGCATGCTTACGGGCTTGGACGGTTTTCCTGCAAGTTCTTTCCAAAAGGCTGTCGAAGAGCTTGCTGATTTTCTCAAAACCCTTGGCAGAAACTTTGGCAGGGAGCTGTCGGCTGCGGAGTCGTTTCTCAACAGGATTGTTGTCTGCGTTTCCCACAGTCACCTAGCCGTCGCAGCACATAGGTTGAAGGCCCAGCTCAACGAGAACGCCAAGCATCCAGCTTACGCAGTCCTGCTTCCCGAAGCCAGCCACAACGAGATTGAGGGCTGGACTGATATGGAGAAACTCGCATTCGTGTTTCTGAGAAGCGTTTTCCAGCACGCCATCTACTCTGACGTGTTTGACTGGATGAGAGATTTCGTCCTTTCACGCGGGAGTGTTTGCAGGGATGTGGTGATTGAGTCGAGCGGTTTCAGGGCGGAGCTTTTGAAACACATCTGCTACGCCGACCTCGTGAGCGTGGCTCTCGCACGGCTCAAAAACGTAAACCCGTTCGAGCTGTACACAATACCGTTGCTGCGGCCGAGGCTCAGAAAACACCTGCCCTGAGCATAGACAGCAGCGGAATAGCTTTTATCTTCTCATCCGACAGATAGCTCCAGAGAATGCCTTCAGGCTTCCGGTTTGCGGGACATTCGACAACTCGCGTGTTCGTGAATATTATGTCGACGGGGACGTCGAACGGCTCGGCCGGAATCCAATCTACCAGTTGTACGTCGTGGATTGTTGTGACGATGGATGTGTCCGCATCCACTTTTCCGAAGGTTCGCAGTATGGCGTATTCGATTTCGGAATATCCCTCGCCTTTTCCAACCCTCCATCCGGAGGGCGAGACGGCGACGCTGCCCGCCACAACCAGGTCTATCTCCGGCAGGTCTTTGGGATGGACGGGAACACCATATCTAAAAGCGCCTTCTATCGTCGAGGCCCTGTCAAGCTCGCGGCTCGGTATCTTCCTCGGGTCCAGCAGGTAGAGTCCTTTGCTGATTCTCGGGGATGGAAACACCAACAGTTTGCCGTCTTGAAGAACCATCTTACGGACAGGCCTCTGAGGGGAGTCGGGGTTGACCTTGACTTTCTCAGCTTGGGCGTAGGTTTTTGACTTTCGGAGAAGGGTGGCCGCGTCTTCCGCGCCTTTGAAGTTGGGTATCCTGCCGTAAACCGGCTTTGGAAAAGCTGCGACCCCTCTCTTCTCCATCTCGCTCCAGATTTTGAGCCTGATAGCCTGCTTGGCCGCCGCTGCGTCCAATCTGCTAATACGGTTTTTTGACCATCTTGATAAGCTCTTCGTAGCTCTGCTTGACTTCCTCGACGGCCGCCTCGTCCTCGAGCGTTGTCACATCGCCAAGGCTCGTGCCAGTCGCCACCGCTCTGATAAGCCTTCTCATTATCTTGCCGCTCCTGGTTTTGGGGAGACGTTCGACAAAGATGACGCCTGAGGGGGTGGCTATAGGCCCGTAAACATCCCTCACCCATTTGACAAGCTCTTCAGCCATGTGACTGCTGGGCGTGAACTGTTTTTTCAGAACGACATAGGCTAGAGGAACCTCGCCTTTTATCGGGTCCGGAACACCAACTACAGCGGCTTCAGCCACGGCCTTGTGGGAGACAAGAACAGACTCGAGCTCGTATGTCCCTATCCTGTGGCCTGCAACCTTCAAAACCTCGTCGGCCCTCCCAGCCACCCATATGTAGCCGTCAGCGTCCTTGACCGCGTAGTCGCCCGTGAAAAAGACGTCGCTTATCCTCTGGAAGTATGTCTGGCTGTATCTGTCAGGCTCTTTCCAAATGCCGGTCGGAGGGCCGGGCATTCCAGGCCATGGATTGCGTATGACGAGGAAGCCTCTCTCGTCGGGGCCGGTAGGCTTGCCATTCTCGTCGACCACGTCGGCGATTATTCCTGGCAGCGGCGGGCCGTTTGTGCCGGGTTTGAGTGGAGGAAGAAGTAGGCCTGGAGCGTGGCTGACGAGGATTCCACCTGTCTCCGTCATCCACCAAGTTGAACCCACTGGGCATCTGCGGTCGCCCACGACGTCGTAAAGCCACATCCATGCGGATGGGTTGATAGGCTCGCCCACGCTATGTATGAGCCGAAGCCTTGAACGGTCGTGTTTCTTGACGTGTTCGGTTCCAAAACGCATCAGCATCCTGATGGCTGTGGGAGTCGTGTACAAAATGGTCACGCCGTGCCTCTCAACCATCGCCCACCATCTGTCAGGGCCAGGATAGTCGAGAGCACCTTCATACATCAAAATCGTGGCTCCCGCAATCAACGGCCCGAATACGATGTAGCTGTGCCCAGTCACCCATCCGATGTCCGCCGTGCAGAAGTAAACATCGTCATCCCTTATGTCGAAGACCCATTTCATGGTGGAGTTGAGAAGAACCGCGTAGCCTCCGTTGTCGTGTATTATTCCCTTAGGCCTGCCAGTCGTCCCAGAGGTGTAGAGGACGTACAGCGGTTCGGTGGAATCGATTCTCTCGGGCTCGACGTAGGCTGTGGGCGGTGTTTCTCTCAGCATTTCGTGAAGCCAGTAGTCTCTTCCATCACGCATGGAAACCTCGACGCCAGCTCTTTTGACAACCAGCACAGTGTCGCAACCTGAGCTGTTTTCCACAGCTTTGTCAGCAATCTCCTTAAGGTTGACCAACCTGCTCCTGCGGTAGAATCCGTCTGCCGTGACAAGAATTTTAGCTCCCAAATCCTCCATACGCAGCCTGAGGTTTTCCGCAGAGAAGCCGCTGAACACAACGGTGAAAACCACACCTATTCGTGCGAAGGCCAGCATGGTCATCGGAAGCTCGGGTATCATCGGAAGATACACAGCGGCCCTGTCGCCTTTTTTAAGCCCGAGCTTTTTGAAAACGTGGGAAATCCTGTTGACCTGCCGCCACAACTCGAAATATGTGAATTTTCTAACTTCCAGAGGGTTTCCGTCTGCGTCTACAGGCTCCCCCTCCCAGACATATGCGAGCTTGTTGCTTCGCCAAGTCCTCACATGCTTGTCGAGGCATAGGTGGGATAGGTTGATCTTGCCGCCTACGAACCATCGGTAAACGTTTGGCGTGGATGCTTGCTCCAACGCCTTCTCCCAAGGACTGAACCATTCCAACTGCCTGGCCTCATTCTCCCAGAAACCCACGTAATCCTCGACCGTCTTTCTCCAAAAGCTGTGGTATCCTTCGACGTTTGTATGTCTGTGCCTCCATCCCGGAACCTCAATGTATTCGTTAAAAGGCAGCGACTCGGACAAGCGGGTTCAACGCATGGGCTTTTTTGATGTTTTTAAATCTTTCCCATCTAAAAGTCAACGGCTTGGCGCAACGAACGGTGTCTGACAAAAAACCTATTAACAAAGCTTATGAAACCCTCTTTTGTGGAGAAGGTTTACTCCGACTTTGTGTTCTACGACAAGCTGCCTGCAAAGGTTGATAAGACGTTGCTGGTAGGTTTTCCGGACACGGGGCTAGTGGGTGCGATCGCGGTTTCCTACCTCGCTGAGCAGCTCAAGCCCGAGGAGAAGGGATACGTTGACTCGTCCGAGCTGCCGCCAATAATTCCCGTCAGACGCTCGGAACCCAAGGAGCTGATAAGAATCTATGAGAGAAAAAACTGCGTTCTGATAGTTTCAGAGATTCCGATTCCGCCTGCGTTCATAAGGTCCTTCTCAGAGTCTCTGCTGGATTGGGTTGAGGAGAAGAAGATCAAGGATGTGATATGTCTCACGGGTGTGACGGAGCCTAGGAGGATTGAGATCGAGACTCCCAAAGTCTTCGTGCTTTCGGCCGACGTCAAGCGTAGCGAGGAGTTGGCTAGGGTTTTGGATGCCGAGGTTTTCACGGAGGGTTTCGTTACGGGGATTCACGCCGAGATTTTGAGGGTTGGGATGAGGCGTGGAATGGATGTTTCAATACTGCTGGCTCAATCGCATCTCAACTACCCAGACCCTGGAGCAGCCGCCCAGCTTTTGAACAGGCTTCCCAAGCTTGTGAACGAGCATGTTGACGTAAAGCAGTTGCTCGAGAGCGAGGAGATGGTGAGAATGCAGCTCCGCGACCTGATGAGAAGGACTTCCGAGGCCATGGTCCAGAAGTCGAGGGAGATGGAGCTTCCACCCGTTTACAGGTGATGACGATGTCGACATCGCCTTGGGAATGGATTAGACGTCTGCAGAAACGAGTGGAAGCTGAAATGGAGGAGGCTATGCGTTTGATCAAGGAGGTTGAGTCGAGGACGGGCTGCATAATGCCGTTGTACAACGTCGTCGAGACCGAGGACATGTATGTAGTGACTGTGGACATGCCGGGCGTGAAAAGAGATGAGATCGAGCTGCAGGTTTTTGAAAACCAGCTGGCTATCGAGGCTCCATGCAGGTCGGATCTCCCGTCGAGAAGATACGGCAACAAATATAAGGTTCTCATAGACCTGCCAAGACCCATAAACCCGGAGCAGGTCAAAGCACGGTATGTTCAAGGCGTCCTAGAGGTCAGGGTGAGCAAGAAAGCCGGCAGGGGCGTTAGGATTCCCGTGGAATAGCTTAAATCAGAGGTAGAAGTATCTAATGAGGGGTGAGCGGCCGGGCGGGTCACCGGGAGCTCCGGAGGAAGTTCCTCCCCCGCGGGAAGCGTGCGCAGCGCCGAGAGGCGCATGGGGAGACCCATGGCAACGCCGCAGAAACGACACCGCCCCCGCACGATGGCCATGAGATGGTCACAAGCCGTCGAGGAGTGCGGGGGACTGGTTGAAACGGGCGGCCTGCGCCGGGAAAGGCTGCCGGGCTGTGAACAGCTTCCCTGAGCCTGGCGGAAGCCGATGAGACAAATCCCGCCTAAACAGAAGGAGGGCTACGAGCCGCACACCCCTACCTATGGCTATCTGCCTTTTACAAGCAGTGTTGAAGCGCATTGTCCGCAGAGATAGCGTCTGGCCTCGATCTTCTTGGCTAACGAGAACGGGGCGCCGCATACCGGACACTTTAGCCCCGCCACGGCTTTAGCGAACTCTATGCCACACGTCGTGCATGCGTAGGCGTTGAAGGAGTTGACGGAGCGGCAGCTTGCGCAAACAATACCTCTGCCGCGTCTCAGAACCTCCACCGTGAGCAAAGGCTGCGGCGGGACGGCGGTTCTCTCAAAGGCTTGCGATGGTGGGGATGTGTAACGGGAGGGCGGCAGAGCGGCATGGTAGCGGGATGCCGAAACAACCTCACGTCTTTTTATCCTCAGCGAGGCTACAGCGGAGTTTAGAGCTGAAACAACCAACGCTCCCGCACCAAGGTAGACCAGCTCTAGTGCTCGATTCTG
>JAWBJZ010000067.1:0-7405 GCA_038832005.1 Candidatus Caldarchaeum sp.
TCGTCTCTGGTTCGTCGGCCTAGAGTTGTTTAGATTGTCCACTCTTCTTCTTTCTCGGCTTCTTTCTTAATACTCTGTTGCAGTAGGGGCATCTATCCCTGTTCTCGAACGTTTGATGGCATACGCTACAAAACGATTGCCCTCTGCTGTACTGTGGATGGACGCCTGAGGGTATGGAAGGAGATTCTTCATAGTCTTTATAGGCGAACCGTGGTGTTCCATCCTCAACCCACAGGTCTATTCTAGCCTCTCTTCCGTCGCAAGCCTCGTAGCTGAACAGGTTTTTATACACGCTGGGTATTCTGAGCCTGAACCCGGTCGTAGCGTCGTACCTGCCTCTAAACACCTCACCCTTAACAGTCTCCTTGGTCTGGTATGTTTAAAGACCGCCAGACCGTCTTAGGTAGTTTAAGCCTCAAACTACCCCTGTCCTCACGTACTATTCTTGCGGCTGTGTTAGCGGCATGCTTCGGAGGGAAGGAATTAATCTGAGGCTGGTGAGCCAAACCACCCACCAGCGTAAACACTACCACACCACGGGATATAAGCCTTAAAGTATGTTGAAGGTACTGTCAAGGCCACCCATGCCTTGATCCACCTCTCAGCTACCTTCGGCCTGTATGTTGGGAAGCATGTGTTGAACTGTTTTATCCTCCTCTTCAGCCCGCTGAACCAAGACTCTATAGCGTTCCTCCTGCCGAACGTCTCGACGTCCGGCATGTTTCAAGCTGGTTAAGATAAGCCTAAAAGTTGCATGTATTAAATGTTTTTGATGAAACATTAGGGACGGTTTAAGCCAAGCACCAACCTTGTAGCCGTCCTAATTCAATGTTTATAATCTGGATCTCGAAAGTTGTAACATATGAGTGTTGCTATGCTGCTTTTTATGCTTGAAAACTGTTTAGTCGATGTTAACGTGGATTACTCGGCAGTATGGTCATGTATGCCTGAACGGGCTAGTCGGACTCAGACGAGTGTTTTCGAGCAGCTACGGTTGCTTAGAAGGTCGTTCTCTAAAAAAAGATACTGTTCCCTTGTTGAGAAAGTCTCTGAAGAGGTTGCGAAAATAGAAAAATCTTCTGTGATGCGTTCCAAACTAAATTTCGACCCCTCTAATACGTTGTCTGAGGTTAGAAAGAGAAGCGTCATGGTTTACGCATTCAGCATGTTTGGAGAAATCGCTGTCAGGGGTCTTCTAGAAATGCATGGGTTGTCGACGGTTTTTGACGGTTTTATTTCTCGGATGCGTGTTGACCAGCCCCCTGGCTTTTTGTTTCCCTTAAGGCTCACCAAAAGACAGCTTAAATATAAACAGGGTGATGTTCTTTTTGTATGCGGCGACGCAAACACCATACGTTCTGTAAGAGAGGCTAAAGTACAAGGCGTCAAGATAGTAGCGTTACCGATTAAGCCTGCCGAAGTCAGAAACATAACTATGGCTAAGCCAGACGTATTGCTGCCTAACTTGCATGAGGTGATAGACCTCATCGACCTTGGGCTGGTTTAGGCAATTTTTTTGGCTACAAGCCCTATTGTAGCGCCGTAGACGGCATATGCTAGGCCATAAGTTGTTATAATTTTAGCTGCTTCAAGAACAGGCATGTTCATCAGACTTACACCGTAGCCAGGAATCTCTATGTTTGTTAGATATATCGCAAAGACAAGAAGCTGAACCCCTCCAATGCCGAGTCCTTTTGTCACGCTGTATGTTCGGAAGAGAAATGCGTAGATAAGCCCCCACACCACTCCTATAATAAAATGCCACGTCAGGCCTATGAGCCCCAACTCGTAAGATGGGCCTGGCATTGCTTGAGTCTCAGGGATTAACGTAAAGAGTCTTGGATTTTCAAAACCAAGTCCTGAGGCAGTAATTATCACAACACCCATAGAAATTGATGCGACGACGCCGCCGACAATCCCCAGCTCTATTTTTTTGGTCAATGGTAAAGCTTTTTCCAGTTTCTCTGTTTCTAAGCTCATTTTTTCACCTCAAGCTTCTTTGGTTGTTGTTTCAGCTTCCACCTTGTTGGGTCAAAATGCATCATGTAAAAATCTTTGCTTATCCATCCTGTGAACATTGCTTTCAAAATGGGCCAGTTAACGGGCAGAACTGCGAAATACACATGGCCTATTACTAAGCCTATCATCACTGCTGCAAACAGGTCGTGAAGAACTCGGAACAAATACTCGATTTCATAGGGTATTTGTGGTATTAAACCGTACGGATTCCAGAAATAGACACCAGTAAAGCCTAAAACTATCAGGGATAGTGTGAGACCCCAATGGAAAGTTTTCATGAAGACATCGTATTTCGGTATCGGCTTGTATTCTTTTACAAGTCCGAGGAAGTGTTTTGTTCTCATCCAGCCGTCGCTCAAGTCCTTCAAGCCTATCCATATATTCCACCATCCCTTTTTTACACCTACATCCCAGACGACATGGATTATTAGCAAACCTAACAACGCCCATGCCAGGTTGACGTGCCAGAAGATCTTAGCCTGCATTCCATCTATGCCAAATGGTGTTAGAAACGAGTCGAAGACGTTTGGAAAATATATGGCTAGACCGGTTAATGTCATAATGCCAAGTGCTACAAAACTAAGCCAGTGAAAGAGCCGTTGTATAGGGTCGAAGGCATATACCTTTTCGTGTACCAGTTCTGTGCTTACTGTTGTGGGTTTCGGCCGAGGTTGTCTAAAGGCTCGTCTAAACCAATGGACCACGTATCCTGCGACGAACGCTAGAACGATGGCTGTGAAAATTTCTGGGCTGAGGCGTACAAGCTGGGTTGTGACATCACTTTCAGCCATGTTTATGATTTTCTTTTCAGCCGTTAATAAACGTTGTTCTTCAACGAGATATCTTGTAATTATACTATAAATGAATTATAGTTGTTATTGGCAAAAGCTTATTAACAAGATTCCCAGCCTATTACCACATGGTAAAACGGGGAGAGGGTCTCTCGAGAAGAGATTTCATCAAACTCTCCGCCGCAACATCCTCATTGATCTCCGTGGCGTCTGTAGCAAGGCCAGGCATTTCTGCAGCGGCTCAAGTAGCAACACAAGTGCAGCAAACAGGTCTAGAAGATGCTTTTGCGGCGCGCACCATCAGAATGCGTGTGAACGGGAAAGAATACAGAGCTATAGTTTATCCACATGACACTCTTGTCAACGTTTTGAGAGAACAGCTTGGGCTGATAGCCACCAAACGCCCTTGCAACAGGGGAGAATGCGGAGGATGCACTGTATTGGTAACCGGGGTTCCCGTCCTTTCGTGCACTTATCTTGCAGTCAGGGCAGACGGCAAGGAAATCCTAACGGCTGAAGGAAGAGACTTTGACCCAGTGTTAAAGACTTTACAGGACGCGTGGGTGGAAAAGGACGCAAGCCAATGTGGATATTGTCAACCCGGGATGCTTATGTCAGCAACTGCGTTGTTGAAGAAGAACCCGAACCCGACGGTATCTGACATAAAGCTTGCTATGAGCGGTAACCTCTGCAGATGCGGTACATATGTGAACGTTATTGAAGCCATACAGCTTGCCGCGTCTCGATTGAGGGGTGGTGGTTCATGAGCGAGCCGCTTCCAGTTGTTGGAATAAAGAAGGAACGCTATGCATTGGTCGGGAACAAGTCGGTTGTCCGATTTGACACAATGGATAAGATAACAGGCAAATCAGTTTACACATACGACATAAACCCGTCTCATGTCGGTGAGACGAGGTTTGTGTACATGGGTTATGTCAGAAGCCCATACCCGCATGCAATCATTAAAAACATCGACACTAGCTTGGCTGAAGCACGGGGATATGCCGTTGTAACCGCACGAGACCTTCCAAGGTTTTCACTCGTGGGTGCACGGCCGCACACCCCACTACCTTTAGACCGGGTTAGGTACATCGGCGAACCAGTTGTGGCGGTAGGCGCCCTCTCGCCCAACGAGGTGGAGGACGCTATAGAGCTGGTTAAGGTGGAGTATGAACCGCTTCCCTATGTCCTAGACCAAGACGAGGCATTAAAGCCTGATGCTCCAAAGATATGGCCGGACGGGAACGTAGCGGGAGGAGGTTTCAACCCAGAGACCGGCCCGGTTCCACCAACCATCACCGTGAGGTACGGCGACATCGAGGCTGGGTTCAGGGCTGCCGATGAGATAATGGAGGCTGTCATCGAGACGCAGATAGAACAGCACTATGAGATGGAGCCCCGCGCCATAGTAGCTTACTGGCGAAGCGGTAAGCTTTATTTCAGATACAGCGGCCAGTTCGCTCACAGCGCTCAGACAGCGGTTGCAAACTATTTCCGAATGCCCGTCACCGACGTAATCTTCTCCACAAGCCTCGGAGGCGAGTCGGGCCATGTGCTCGGCATGGCTCTCGGCAACAAATCTGCACCGATAGAAGACTTGATAGTTGTGGCCACGATGGCGAGGAAAACGGGTGCAGCTGTGAAGTATGGCCCAACACGGCTCGACAACGCCTTAGCCCCGCACCAAAGGTTCCCAATAAGAGGTTACATTAAGTTTGGCGGTAAAAGGGATGGGACGTTCACAGCCATGCAGGCACGACTGGTTGTAAACGTGGGCGCATATGGCGGGTCGCAGGGGGCTGATGCAGTGTCTGATTTCTACCATGCATACACGGTTCCAAATGTCTCATTGGAGGCAATATCTGTAAATACAAATGCTTTCGGCTTTTCGGGACCTATGAGAGATGTTGGTGAGTCACAGGGGCATTTCATTCTAGAGGTAGGCATTGACATGCTGGCGGAAAAACTGGGGGTAGACCCTGTAGAGTTTAGGCTGAAGAATATGAGGACTAAGGCCAATGCAGTAGATCCTGTCACAGGCAACAGATACACTGGCTTCGGCCAGCCTGAGGCTTTCTTGGGAGCCTTAGAGAAATTCCGATGGAAAGAAAGATGGAAGGGTTGGGGCATTCCTTCATCCGTCAACGGGACAAAGAGACGGGGAGTAGGTGTGGCGCTCTTGAACGCAGCAAAGGGAGCCGCATCTCCGCCTATCACCGGCCAGATTGAGGTTGCGCCAGACGGTACTGTAACCTTCTACACAGGTCTTACAGACCACGGCGCAGGCGGGAGAACATCATTCGCAATAATGACCGCTGAAGTGCTTGGACTTACATCACTTGAAAACGTAAAGGTAGTTTTATCAGATACTTCCGTCACAACAAACTCTGGGGTTACTGCTGGAAGCCGCTCAACACGTGTTGCTGGGCTGGCCATAGTCAAGGCTGCAGAAGACCTCAAACGACAATGGTTCCCGCTCATCGCTGAAAAGTTGGGAGTAAAGCCTGAAGACCTTGAGTTCGGTGACAACAGGATTTATGTGAAAAACGATCCCGCCAAAGGAATGTCGTTTAAGGAAGCGGCTGCGTTGCTCAAAGCGCCGGTAAAAGGGTCGGGGACATTTACCCTACCTCCACGCATAGTGTCAAGAGTTGGTGGTGTCAAATTCCTAGAAGTTGAGGTGGATGTTGTAGGCGGCGATGTCCACGTAGTCGAGTATGTTTCCAGCTATGACGTAGGTAGAGTTATTTTCTGGAAAGGTGCGGAAAGTCAAGTTAGGGGGGGTTTTGTTGGCATGGGGCTGGGTGCGACGTTGTTTCAAGAAATAGTTCACGACCCGGTAACGGGCGGCTATCTTAACCCCAACTTTCATGACTTCCGCATCCCAACCATCATGGAGACCCCTGACAAGATTGACTACTATTGGGTAGAGTACCACGACCCGATATCGGGATTCGGAGAGAAAGGAATTGGAGAAAACGTGTTAACTGGAGTGAGTCCCGTTATTGCAAACGCTCTTAGCAACGCGCTAGGTGGTTACAGGTTTACAAAACTGCCGATAACCAAGAAAGATATCATGGAAGCAATAACTTGGATGCGTAGGAGGGGAATGATATGAGAAGCGAGGTAAAAAGAATAGGTCTCCTCCAACCTTCTACGCTACGGGAGGCGGTTAGCCTGCTCAACCGTTTTGGCGACGACGCGAAAGTTGTGGCTGGCGGCACGGACCTAATGTACCTTGTGAAAAACGGCGTACGCACACACATTCCTAGGCTGATGGTCGACATATCCAACCTCGGTCTGTCTTACATTAACTTCAACGAGGCTGCGGGCCTTAAGATAGGTGCGACAACACACTTGAGCGAGATCGCGGAGCATAACGTAACAAGAGGACGTTTCACCGTCTTAGCGGAAGCAGCTGAGAGAGCAGCATCCCCACAGCTCAGGAACATGGCGACAATCGGCGGAGACCTTCTCCAAGAAGTCTGGTGCTGGTATCTGCGCTACAACTACGACTGCTGGCGAAACGGGGGAACCATCTGCTATGGCGCAATAGGTGACAACAGGTTTTACCACAGTATTTTCGGCGGCCGACTCTGCTACGCAGTCCATCCCGGCGACGTTGCTCCGGCACTGTTCGCCTTAAACGCTCGCGTTGTGATAGCCAGCCCAAGTGGAGAGAAAACTCTAACTATGGACGAGTTCATGCCGGGCATAGTTCTTGTCGATGGAAAGATAAAAGAGAACGTGTTAAAACGTAATGAAATACTAAAAGAGGTTGTTATACCAACGCCGCCTGCAGGTACAAAGTCGGCTTTCTACAAGATCGCTGAAAGGGGGTCTATTGACTTTGCGTTGGCAAGCGCGGCCGTCGTAGCCAACATCAGCGGCTCTACCGTCAACAGCATAAACATCGTGTTGGGCGGAGTTGACGTGAAGCCCAGACGTGCGAAAGCAGCCGAAGACTTCCTCAGAGGAAGTGCGCTCAACGAGCAGAACATCAAGCGAGCAGCCGACCTTGCCGTCCAAGATGCACAGCCACTCACCTTCGGCACCGGAAACGCGTTCAGAGTAGAAATAGCACGCGGCGCAGTGACACAAGCGCTACAGAAACTGGCCTAAAACTGACCCATATGTCAGAAGAGCTTTCGATAACCGACATATATAAGAAGCATAAAGGATTCTGGGTTGCGCTACTGGTTACCGCAAGAGACGAAAACGGCCAACCAATAATGGGAAAAGTCGTCGGGGTAGACATCGACCGTTACAGGCTTAGACAGCAGACAACAGCCTATAAAGAATTATGCGTTTTTTACGCAGGTGAGCCTGAATACCCATTACTAGTTTAAAGATCAGGTCTGCGTGGAGACAGTTTCCAGCCTTGTTTGTCACGTTAAAAGGACGTGCGGATGCTACAAGGGAGTATCTTGCCCTACTTTCAACCACGGCCGAGTTCTGCGTCATACCACGCGTAGACGCTTACATGCTCGGATACGTTGAAGCGATCTCCGATACGTTGACCGAAATGATAACTAGGCCCGACTATCTCACAACATTTGTAACCCTTAACACTTTCGTTGACGCTCCTCTGATAA
>JAWBJZ010000068.1:0-6961 GCA_038832005.1 Candidatus Caldarchaeum sp.
TGAGAATTCCGAACATGTATAAGCCGTTGTTTTATTACGAGGCTAACGACGGGCGAGAGGTTAGAATAGTCGTATGAGTTGAAGATGGAATGCCATGTTTCAGCTATAAGGAACATGAGGAATCTCCGTTTGTTCCTTCAGGCCGTCAGCCAAAATACGATAAGGGAGAATCGTATTGTAGTGGGTGTTGTCAGACGCTCATTAACAGGGATAAATGTCCCTACTGCAACAGAATATTAAGGAAAAAACCAAGAAGAAAGAGAAATAAGAGCGCGTCAGAGCTTTTAACAAGCGATGGTTGGCTATGATGTTCTGCTCATAGTCCCGCACTCTGGCCAGGCTGAGTTACCCCGGCCCTACATTTTAGATGTCGTGGCATGATTTAAAATGTTTTATTCCGGCTGTTTTTTCAGTATGCGGACGATGCTGTTTGGCCGATTGCGTGGGGTTTGTTGAGAAGCTGTTTAGGTATCCGGTAAAATCTTTGGGGGGCGAAGAGCTGGAGATGGTTTTCATACGCGTCGACGGTGTTGAGGGCGATAGGAGGTTTGCTTTGGTGGATGAGGAGACGGGGCTGGCTGTTTCTGCGAAAAACCCTAAGCTCTACTCAAAGCTGCTCGACGTTAAAGCTTCCCTCCGCGACGGAGGGCTTTTCATCCAAACGCCCGACGGAAACGTTTACAAAGACGACGAATGCGGCCCGGCTCTGTCGGCGTTGACGGGCAGGAGGCTGAAGCTCGTCAATAACAACGGCATTAGCCTCGGCTACGTGGGGTTGGAGGTTGAGTTCAGCGACGTTGTCAAATATTTCGAGAAACAGGGGTTTACACGGCAGCAGACTTTCCACGACTCTCAGCCAATTCACATCGTCTTCGGTGAAGCGTTGAGTGGGCTTGGCCTCAGCCAGGCTGATGCGGCGAGGTTCAGGCCCAACATACTCGTTGACTCGTCGGCGACCGAGCGCGATATGTTAAACAAAGTTGTGGGGGTGGGTGATGCTTTGCTCAGGATAGTCAAGCCGACGAAGAGATGCGTAATGGTAACCCTGCCGCAGAAAGGCCTTAAGCAGGACATAACCATCCTCAAAACAATCCGGGAGAGGTTTAACGGCGTTCTAGGGCTGTATGCTCAGGTTGTCCACGAAGGGGTCGTGAGAAGGGGTGACCCAATTAAAGTTTTATCCTGCTGAAACCCTTCAGCCGTAGACGCGGCGGTAGTCTAGCCTGGTCAGGACGTCGGCCTTCCACGCCGAAGGTCGCGGGATCGAAGCCCGCCCGCCGCACTGCTGTTAAAAATTACGGCATCGACATACTAGGCTGCCGGAATAGCTTAACGCTTCTACATCCTCCTCTGCCGACTTTGAACGAGTCCATTTGTTAAGGAAGGGAGAAACGCTGCCTCTTACACCATCGGCCGTGGACGTCTCATCTTCCCCAGACCAACAGGCTCCAAGTTGAAGACAATCGTCTTCAAAACCATCATCTCCTCTATCGAGTATCCTATTCCCTCCCTTCCAACTCCTGATTCTTTGACGCCTCCGAACGGGAAAAATCCCACACCATGCCGTGGATAATCGTTTATCGTCACCTCGCCAACCCGCAAGGCTTTAGCCACCTTCCACATGTTGTAAAAATCGTTTGTGAAAACAGCGGCGTCCAAACCGTATCTGGAGCGCGTCGACACAGAGATGGCTTGGTTGACGTCCTCCACCTCCATGACTGGGATTACAGGCCCGAAGGTTTCCTCCCAGACAATCGCAGCAGTTTCAGGAACTGCGTTCAACACGGTGGGCTGGTGGTATGCTGCCTCAACCGACCCGCCGTGAAGAATCTGCGCCCCCTTCTCAACCGCGTCCAAAACCATCGAGTGAACTCTTTTCGCAGCCGACTCACTCACCAACGGCCCCAGCCTAGTGAGCTTGTCCCTAGGGTCGCCAACCTTCCATTCTTGAACATACTTCAACACCAAGTCTACAAACTGAGATGCTACAGATTTCTCGACCAGCACCATGCTGACCGCGTCGCATCTCTGTCCAGCGTTCTTCAACGCTCCCTCAACACACTTCCTCGCCGCAAGCTGCAGGTCAGCATCATTCAAGACAATTGCGTATCCTTTACCTCCAAGCTCCAGGTGTAGCCTTTTATTGACTGCGTGTATGGCGATATCTCGCCCAGCCTCCGTGCTTCCTGTGAACGATATCATTCCAACGTCAGGATGCGTCGCCAAAGCCCTTCCAACCTCAGCAGGCCCAGTCACAACGTTGAGCGTTCCATCCGGCAGGCCTGCAAGCTGCATAACCCTAGCCAGCAGTAGAGTTGAGATTGGAGTTTGGCTGGCGGGCTTAACGACTACAGAGTTGGCTCCCAGCAGGGCCGGTATGATTTTAGCGGCTGGGATGAAGAGAGGGTAGTTGAAAGGCCCTATCGCGCCTATGACGCCTACCGGTTCCCTTAAAACCACGGCGATTTTACCCACGGTGTCTGGGGACCAGTCGCCGGGTATGTATTCTCCGCTGATGTTGCGGGCGTCTTCCATGCAGAGCCGCAGCCTCTCCATTAAAGCTTCAACTTCAGCCGGCGAGTCGCTGATAGGTCTCCCCATCTCATACGTGATGGTCCTAGCGAAATCCTCTAAATGGTTCTTCACTATGCGGGCTGATTCCTCCATTATCTCGATTCTATCAATCGCTGCCAGCGACCTTATCTTGTGCTGATTATCTTTTGCGGCTTTAACAGCCTTCTCGACGTCTGCGGCGTTGCATTTCCTCACCCTCGCTATGACAGAACCGTCTATAGGTGAAACCATGTCGAAGGTGGGGCCGGTTAACGTGACCGGCCAGCTGCCGTCAACAAAGTTCCCGAAAACAGGCACTCCATTCTCATCCTCTTCATACAAGTCCGAAAAAATCCTGTTATACGGAATCAGGCCCATCACCACGTTTCTCACTGTTTGTCTAATTAAGATATTTCACTAACATGCGGAAAAGCTAACGCATTTCAAACCATGCCACCTACCAGCTGAATAATTTTCGAGCAGCTAAATTTGAGACACCTAGCACACAATACAACGTTAGCAAAGAAATTCATACGCAGACCAGCTTGACAACAAACAGCGACGGCCACCCTTCACCATCCAGAGTGAGCCACTTACCCGCCTATGCCGCCGTAACCATCCTCTTCCCATCGGCCGGAATTCAAAATGGGGTGAGACGGCGGCCGACAGCCGGTTGAAAACGCCGCCGAATTTTTGAAAAGCTGATAGCTGCCTTGTCCGCCGACTTGCTCTCGTCCAAGCGATATGGTTTAAAACCGGACGTGGACGTTTAATGCTCGGGTTGACGGCCTTAGACTGTCTGCTTAAGGCGGGTGAGGTGGCGAGACAGGTTAGGGCTGAGGTTCCCAGCATAGTCAAGCCGGGGATGACTTTGCTGGAAATCGTTGAAAGCGTTGAGGAGTTGATTAAGGAGCGTGGATGCAGCCCCGCGTTCCCATGCAACATATCCATCGACGATGTTGCGGCACATTATTCCCCTCCGCCCAACGACCCAACGGTTTTGCCCAAAAACTCCGTTGTTAAGATTGATTTCGGAGTTGCCGTAGACGGCTACGTGGCCGACACTGCCGTGACTGTTACGGACACGGCTTTGGGCGAGCTGTTGAAGAAAGCTGTAGAGGAGGCTTTGAAAGCGGCGGTTAAAACCGTGGCCGCCGGCGTCAAGGTGTCGGCCGTAGGCGCGGTCATCCAAAACACCTTGGCTCGCTACGGCGTCAAACCCATACGAAACCTGACAGGCCATGAGATACAGCGCTACAACCTTCATGCAGGTGTTTCGATACCGAACGTCGCGGCCGGAGACGGGGCTAAGCTCCAGCAGGGACACGTCTACGCCATAGAGCCGTTCGCAACCGTTCTCGACGCTGCTGGGGAAGTTGTAAACACCGAGCCTGCGACGATTTTCAGGCTTGAAGCAGCTAAAGCCAGCGTAAGAATGTCCGCTGAAGAGTCTAAGCTCTTGTCCGTTTTGGCGGAGCGTTTCCACGGCCTCCCCTACAGCCTTAGATGGCTTAGCGACTTGGGGTTTGACGTTTCAAGCGTTCATCAGAGGCTGGTGAGGCAGGGACGTGTAAAGCCCTACCCGATGTTGGTGGAGAGGACGGGAAGGCCTGTGGCGCAGGCGGAGCATACGATAGTGGTTGAGAGAGACGGCTGCACCGTCGTCACTTAGCTGGCTTCTTATCAGGAACGTAAATGTTCACTATCTTGCTCTGCATGCCGCCGCATTTCGGGCATTTCTCAGAGTCAACCATCTTTAGTATGTAGTCGTCCTCTTTGAAGGGCCTTGAGTTCTCCGTACCGCATGAAAGGCATTTTAGGAAAGTTAGAGGCTGAGGATACTTTTCCTTCATGCGGGGGGCGAAAACCAGCGAAGGCTCGGACGACATCATCCACCAACTCCTATCGTGTTACCTATACCTGCGACCACAGCCGTCTCACCTCCGTTCACCTTTTCCAGAATAAGTTTTTTAACCCTCTCCAAAACCGTGTCAGCGGCCTTTGCTATCGACTCACGCATCGGCGTTATCGCCTCCGTAATCGATTCAAACACGACAAAAGCATACAGCGGAATTCCACGCGTCTTCGCAAGCTCCTCTATCTTGTACTTGTCGACTCCCGGCCCTCCTATGGCCACCCCTACACCTTCGACAACTTTACCGCTCTCCTCACCCTCAAGCTTCAAAGCCGCGTCGATGGTCACTATCAGCTTGGGGTTTTCCGGCAGCCTTTCCACAAGCTGTTTAACGGCTTCGCCGGGCTTTCCCACAGTTCCACCAGGGCCGGCGGGTCTCACAACGTAGACTTTCCTGTTCTCCAGCTCAATCTCCTGAACTATTGTGTCTTTCGCTATCTCATACCTTGTTTTCTCCAAGCCGTCCGCTAGCTTCGCAGCCACGAGAACTCCTATCCCATCTCCTATGGGCTGGCCTTTGCTGAAAGCCACCGCAGCATGCCTGTAAGACTCAGCTATCTCAATCAACATGGGGAGAATCATCTGAATCTGCAGCACCATGTAAATGTTGGACGTCTTTTTACCGAGCAGGTAGTAGTGTCTGACAACGCGGTAAAGGGTGTTTATCCCCCTCAACACCTCAACAAGGTTTGTGAGCGATTTTAGCTGATGCTCGGTCGCGTGCGGAGCTATCTTAGCCACCTCCTTCTCGTACGCATACTCGCCAGTCTCCAAAATGTGCTCCAGCTTGTACACCAAGCCGTACGGGTCCATCGACTCGGGTTGGATGAGGAAAAACTCGCTGAGCCTTTCTATTTCGGGTGCCGGGTCTTTCTCAGGCTTTCCGATACGCTTGATTGTATCCACAGTCACTTGGCCTATCTCTTCTTTGATGAGCTTAAGCTTGTTCAGCTTACGCTCCAAATCCCGCAGCATGTATGAAAGCTGCATCCGCTGTCCGAACGACGGGTAGAGGAAAAAAACCATCAGGAAAACCAGCCAAATAAGCGACAGCAGGAGTGACAGTATGTTCTCGCCGCCCGTGGAAGGGTTCAACAACGCTTGGAAGATGTCGGCCATTTTCCACCACTGTTGGAAATCCTTCATTTATAAGTTTGCCGCACTAGCAAAACTATGCTTTCTACCGTCCCCTCGGTTTAAAGCCTTTTGTTTCAGATTTTTCACCGACTCGGCTAGCAGACTGCTTATTTCCTCAATCTTTTCTGTACAGGCTTTCAGGAGTGTTTCGTAGAGTTGCAGGCTTCTGTCAAGACTTTCACTAAGCTCCACCTCACCGTGCTCTATCTTTTCCATGTATTCCTCCACCATCCGCCTCGTCTCGGGCGTGACGAGTCTTTTGTCGGTTGCTGCTAGAGCTTCTATCAGGTTCATGCCCAAGGGTGTGGGGACGAAATATCTCCCTGTTTTTCTGGCGTAACGCCTTTCTACTATGAGCTGCGGATATAAGGCTCTTGTGGCGTCTGTTCCTATCCCATGTTTCTCCATGGCTCTTAAGAGGTCGGCTTCGCTCAAGCGGGTAGGAGGCTTCGTCTCATCTTCTTCAAGCTTTACAGCTGTAACTTTAAGCATCTGACCCTTGGAAAGGCTTGGCAGCGGGCTGTCAGACGGTCTAAAGTAGGTGAAATATCTGTAAAAACCTTCCGAGACGATGTACGACCCATCCGCCTTGAGGCTTGTTTCACCAAGTTTTACCGTGGCGTGCTGCATTAGCTGCACAGCATCCTCCGAGAATGCGTTTGCGTAAAACCTTCTGGCTACATATTCCCAAACCCTTCTTTTGACATCGTCTCCTTTGTAGACAGCCGTTGGATATATTGGTGGATGTGCTCCGTCGTCTTTCCCGCCGTTACGAGGGTTGGCGGTCTTGCGGCCCTCAAGCAGGCCTGGAAGGATTCCCGATCTCTCGATGATTTCACGTGGCGTGTCGAAGTCGAAGCCGGGCCTGTACTTGTTTGTGTCGGTTCGTGGATAGCTTAAACAACCCTCTGCGTAAAGGTCTTCCATAATTGAGAGCAGCTTGTTGGCGCTTAGGCCTGTGATTCGCGTCAGGTCTCTCAACACGTCGTCGGTTCTCATCGGCAGCGGACGTGGGAGAGTTTTCTGTTTGGCTTGATACTCGGCTACAACTGCTTTCTCGACGCTTTTAACCGTTTCAAAGACTTTTTCGGCGATGTCCTTTTGCCAGAACCTTTCGCTGACAGCTGTGAGGCCGTGGCCGTCTTCTGTTTCAAGCCTTGCCTTTATCAACCAGTATTTCCGCGGTTTGAAGGACAGTATTTCCTTCTCCCTCTCGACGACGAAGTTTAGGGTTGGTGTTTGGCATGAGCCCCAGCTTATCAGCCTAACCCTAACCTTTTTACGCGTGGACTCTGTGAGGAGGCGTGTGAAAGCCGCTCCAGTGATGAGGTCAAAGACCTGTCTAAACCTGGCTTT
>JAWBJZ010000069.1:0-6896 GCA_038832005.1 Candidatus Caldarchaeum sp.
ACCCCGACATACCTCCGCTTGACGTCGGCTCTCTCTTCACCGTCTCATCATCCACGCAGGAAGGCTCGACAAGGTCCTTTTCGGTTTCGGCCAAGCTCTCAAGATATGGGCAGGCCTCGTTCCTCAACCCTGACACCCAGATATTCGTATCGCTCGAAGCTGGAAAACTAATCACCAACAGAAAAAGCTACAGCGGCGCATTCATAAGGATAAACGACCCATCCTTCAGCGACGCCGTTGTGACAGCGCTTGAACAAAGATACGGCGAGAACGTCAGAGTCTTCTCCATCACAGCTATATCGGCGACGGTCCAGCAGATCATAGGGACGCTGAACGTCTTCTTCTCATCCGTGGCCTCGATGAGCCTGCTTGTAGCCTTCTTGGGAATAATGACAACCATGTTCACCTCAGTTACTGAAAGGGTTAGGGAGATCGGATTGATCAAAGCGCTGGGGTTCAAAACACGTGACGTCATGCTCACCTTCCTGATGGAGGCGTTCATAATAGGTTTGTTGGGCGGTGTCGCAGGCGCGGCGGTTGGCGCGGCTTCCTCATTCTTCCTGTCAGATATATTCTCCGGACCGCCTCCGCAGAGGAGGCCAGGCTCATTCGCGGTGGGCGAAAACCCGGAAGGCATCAGGATAATCCCGGTCATAACCCCGGAGCTGATAGTTCTGGGGATAGGTGTTGCCGTGTCCGTCGCGGTTTTGGCGGGTTTGATTCCAGCCTACAGAGCCTCAAAGCTTGAGCCCATAGAAGCTTTAAGAAGAGAGTGACGGCACGTTTTTATTCCGAGAGAATGCAGGTGGTGGTGAATGCTAAACATCAAGCACATCAGGTCGAACCCAGACTTCTTCCGCCGAGGACTGGTCAGACGAGGAATCGCTCCGACTCTGGTAGACAGGATTCTCGAGCTAGATTCCAGCAAGCGATCTCTTCTAAAAACAGTCGAAGAGCTGAGATACACGAGGAACGTCATAGCGGAGCAGGTTGCGGCGGCCAAAAAACGCGGTGAAAAGGCTTCAGACCTCCTGGTGAAGATGAAAGACGTGAACGAAAGGATAGACTCTGTTGAGAAACAGCTGGAAGAGGTGGAAAAGCAGCTGACCACTCTTTTGTACAACACTCCCAACGTTCCTCATGAGTCGGTGCCAGAGGGCAGCTCGGAAGAGGACAACGTCACGGTGAGAACCTGGGGCGATGCGAGAAAAGAAGAGTGGATGAAAGACCATGTAGACTTGCTGAGAACGCTTGGGATGGCTGACACGGACTCAGCTGCTTCAGTTGCGGGAGCACGGTTTTACTACTTGTTCGACGACCTCGTTCTTCTCAACTGGGCTTTGGCAAAGTACGGGCTTGATTTCCTGAGAAGAAAAGGTTTCAAGCTTCTCCAACCCCCCTACATGCTAAAGAGAAAAATTATGGAGGGCGTTGTTTCTTTTCAAGATTTTCAGGACATGCTGTATAAGATTGAGGGCGAGGACCTCTATCTTATCGGCACGGCTGAGCATCCGATAGCAGGGCTGCATGCAGGCGAGATATTAGACGGAAGGTTTCTACCCTTGCGATACGCTGGCGTAAGCCCCTGTTTCAGAAAAGAGGCTGGAGCTCACGGCAAGGACACCAAAGGGATCTTCCGCGTCCATCAGTTCGAAAAGGTTGAGCAGTTCAGCTTCACTAAGCCAAGCCAGTCGTGGGAGGAACACGAGTTTCTGATATCTAACGCCGAGGAGATCTACCGATCGCTGGGCCTGCCCTACCGTATAGTCAATATATGCGTAGGGGAGATGGGACCCATCGCCGCTAAGAAGTATGACTTGGAGGTATGGCTTCCGGCCCAAGGAAGATACAGGGAGCTGGTGTCATGCAGCAACTGCACCGACTACCAAGCCATCAGACTCAACATAAGATACCGTGAAGAACCACATGTGGAGGAGACAGACTATGTTCACACGTTGAACAGCACTGCAATAGCGACCGAGAGGACAATTGTGGCGATTTTGGAAAACTATCAAAGACGCGACGGCTCGGTTGAGATTCCCGAAGTTCTTCAGCCCTATCTCAACGGTTTGTCCGTGATTAAGCCTGTTCGATGATGGCGTGGACGGCTGCTGCAAGCTGTGAGGGTGTTTCGAGAACGGGCGGCTCAACGCTTCTCAGTATATAGCTCGCCGAAGCCATGGAGAGTAACGGGTCGGCTCCGGCGCTCATAAACCATGCTACTAAGGCCTGGGCATATCCAAAATGCATCTGCTTGACCGGTCTACCCAGCCAGTTCAGGCAAGTCTTCAACCCGTTTGAGATGGAGTCGACCTCGCCGACAACATAAACAGGAGCGGCGAGCTTCCTGCACAGCTCTTCAACGTCTTTTACCAGTGTTCGATAGGCTGCTTTCAGGTTTTCTACGACGCTTTTCTCGCTCCAGAGTACGTAGACGGGGTTGACGCCTGCGGTGGCTAGATGAGACACTACAACAGGCTGGCTGCGTGGCAGAAAAGGCCTCACGCTCGCTGTGTTGACATCGCTTGACAAGAGCACAGCTCTTGACGAAGCGACGGCATACCTAAGTTCAGGGTTTTCAACAAGCATGTTTAGGTCGCAGAAAGCTGTGAAACCCTTCAACGACGTCAGAAGCTCTCGAACCCTCTGGTCGGGCCCGTGCTCGCCGAATATGTAAGCCAGCCTGCCAGAGCTCAGCCTTTCAACACCAGTTCTGCGGACGAGGAGCTTTAGCTGACCCGGCCCAGCCAGCAGACCAGCCTCCTCCGGAAGACCTATATTTTCCACAACAGTTTTTCCCGGCTGTTTTGAGTGGACGGGTTTGGGCTTATGGAGGGCAACGGTTAGGTCTGCCTGCAAGCAGACTTCGCCTGCTCCCGTGTCGGGGTCTGTCCCAGTCGGTATGTCGACAGCGAGCTTGAACGCCTTCGAGCTGTTAGCCAGCTCAACAGCAGCTCTGTAAACTCCTGTCAGCCCTCCTCTCGCACCGGTTCCAAGAATCGCGTCTACAACTGCTTCAGCTTCGTCAAACAGCTGGGTGTGCTGAAGAAGATTTTCAACCGTTTCAACTGATTCCAAGAAAATGGTCAGCCTCATGTTTCTAACCGCTTCGTAGTTAACCCTGGCCTCGTCGGTCCTTATGTTTGAAGGATCGGTCAAAAGCAGCACCTTAACGTCCGCTCCCATGCATGCCATGTGACGGGCTGCAGCCAGGCCGTCGCCGCCGTTGTTCCCAGGCCCGCATAGAACCAAGACTTTCCGTCTTTCAAGTCCTCCCAACGCTTCCGCCAGCCGGTTCGCCACCACTTTCCCCGCGTTCTCCATGAGAACAAGCCTCTTGACGCCCATCCACTCAGCGTTAGCGTCCAGAACCATCATTTCCTCAGAGGTGACAGCTTGCAAATCCCATGCCCGATCCGACGATTTTTTATATAAACGTTACAGAAAAGACATCCGAACACACTACCGTGATATATCGCGTAAAGGATTTGAGGAACTGCCCCCTCTCGCCTAACTGTTGGTGGAATAATGTACGCCGTCTCAGCGTTTGGGAACACCGCGTAGATGAAGAAGTTCAAACAAGTGGTGGAGATCGCTGCGCGGGCCGGCTCCGATGCCGTGGTCAAATGTCTCGCCACCAGTATGGGCCCGGTGGGATTCGAACCCACGGCCACCAGGTTATGAGCCTGGCGCTCTAACCTGGCTGAGCTACGGGCCCCGCGGTCTATTGTTTGCGAAGGATGTTTTTATGGGTTTGCGTCCTTGTATGTTTTCACGGTTATCGTTAAATTGTAGACATGTTTTTAACTTACGAGCTAACTTGGTTCGGCAAGTCGATTATGCACCGAAACCCATCGACCCAGATTTCTTGAAGAAACCCGACGAATTTCCGGTTACGGGAACACACAACGGACACGAGGTTAGGGCTGAGGGGATCGTGAGGCTAGACGCTAACGGAAACCCTTACCCGACCAAACTGGGGATACATGGCAAGATAGTGGCTGTGGACTGGGAGGCCTGCATCGCCGACGGCATATGCATGGATGTTTGCCCCGTCAACGTCTTCGAATGGGCGTTAAACCCAGGAAGGTCTGGGACTGGGAACGACCTGTACCCGCTTGAGGGGGAGCTGTACGAGAAATACAGAACAGACAAGTCCGAGCCAATTAGGGAGGCTGACTGCATCTTCTGCATGGCTTGCGAAGCCTCATGCCCGACGAAGGCGATAAAGATAAACCCGCCGTAAACCTTTAACACAACCACACCGCTTACTATATTTTATGAGGCTATCCATAGCACGTGATGTTTCAGCTGTTTTCCAAGGTCTGGGCGTCTGGCTGGCCCTCGTCAACGACGTGTCTGTGACGGCTGAAGCGGAGAGGTTGGAGCCATTTATCGCGGAAGCCGTCTCAACCGTCAGAAAATCCTTCAAGCTTGAGGAGCTGACAAAAAACCCGCTCGTCAGGGCTTACAGGGATTTTTTCTGGAGGATGGGTGTTGACCCCACGAAGACAAGGCCTTCCGCCGAAGCTTTGCTGAGACGCGTTTTGCAGGGAAAAGAGTTCCCACGCGTCAACACTCTCGTGGACGTTTACAACGTCGTCTCCATGAAAAACATCGTTCCAATAGCTGCCTTCGACGCCGACAGGCTTGCGGGAGACTTGGTTATGCGCTTCGCCCGCGGTGGGGAGAGTTTTCGAGGCATAGGGATGGAGAAGCCCTTAACGCTGTCGGGCGGTGAGGTGGTTGTTGAGGACGGGCAGAAGCTGATAGCAGTTTATCCATACAGGGACGCCGACAGCAGCAAAGTCACCGAGCAGAGCAGAAATGTTTTGCTCATGGTCTGCGGCGTCCCCGGCGTACAGACAGAATACCTGAAAAATTGTTTAGACCAGCTGGTTGAAGCCGTGCTAAAATACTGTGGAGGCAGGCTGGTCTGGGAAAGCTTAGCGACATCATAAACACGACCAAATATCCAAGCAGACGCAGTTTTCGGAAGCAAGCGTGAGGATATTGCGGGCTAGCGGTGTCGGCTGATGGCTTTCGATATGCGCCGGGGGTGGGATTTGAACCCACGCGGCCGGAAAGGCCACCGGCTGTCTTGACCAGCTTCTGTGGGATCTCGAGGCCGGCCCACTACCTGGCTGTGGGACCCCGGCTACAGCTAAGGTTTTGCACCGTCCGTATTAAACATGTCAGACGTATTCCGTTCTGTCCACTATGTTGAGCGGCTTTTCACCTCTAAAGTATCTGGTTATGTTTTCGACCGCTTGGTCTATCATTTGTTTTAGAACTTCGGGAGAGCCGAAAGCTCCAGCTATCCAAGGAGTTCCTATGAACCTTGGATATTTCGTTAGCTCTGACTCCCAAGGGCCGTCGCTGACAACGTTCCACCAGACGTCGGTGGCCACCATGGCTTCAGGGTTTTCCCGTAAGTAGGCGAGAAGAGCCTCTCTGTCGATCAGCTCAGCCCTTCCAACGTTGACGAGGATGCAGTCTTTTCTGAGAAGTCGAAGCCTGTCTAAGCCTATCATGTTTTTTGTGAACTTGGTCAACGGAGCTGTCAAAACCACGACATCGCTCTCCCTCAACACCTCGTCCAGCTTGTCGGGTGTAACAATTTTCTCAACAGCTAGCGGAGATTGACCGGAACGTGTAACACCGTAGACGCGCATTCCAAAAGCCTTCCCTACCTCAGCCACCCGCCTTCCGATGGAACCCATTCCAACCACGCAGAGGGATTTACCCTTAAGCTGAAGAAGCATCAGGTCTCTTTTGAAATCCCCTGACCGAACCTTGGGGAGATAATGATGCAGCCTCTTCGCCAAAGCGAGGATCAACGCCCATGTGTGCTCCGCCACGGCGTCGGCGTTCGACCCCATGTTGCCACATACGAGAACGTTTTCAGGAATGTCGTTCCACGGAAGTGCGTCCACCCCAGCTGACAGAACCTGAATAAACCTAAGGTTCTTCATCTTTAGCACATCTTGTTTGCCCAACGTTATGCAGAGAACAACTTCAGCCCTTTGCTTGGCGTCTTCGAAACCCTGCGACGACCGTGTGTATACGTCCGCGTAACGTGTCAACTTCGCGAGGTTCGCATCGTCAAGCTCAATGTAGGAAAGTAATGTTCTGTTCATGTTTAGCCGCTGAAAGTGTCCTCAGGAGCTGGATAATAAACCTCCGTCACAAGCTTGTTGGAACAGTATATGCAGTAAACAAGCGTTTTGGCGCACTCCATGTGGTACACGGCTCCGCATCGGCATTCAATCACGGTGTCCGTCTCAGCCTCGGGCTGCGACGAAAGGACAGGTTTTATCTGCTTACCGCAGTGGCTACAAAGCCTTGAAAGCGCAAGAACATCTCTGACGGTAAATATCCCAACCACCTTGTTGTCTTCTGTTACGACAATCCTGCGAACCTTCTTCCTGTTCATCAAGTCCACCGCTTCGAGAATGGATGCGTCTATGGAAATCGTTATCAGGGGGGAGCTCATCACATCCTTGACCATTGTCTTGGACGGGTCTAGGTTTTTAGACACAACCCTAACGACTATGTCTCTTTCCGTAACCAGCCCCACTGGCATTCCGTTGAGGGTGATGACCACTCCGCTGATGCTTTTTTCGCTCATCAGCTTGGCTGTTTCAAGCACAGATGCGTGCCCGTCGATGGTTATGAGAGGCATCTTGACTATGTCTCTAACCTTAGCACCCGGCCACAACACGGTGCCTGTGTTTAGGTTGCTAAAAAGCGTTATACGAGGTTGTGGGGGACTGTCAACTTAAGGTCTATGGCCGAGAGCCTTACCCTCAAATCCCTGGGTGATGCAGAGTTGGGGTAGGCCTCGGCCGTCTTATAGGTTTCTTTGGTGATAGAAATGTCTTTCCTCGTATGCG
>JAWBJZ010000070.1:0-6622 GCA_038832005.1 Candidatus Caldarchaeum sp.
TGCTGTCATTGTAGTGGGTTTGGTAAGCGTTGCTGTCGTGGATGTTGTAAGTGTGGTTGGAACAGTAGTGGTGGAGACAACGCTCTCGGTCAGTGTTAATCGGAGAGTCTCCGTATGGGTAACTGGTCTGATGAAAGCTCCGGCCCCAAACCCTACAACAAGACCAGCAGCTAGAAGAGCAACCAACACAAGGACTTGAGGGCGCATAGACTGACGTTGCAGTGCTAACATAAATTTTTTTCGCAGCGCGCCCCGCGCCATTTGGCATGCTAGAGATAGTCAGGGCCCCGCCAGCCCTTCTCCCGCAAAACCCTAATCACGTCAGGCTGGCTGAGAACAAAAATGACATGCATGCACTCATCCCCGTTTACACACTTCACCATTACTTCATGGTTCACAAACTCATGTGTCATAGCGGAAACACAACACTTTTATCTTATAGCGGCGAAACAGATATATGCAAAACGAGAGAGAAAGAAAAAACTCAAATCCCTTAGAAAAAACTGATTCATCAAGCGATGATGAGTCTGACCAGGCTGATTCGGTGATCTAGATCTTGAGCTCTGAGCGTTTTGGAAAAGGTAAAAATTCTAAATTGGAAGTTGATATACATGTCTTCCGCCGAGTTTTCGTTAACCCTAGCCGCGACAGCAGTGTTTGCCGTTATCGCTATAGCCATTAGATACATTCTTAGAAGAAGGTTTAGGCAGGAACACAGGAAAATTCTGTATGTTGTTTTGGTCATGTTGGCGGCGGGCTATGTCGGATACGTTGCATACCTCTGGAGATTCTTCGAGTTTGTAGTAGGAGTTTTGGCCACCGCCGGCGCTCTCGGCCTTCTCCTCGCCTTATCACTCGTACCATGGGTGACAGACATCTTTTCAGGCATATCATTAGCCTTGGACCCGAAAATAAACATAGGAAGCGAGGTGGAGATAGATGGGAAAAGGGGGAAGATAATAGATATAACGTTGACGCGTGTCGTGATATCGGGCGACGAATGCATAATACTCGTGCCCAACAAGAAATTCAGAGAAGAGGTCGTTGTGGTTTATTCGACGAAGCCGCTTGAGAAATACTTGAAGAAAATGTAGGCTATTCAGTTATCAGTTGGCTGGTGTTGAGCGCTTCGAGAATTTCGTTCAGTTTCGCAGGCACAACATGCGTGTAGCCTGTTATTCTTTCCACGACTTCGTCGGCTTTGAAACCGGCTCCCGTAACGCAGCATACAACTTCATCACCCTCGTCCAAAACCCCTGCATCCCTCATCTTCTTGACAGCTGCAATTGTGACCGCTCCACCTGGCTCGGCGAAGATGCCTGCGTGCTTGCTGAGAAGCTTCACCGCCTCCACAGTTTCGTCGTCGGATACTGTTTGACAGGTTCCGCCGGTGTTTTTAGCAACGGACAACGCGTAAAGGCCGTCGCCAGGCGTTCCTATGGCTAGGCTTTTGACCAAAGTGTTTGGGTTCTTGACCGGCTTTATCTCGTCGGAGCCTGTTTCGAAGGCTTTGGAGATGGGCGAGCACCCCTCCGGCTGGACTCCGTGGAAAACGGTGTCTCCCGCGTCTATTACGCCGAATTTTTCAAGCTCTTTGAGCCCTTTATGCAGGGCTCCGAACAACGCGCCGCTGGCCATCGGAACAACTATGTGCTGAGGCGCTCTCCAGCCCAGCTGCTCCACGACCTCGAAGATCATGGTCTTAGACCCTTCTACGTAGTACGGCCTTAAGTTGACGTTCACGATGCCTACGCTTGTTCTGTCCACCAACAGGTAGGCCAGCCTGTTGACGTCGTCATAAGTTCCGTCGACCAAGATTACCCTTCCGCCATAAATCGAAGCCTGTCTCACCTTAGGCAGCTCAACTGTGTCCGGCATCAAAACAAACCCAGTCAACCCTGCTGCTGCCGCATGTGCTAGGGTTGCCGAAGCGAGGTTGCCTGTCGAAGCACATCCAACAAGGCCGATGCCAAATTCTCGGGCTTTTGAAACAGCGACCGAAGACGGCCTATCTTTGAACGAAAACGTCGGGTTCACCGTGTCGTTCTTGATGTACAGGTTGCGGACGCCAACAGCTTTCGCAAGCTCCCTCGCCTGGACAAGCGGCGTGCCTCCCGCGCCGATGTCAACCCAAAACCTCTTGTCAACCGGCAGAAGCTCAGCATAGCGCCAAACCCCTCTCACGAAGCTGGACCTCAGCCTTTCCCGTAAACCATCGCCAACGTTCTCATAAACTACGTCGAGGCCGCCAAGACATCTATCACATACGTTTCTCAGCTCTGGGGGAAACTCAGCTCCACAGCTGCGGCAGAACAGCTTTAGCTCCGACCACCTTGCTGATTAGGTTTGAAGGCTTTTTATAAACCTTGCGAGCTACGCCTGCAGTATCAAGTAAAGGTCGCTCTTTCTGATCACCATGCCAAACCTGTCCTCCCTGTCTTTCATGTACCGGTAGCAGCGCATGATGAGGGGAAGGTGTTTGACCAAGCTCAGCTCACCGGCCTGCTTGAGCTTAACCATCCTGTAGACGTCGGAGTAGGGCTTGAAAAATTCCAGCACTTTGCCAGCATACTTCTCTGGTTCCTCGATCGTCGAGAGGAAGATTTCAGCGCATTCGAGGCTTGGGAGAATGCCCTCGCCCAGCATCGGGAAAACCGTTCCTATCGACTCGCCCACGCCGACTATTTTGCCTGCTGAGAAGGGCCTACAAAGCTCCGGGGGAGCGATCCTAATTGCTTTACCGTATTTACCGACGATTTTTCCGCCGTCTTCTGCGGCAAAGGAGTTGACCTCGCGGACATGGTTGTTGGTAATGTCGCCTGCGCCTACATAGGCCTCGTTTTCGCTTAGAGGAAAATACCAAAGATAGCCGTTCCAGTTCGGGAATATTCTGACGTAAAAGTCGGATAACCGTCGGCCCCCGTCATACCTTAGTTTATACTCGAAACATGGCACAACCTCGTCTCTGGCTGGCTTGGGGAGCAAAGCTCTTGAAACTCCTGTGGCATCTACGACGAGGTCAAAGTCTTTGACAAGGTCTCCGCGGTTTGGTGTTACGCCGTAGAAAACTTTCAATCCTTTCGTCAGGTCTAGCTCGAGACGGGCCTTATCATATGTGCACAGCCCCTTCAAAGGAACCGTGGATGTCTGCTTGCCGTTGTCCAAAGTAATAGTTTCACCCATGTGGAGAAGATATTCGTCAAAGTCGAAGTCAACGTTTTCGAGAATTTTCTTCGCCGCCTGTCTTACCGTTCCCCAGGCACATATTGCTTTAAAGCTTTCACGGGGCTGTCTCTCAAACCCCACGACATCATGGCCTTGTTGCGACAGCCTTCTCACCAAGTACGAACCAGCCACACCCAGACCCGTAACAGCTATCCTCAACGGAAAACAACCCTGAGCAGCATTACAAAAATATTATGCATGTTAGCATGTGCCGCATACTTGTAGGGCTGAGCAAGCTATCTTTAAGTAGGGTTTCTGATCCATAGTTTTAGATGGCCAGCGACATAGCCAGCGTGGTTTCTGAAACCCGTCTGGAATACCTACACTCAAATGTGAAGATTGTTCTTACGACGGATGTTTCGAAACTGAGCTATGCTGGGAAGACGGTTGAAGATTTGAAGAAAGGCTCTGTAGTAAATGTTTGGCAGTGGGTTGCTGACGTGCTTGTCTCAATGGGTTGTGCTGAATATGTTGCTAAGCCCATGGGATCAACTCAGCTGATGCAGCTGGAGTGGCGTGAGAAAAACAACCCTGCCGACATCCAGCCGCTGGACAAACATTTCTACATCGAATGGATGAGGGAGGCTGAGAAAGGAGACAGAGACACGGCGCGAAGGCTCGCCGACATCATCACGATGCGGATGATGAAGATTGTGGGTTTGGCGGCGAAAAGGCTTGACGGCGAAATAGCGAAAAAACTAACCCCTGAAGAGGAGGCTCTTTACAGACAGGTTTACAACATCGTCGAGCGGTGGATGAAGACCATGACTCCCAAAGAGAGTGGATAGAGATGGCCGCGGTACCTCTCGAGGAAAAACTCGTTCATTTCTTCAAGTCTGAGAAGTACCGTGAGCTGTTGCGGGAAGCCGCCGTCAAGAAGAGAAGAAGCATACCGGTCGAATTTAGTGATTTGATCAAGTTTGATGAAGAGTTTGCTCGGAAGCTCGTGGAAAGCCCCAACATCATGCTGGGGGTTTTGAACAGGGCGTGCTTCAGACAGCTGCAGATAGAGGACCCCGAGTATGCCGCGTCGGTCCGATCTTTCACAGCACGGGTTGTCTCGCTTCCAACTGTTACTCCGATAAGGGAGGTTAGGTCGGAGCATCTGCGGAAGCTGGTGATGATTGACGGCATGATTTCAAAAGCATCGGCTGTGAAACCCATCCTCAAGGTCGGCGTGTTCAAATGCAGGTACTGCGGAGATAGGCAGTCGGTTGAGCAGTTGTCTCAGAGGCTGTCGACCCCCGACGCCTGCAGGGATAAGACATGCAGGGGAAGCAAGCGTCCAAGCTTTGAACTCGTTCCCGAAGAATCAACATACATCGATTATCAGGTTATAGGGGTGCAGGAGAAGCCTGAAGACCTTCCGCCAGGCCAGCTTCCGCGCGTCATCGAGGTTAGGGCTAGGGATGACTTGGTTGACGCAGCTAGGCCGGGAGACAGGGTTATCGTTACAGGTGTCGTCGACTCCGTGCAAGAGAGGGCCGGCGACAGCCCGTTGAAAACCTTCAGGATATTCATCGAGGCGGTCAGCATAGAGCCGGCGAGCAAAGAGCCTCAAGCCGTTCACATATCCCCCGAGGACGAGAAGCTGTTTAAGAAGATGGCTGAAGACCCGTTCATAATAAAAAAGCTTGTCGACTCGATAGCTCCGTCTATTTACGGCCTCGACCACGTCAAGGAAGCAATCCTGCTCCTGCTGGTTGGAGGAAGGTCGAAGACATTTCCCGACGGATTGAGGGTGCGGGGCGACTTGAACATTCTTCTGGTCGGCGACCCTGGAACGGCGAAGAGCCAGCTGCTCCAGTACGTGGCCTCAATAGCTCCGCGTGGTATCTACACGTCGGGCAGGGGGTCGACCGCCGCGGGCTTGACCGCCGCTGTTCTGCGTGAAAAGGAGGGTGGAATGGTTCTCGAAGCCGGTGCGATGGTGTTGGCCGACATGGGAGTCTGCTGCATAGATGAGATAGATAAAATGCGTCCGGAGGATAGGGTGGCCATTCACGAGGCGATGGCGCAGCAGACCGTTAGCGTGGCGAAGGGCGGCATAGTGGCCACGTTGAACGCAAGGACCGCTGTTCTCGCAGCCGCAAACCCGGCCTTCGGCAGATACGACACCTACAGAAACTTTACAGAAAACGTTAACCTTCCCATCACCATCCTCTCAAGGTTCGACGTAATTTTCGTTTTGAGGGACGAGCCCAACCCGGACACAGACAGAAAAATATCTTCCCACATAGCTGCTCTCCACCAGCTTGGAGAACCTGAGAGAGCCCCTCCAATACCGCCCGAGATACTCCGCAAGTATATCGCCTACGCGAAGAGGTTTGACCCAACGGTAACATCTAAGGCGATGAAGGTGCTCGAGGACTTTTACCTTAAGATGAGGTCGCTCTATGAGAAAACCTCGACTGTAAGCATCACGGCGCGGCAGTTCGAGTCGCTCATCAGGCTCACGGAGGCGCATGCAAGGTCTGCTTTGAAAACCCAGGCTGACGAGGAAGATGCGGCGGCCGCAATCATCCTCATGAAAAGAAGCCTACAGGAAGTGGGGGTGGATATTGAGACAGGAACACCCGACATAGACGTGATAATGACAGGGAAGCCGAAGAGTGTGAGGGAGAAGATGAAGCTCGTCATCGAGACAATAAGAAGGCTTGAGGAGAGGAGTGGTTATGCGGCGGAGCAGGAGCTTAGGGCTGCACTGCTCCAGGAAGGGTTGTCGGACGATGAGATAACAAGGATACTGACCCGTCTCATCACCGACGGAAGGGTCTTCATGCCGAGAACAGGTGCCTACAAGGTAACATGAGCCGTTACCCGGACATAGGGGAGCTTCCACCATATCTCCAGCAAGCCCTTGAAAGATACGGAGTGAAACAGTTCTATCCACCTCAGTCAGAAGCCTTGAGAAAAGGCCTTCTCAACGGCCGGCGTCTGATGGTTGCGACCCCAACAGCGTCTGGAAAGACCCTGATAGCCCTGATGGCTGCCTACAAACATCTTGTGGAAGGGGGTAAGGTTCTTTACTTGACACCACTGAGAGCCCTCGCCTCCGAAAAACAACAGGAGTTCAGCAGTTTTCTGGGTGGAGAATATGATGTGGTAGCCAGCACAGGCGATTACGACTCTGCAGACCCGTGGCTGGAGTCATACGACGTCATAGTTGCAACAAACGAAAAGGCAGACAGCCTGCTGAGACACAGGGCTGCCTGGATAGGCAGGGTCTCGCTCATAGTGGCTGATGAAATACATTTGCTGGGCGACCCAGACAGGGGGCCGACGCTGGAAATGACGTTGGCAAGGTTGACGGCAAACAACCCGAGAGCACAGCTTCTGGCTTTGAGCGCAACCGCCCCGAACGCAGCGGAGCTGGCGGAATGGATTGAAGCAGACT
>JAWBJZ010000071.1:0-6316 GCA_038832005.1 Candidatus Caldarchaeum sp.
AGAGTCTTGGTTCAGCAAGCTCAAGAGGAGGATAAAACAGTTCAACACATGCTTCCCAACATACAGGCCTAAGGTATCAGAGAAGTGGATAAAGTCATGGATAGCCTTAAGTTGACAGTCCCACAGGCGGAGATATGTTTTTAATGAGGATTCCGACGGGGTAGGCGGGTGCTTCGGGCCTGTCAGTAAGCTTTGGAGGCAAATTCCTTCCAACAAAGCTCGAGCTGATAAGGGTTAGAAGGTCGCTGCAGGTAGCGAAAGCTATCTACCGAATACTCGAGGACAAGCGGGATGTTCTGGTGAGGAGGTTGAACGACTTAGTTGAGGTGGCTGAGGCTGAGAGGGAGAAGATGGCCGAGCCTCTCAGACAGGCTTACGCAGCCCTCTTCAAAGCATACGCCGAGATGGGTTCTTTGAAAGTCGAGTCAGCAGCAGCAACCACGCCAGCCTCCATAGAGGTGAAAATCAGCGACAGAACTATCCTAGGCATAAAGATCCCAACCCTCGAAATATCTAGCACAAAGCTTCCTTTGACATACGGTTTCTTAGACACAACACCCGTCTTCGACGAAGCGGTTACAAAGTTCAGGAACATACTAGCCCCCATATGCAGGGTTGCGGAGGTTGAGAACGCGATATTCAGGCTAGCTGAGGAGCTGAAGAAGACACAGCGTCTGCTAAACGCCCTCGAACACCTCATCATACCACGCTATCAAGAATCCATAAAGTTCATCAGCGCCAACCTCGAGGAAAGAGAGAGGGAGGATTTCGTAAAGCTAAAACATGTAAAACGTTTGATGGAAAGAAGGAAGGAGGCGGCTTTGGTTGGATGAGCTTGTCAAGAAAGAGCTTGAAGAACTGAAGAAAATGTTGAGAAAGAAGAAAGAAGAGATGCTGGAGACCCTGAAATCAAAAGCACAGGAGATACAGGCCGGCGGCTAAGGCTACAAAAACATTGGAGCCTGTTGCTACGTTAAATAATCCCAAACACCGGTTTCCACAGTTGAGGAGGTTCGTGATAATCTCCGCAGCAATAGTCGCATCCACCGTCTACGTACAGTTTTTCATGAGCTCTGTCGTGAAAGGGCTTGAGCTAACCAACCTTTTCTTCTACATGGACGTATGGCCGACGATGCTGGCAGCTTCAGGATACGCCGGAGCATACCTGATTTCAAAACTGTTTAGGCTAGGCCTCGTCCGCAAACATCTCACGTTTCCCAGCCTGTTTTTCGCCGCCACGGTAACATGGTACTGGCACATCCCCGTGAACTCGTTTTTCGGCTACGGCGTCTGCCCCGCAGACCTAACCAACCCTCTACTCTATCCGCTAAGACGCATCTCATACTTTCTAGTCGGCGTGGCCTTGTTCCTCTCCGTGAGAAACATCTCCAAACCCTGGCGTGAAGCCTTGGCAATAGCAGCTGGGAAAATAATGGGCTGGTACGGGCTTTATCTAACACTTGTCGACAGGCCCATCTACGTCGCTCCACCGGTAATCTTCAGCGTAAACCTACATCATCAAGCGGGCTTCGCCATGCTCCTCGCCATGCTCTTCCTCGACTTCATAGCAGTCACATCCCTAGTCAACCATTACTTCAAAGACAGAAAACCCCAACCATATCCGTTGATGACGGAAAAGCTGTAGAACACTTCAGCCCTCAATATTTATAAATACTTCATAACCACAGTCCCCAGCTGGTTGGCATGGTAACAAGGCTGGCTAGGGCTGAGATGATTGTCGACGGAGTCGTCCAAGGCGTTGGCTTCAGATACTATGTCAGACGGCTGGCCAGGCGGCTGGGCCTAGTCGGGCATGTGAAAAACCTAGACGACGGAAGAGTAAACATAGTCTGCGAATCCACGGAAAACCGTATAAACGAGTTCATTGAAGCAATACGTAACGCGCCACCGCCAATAAAAGTAGAAGACATAACCGTGTCCTACGCAACCCCCACGGGCGAGTTTAAAACCTTCAAAATAATTACAGCCGACCTAGCGGAAGAAATGGTCGAAGGTTTCTCAACCGGCGCAGCATACTTTGAAATAATGTTCAGTAAGCAGGACCAAGCCCTCTCAAAACTAGATCAAATACTCAACAAACAAGACCAGATGATAGAGAGGCAGGACAGGATGTTGGAAAAGCAGGACCTAATGCTTGCGAAACAGGATAAGATGCTGGAAAAACAGGATAAAATGCTAGAAAAGCAAGACAGGATGCTGGAAAAACAGGATAAGATGCTGGAGAAGCAGGATATGATGCTTGCGAAACAGGATGAGCTGCTGGCTGAGATGAAGGGGATTAGAAAAGATTTCCGTTCGCTCATTGAGGAGAGAATAACGAAAATAGAGAAGGATATAGAGGCGATAAAATCCAAGATAGGTTTAACCGCCTGAAAATATAGAGGCTGCAGCTTCTCGGCGATACTTATGCCGGTATGCTGAAGCTACCCATCTAGATTTTGGATACACGCCCAACCAGTATGCGTGACAGATACTAAAACCATCTCTGACAGAGGCCGTCTGCGCATCATGGCTTAAAAGTTATGTATGTCCATGTTAATCAGTTTCCAATGATTAGGAAGGTTGTGATAACGGCGGCTGGGCTGGGGACGAGGCTTCTTCCCACGACGAAGGAGCTGCCTAAAGAAATGCTGCCGATATATGTCAGAGGCGGTAACGGCCAGCCTGTCCTAAAACCGTTGCTGCAGGCCTTGTACGAGCAGCTTTACGTCTTTGGGTTCAGGGAGTTTTGCTTCGTGGTTGGACGGGGTAAAAGAGCTATCGAAGACCATTTCACGCCCGACTGGGATTTTGTTGAAAAGCTTGAAAAGATGGGGAAATCTTCCACAGTGTCAGACCTTGTCTCGTTCTACAGGATGTTGGAAGATTCTGTTATAGTGTGGGTCAGCCAACCCAGCCCAAAAGGGTTCGGCGACGCCGTTGGAACAGCTCGTCATTTTGTCGGCGACGACAACTTCCTGCTCTGCGCAGGCGACACGTACATAGTCTCGGAGAACAGCGCTTATCTTCAAAGGCTTTTGTCAGCCGAGCCAAGCAATACTGTTGGCGCGTCATTGCTTGTCCAAAATGTTGAAGACCCGCGACAGTATGGTGTTGTGGTGGCTGACCGGCTGACAGATGTGTTGTTGCGTGTTTTAAAAGTTGTTGAGAAGCCCAAGCATCCCCCCTCAAACCTTGCAATAATGCCCTTCTACATCTTTACACCATACATCATGAAGGCTTTGGATGCTACTCCTGTTGGTGTAGGTGGAGAGCTGCAGCTGACCGACGCCATACAGAAAATCATCGACGATGGAGGTGAAGTGGTGGCTGTTAGGCTTGAAGACAACGAGCTACGTCTCGATATAGGAACTCCTGAAACCTACTTACAAGCCCTCAAAACCTCATACAGCTATTTTGCGGGCGTAAGAAGTTGAGGGTTTCTTTCGTAGGGCTCGGCTACGTCGGGCTGACAACAGCTGTCTGCATGGCCGTCAAAGGGTTTCGCGTTTTAGGCATAGACGTGGACAGCGGCAAGATCGATCTAATCCAGAACGGGAAGCCTCCGTTCAAAGAGCCTGGCTTGGAGAAACTGCTGCCACGCGCCTTACATGCCAAAAATTTCAGATGCGGCACAGACTATTCGGAGATACGTGATACGGACGTTACCTTCATAACGGTTGGAACGCCGTCCAGAGAGGATGGAAGCATAGACTTGACGCAGGTGGTTGAAGCGTCGAAAAACATCGGCGAGGCTTTGGCAGGCGGCAGCAGGTCTCACACAGTCGTCGTCAAAAGCACGGTTGTGCCGGGGACGACAAGGTCCCATGTCCGGCAGGCTTTAGAGCAGGCTTCAGGCAGGGTTGTCGGCGGAGGCTTGAACCTTTGTGTCAACCCTGAGTTTCTCCGCGAAGGCAACGCCGTCAAAGACACCTTTAAGCCTGACAGGGTTGTGATAGGGGATGATTGGGGTGGTGCTGACCGTGTTCTCATCAGGATCTACAGAAGGTTTTACGACGGAAGAATGCCTCCGGTGATTCGCACGAACACCGTCAACGCCGAGATGATAAAGTACGCCAGCAACGTCTTCCTCGCAGCCCGAATAAGCCTGATAAACGAGATAGCCAACATCTGCCAGCACCTGCCTGAAGCCGACGTCACAGTAGTTGCTAGAGGAGTGGGCTTGGACAAGAGGATAGGCCCCCGCTTCCTCAACGCTGGCTTAGGCTATGGTGGAAGCTGCTTGCCGAAAGATGTCAAGGCGCTGACAGCTTATGCAAAAAGCCTTGGATACCATCCTGCGATTCTCGAGGCTGTTGAGAAGGTCAACAGAAGCCAGCCTTACAAAGCCGTGGAGCTTGCTGAAAAACTTGTGGGAGAGCTCAGCGGTAAGAAAGCAGCGGTTCTCGGCCTCTCCTTCAAACCCAACACAGACGACGTCCGCGAAGCGGTTGCGCTGAAGATAATTGACAGACTGCTTGAGAAGGGTTGCTCGGTCACTGTTTACGACCCTGCCGCCGTCGAAAACGTTCGACGGGTTTACGGCTACAAGCTGGCCTACGCCAGCTCCGCGGTGGAATGTTTGCAGGGAGCTGACTTCTGCATAGTTGCCACGGAGTGGGATGAGTTCAGGAAGCTGAAGCCGAGAGATTTCAGGAAACATATGAGAAACCCGGTGGTCGTAGACGGGAGGAGAATCTACGACCCGGAAGCTTTTTCAAAGGGCTTGACATATGCCGCCGTAGGCCTGGGGAATAAATGAAGGTTTTGATGGTTGGGCGAAAGCCGTCGATAGCTTTGGAGGAGCTCCGACATTATTGGGGTGACGTAGATGTATCCACAGGGTTTACTCCGAGGATGAAACGATACGACCTCGTGGTGGCTCAGGAGCCCACTTTAAGGGTTGGGCTTCCCGCACTCACGCAGGCCAAGCTGTCGGGCGCAGCCTTCGTATGCGAGGTCCACAGCAACTATCTCCAAACAGGCTTTCTACCTCTAAAGGACCTTATGGCCGCAAAAATCGTTCTCAAGTCCTCAGACCTCGTCAGAGCCGTCAGCAGCCAGATCGCCGGAAGTCTCAGGTCTTGGGGCGTTAAAAATGTGATGGTCATCCCTTCTGTGTATATTAAACTGGAGTTGTTCCGTCCTCTAACCATGCACAGCCAGCGAGGACCTGTTGTTTTGTCGGCTTCTCGCCTAGTTCCCCAGAAGGGCCTCGGTCTTCTTATCGACGCTGTTCCCAAAATGCTCAGGTCTCTTCCCACGCTGGAGGTGAGGGTGGTAGGGGATGGGCCTGAGAGGTCTAGGCTTGAGGCTTTGGTGCGGAGGCGTGGGTTGGAAGGTGTTGTGAGGTTTTTCGGATGGGTGGGGCAGGACGAGCTTGTTAAACACTATAACGAGGCGGCTGTGTTTGTCTGCACGTCCTTCCACGAAGGTGGTCCAAGAACTGTTTTTGAGGCCGCAGCATGCCACACACCCTTCGTCTCGACAGCAGTAGGTCTAGTCCCCGAATTCTTCACCGATGGACGTGAGGGGTTTATCATACGCGAAAGAAACAGCGACCTGCTGGCCGAACATGTTTTGCAGCTTCTCGAAAACCCCGATTTGCGTCAGGAGATGGGTGTCCGGGGCAGAGAGGTGGTTGAAAGAGAGTTTGAATGGCGTAAAGCCATAAAGAAGTATGCGACGGCTTATCTCAAAATCTTTAGAAAAGATGCCAGAAGCAGGCCTTTCTCTAAAAACAGCCAATAGGCTGGTCGTGTATGCGAGGAAAGCTACCTGAACCACGTTTCAAGATTCGATAGAAAGACACGTGGTTTTGTTCAGCAGCCTTGGAAGGGGGACGGTCTTTGACGCGTTGCTTGCGACGCCCGCTGTTAGCAGGTTGACAGGGCTGTCTCTTAATAAACACTGCATACGCTGCTATAGGGTTATTATCCGTCGACGGCGACACGGTGGGGGAGGAGATGGAGAACCTCGACGTTCGCCGCAACAAGCTGGGGCTTTTTCTCGGCAAGGGTTGTGGATAACAACGATGTGGTTGAATATGTTCAGGCTCTTGTACCGGGGCATGCGCTGGATTTTTCGAGCGACTGGGCTGTAGCCGTTATGGTTGTTCAGGAACCCAGCCCAAACCTCTTCTCACAATACGTCGCATCTTAACGGTCTCCTCGGCCTGTCTACGAAGTTGTTGGAAGAGGTCAGCGTCCCCGCATAACACTTTCCCATCTATTAGGTCGTCAAGTATTATTGTGTTCAGGCTTCTTATTCCCTCCCTCACGGAATCTAGGCCGTACTTGAAGATCTGAGCAGGCCA
>JAWBJZ010000072.1:0-6301 GCA_038832005.1 Candidatus Caldarchaeum sp.
CATCAGGGTGGGTGGGCGGGAGATACCCTCGCTGGGTGTCGCTGGGACCGTTGGTCTGTCTGCTGTTTTCGCTTTGATGTTGGTTTTCCATGCTGCCGGCAGGGTGTTCGGATTGATGTGGATGATGGTGGGAGTGTTGTTCTACGTTTCTTACAGACAGTTCCTGAAAGCTCCGATTCTGAAGGGTGGGGAGGGCAGGCTTGTTGAGCCTCTATCTTACAGGATGAAAGTTGGGATTCTCGTCAGGCCCTATGAAAACCTTGAAATAGCCTATAGGTCGATACTTCACGCGTTCGACAGAAGGTTTGACCTAACGCTTGTTAGCATCATCGAAAACCTGAAGGGGCTTAACGATGACGCGGGGCTGATGCAGAAAAAAGTTTTGGATGACTTGACGTCTTTATGCAAGCGGCTTAAGCATCACGGGTACAACGTGAACGCTGTTGTGAAGGTGGGTGACTTCGAGGAGAGCGTTTCGAAGATGCTTGATGAAGGAGCTTTCGACCTAGCTGCTTTCATACAGAGGAAGGCTGAGAAATCCGTCTTCGAGAAGGGACATGAAAAGAACATACACAACCTTATAACCCGATACCCTGGTAGAATTGTGTCGCTGAAGAGAGTGGGTGAGTGAAGCATGTCCATGCCAGGTGTGAGAGCCATAATACACATCTTCGCAGAATCGAACTCGATAGACCGTGTTGCAAAGCAGATAAGCAAGCTCTCTGAGGTTATGGATGTCTACGAAGTGACCGGCGAGTTCGACATCATAGCGATGGTTGTGGCCAAGGACATAGCGAGCTTCAGAGACTTTCTGAAAGATAGGATACTCTCCATACAGGGGGTTAAGAGCGCTGTAACTTCGATAGTTCTCTACACTCACAAAAAGGAGGGGGAGGAGACAGGCGAGTGACTAAAACTCTTCCTCCTCTTCCTCCCACTCTTCTTCCTCGAAATCTTCTTCCTCCCACTCTTCTTCGAACTCCTCCTCTTCCTCTATTCTTGCAAAAAATTCGGTTTTCATATTCACCACGCGGCGAGTATGGCTAACAGGTTTGTTTTAAGTTTTTTCAGGGCCGTGCAACACATATTAGCCGATTATTACATCGTCCAATACGGGGGATGAGGCCGCTGCCCCAGACTGATACATGATGCAGGAAGAGCCGAGCCGACCCCTAAAAATCCTCTCACACAAGGGGTTTGCACACCGTCCGGAAAGGTGCGAAGCTTTTTTGGCGATGTGTTGTTAAGAAATCCTGAAGTTCTCCTCAAGAAACTTGTAAGTAGAATCGTCGCATACGAGCGGAATGTTGGAGCACCTTCGATCTTAATCTTCACATCTATAATGAGGGTAGGAACAGCTCTTATCCTGTATCTTTTAACAAGGTCCTCTACTTTCTGAAAATCTTTAGACAAGTCAAACACCTCTAGCTTGCAGCCGGCGCATTTTCCCACCTCAACGATGTTGGCAATCTGCCTGCAAAGCGGGCATCCTCCGACGCAGAGCTGCAGGGAGTGGTGCATAAGCCTGCAGACCCGCAGCCTTTTTAAAACCTTTACCCGTCTACAGGGTCGGCGGGTAATGGACCCAAACCTGCGAGCCTTCTGGAATTTCTTTAACGCCGGGCATTCCTATTATGAAGCCGTCTGAGCGGCTTGGGATGCTCATGCCGCTTGACTCGCCGAGGTTGGGGCGGCAGAGAAGCATGTCATCACCCTCCTCGACCGAGACCCAGACAACCTTGACGAAGTTGTGGTATTTTCTGAAACGCACTGTTTCGGTAAGCAGCGCCCTAACCCGGTGGTGGTAGAAGCTCGGCTGCTGATGCTGAAGTTTCCGTAACACAGGGTATGCGAGGAACATGAAGACATTGAGCGTCGACATGATGAGCCCGGGAAGCATTATCAACGGCTTGCCAGCCACGACGGCGAAGCCGCCAACCCTCCCAGGCTGGAGGGTGAGACCATGGACATAAACGCCTTCTCCCGTGTTTTCGGCGTAAATCGACGAGACGTCTTTCTCGCTTATAGAAGAACCTGCAATCGTTATGAGCAGGTCAACATGCCCGATGTTCGAGCTGATGGTCTTTTCGAAGATGGATGGGTTGTCTGGAAGGATGCCGAGGAAGAAGGCTTCGGCGCCTGAAGCTTGGACAAGCCTTCGCACAACCCAAGTATGGGTGTTCAACACCTTCCCTTTTTCCAACTCCTCGAACTTGTCGGTCAGCTCGTCGCCAACGGCCATTATGCCGGCCCTCGGCCTCCTGATAACGTCGACGGTCGAGAACCCCAGCGAGGCCAGCAGAGCAGTGTCGGCAGCCTTCAGCCGATGTCCTGTCGGGAAGAGAAGCTGTCCAGCCTTAATGTCGAAACCTTGAACGTCTACATACTGCCAAGGCTCGGCTGGATGCATGAAAACAACCACGTCATCCTCTATGCGTACAAACTCTTGGGGGACGACTGCGTCAGCGCCCTCTGGTAGGAAGCCGCCCGTCAGTATGCGTGCTGTCTCACCTCTGTGCAAAACCAGGGCGTGACGTTTCCCTGGAGTGATTTCCCCAACGACATGAAGCCTGACAGGCCTTTCGGCCGAGGCTTGCTCGAGGTCTTTGCTGTTTACGGCGAAGCCGTCCATGTGTGACGCATGGTGGGGCGGCAGGTCTTTAGGCGAGTACGCCGGGTATGCCAAAACCCTGTCAACCGCCTCAAACACCCTCACATTCTCGATCTCTTGGATGGCGTTGACGTGGGACAGCAGCACTTTCTGCCCATCCCAGACGTCGGTGAATTTTTCTATCCGCCTGTACAATCCCAGAAGCTTAATCGAACAGCTTATATTTTAGCTAACCTATTAATGACATAAGTTGGACAACCTAGCTTTTTACAATAAGGTCGGCGAGCTCATTTCTGCGCAGAAAAAGTTCTGCATAGCCACTGTCGTCAAAACGGTCGGTCACACATCGGGGAAGGTTGGCTCTAAGGCCATAATCCTCGAGGATGGCAAAGGTTTATTCGGCTGGGTGGGCGGCGGATGCGTCGAGACCACGGTCCTGCATGAAGCCTTGAAAACGATTGAAGAGGGGCGCAGCAGGACGATCTACCTAGAAATGGAGGATGAGCTAAGGGGGACTGGGGTTCCGTGCGGTGGCTCGATGGAAGTCTACCTCGAACCAGTCCTGCCGAGAAAACAGCTTCTTCTCGTCGGCCACGGCAGCATAGTCGAAAGCCTCGCCAAGCTCGGCAAAATGCTTGACTACAAGGTTGTCGTGGCGGACCCTGAGGGGATGTTCAAAAACCTTGACGAAGTCGACCAATACGTCACAGACCCTGACTTGAAGGATGTGAAGATAGACAGCAGAACCGCTATGGTTGTGTCGACTATGCACAAGCTAGACCACAAATACATCAAAGCGGGTTTAGACGGTGGGGCTTGGTACATAGGGTTGATAGCGAGCAAGAAGAGGGCGGGCATAGTTTTCGAGACTCTGACGCGCATGGGTGTGGACGAGCGGTCGCTGAGAAGGGTGTCCTCGCCAGCAGGCATCGACATCGGCGCCGTAAAGCCAGAGGAGATAGCCTTGAGCATAATCGCGGAGATAGTTATGCTCGACAAAGGTGGGACGGGAAAGTTGTTACGAGAGGTAAAGTCGGCCGAGCCAGAGACCATAGATATTGTTTCAGAGGCTACCGGAGAAACGGTGGGCCCTGTCTGCTGACAGGCCTGCTTCTCTTCGGAATAGGCTGGAACGACTTTCCGAAATAACGTGTAAAGCCTTTCAGGCTTTTCAACGCGTTCATGCCAGCCAACACGTCTATGTAGGGCATGGCCGTCTCCATGCCGATCGTCCTAGGCTTGAAACCAGGCTTGTCGGCGTGGGGGTTTACCCATATAATTCTCCCCACCATGTTTTTGAGGCTTCTCATGGCTTTGTCGAGTAGCTCAGGCTCTCCCGTGTCCCAGCCGTCGCTGACTATTATTGCAACCGTCCCCCTGCTTACAAGACCGCTGTAGTTTTGTGTGAAGCTTGTCAAACAGCTTCCGATCCTCGTGCCGCTGCCCCAAATGTTCACGTCACGTGATATCAGCTCAGCCGCCTTCTTAGGGCCAAAATACTTGAGCAGGCTGCTAACCCTCATGAGCTTGGTGCTGAAGACAAAAACTTCAACTGCAACGCTCTGCCTCGCCAGAGCATACATCGACTGCATGAGAAACTCGGTGTAAGTGTCCATGGATCCGCTGACGTCAAATATGGCGACGAGCTTGCATCGGGTAACCTTCCTCCTCTTCCTCAGAATGGTGAGCGTCTCGCCGTACGTCTTAAGGCTTTGACGCAAGGTTTCGCCGAAGTCCATCATCCCTGTGGTGCTTCGTTCAAACCTGCGGCCTGGAAGCAACGCGAGCCTCCTCCTCAGCCTTTTCAGAACCCTCCTACTCTCCCGCAGAAAGCCGAGGGTCGGAGCAGGTATATCTCTCTTCATCAAAACCTCGACAGGGCTGTAGTATGCCGTCAACGCCTTCCTCTGGTCTTCACCCCTTCCCCGCGCCTTTTCCAAAACCCGTGTGCCACCGCCCTCACCGCCCCCCTCGCTGGCGCGGGTTTTCTTCTCCCCAGATTTCTTCATCGACAGCAGCTCTTCAAAAACGCGCTCGAAGACCTCGTAGTCCTCCAGCCTCTTGACCATACAAAGCTTCATTACCTGCTTAAGGTCTGCGACGTTTGCGACATCTACAAGCCCGAGGGCGACGTAAGCGTCTAACGTTTCGGCGGTGCCGCATTTAACTCCGTATCCCCTAAGCCTGTCCGCGACCTCTGTAACCAGAAACAACAGGTCTGACAGGTCCATTGCTAAACTATCCCAAGGTCTTTGATTATTCGGAGGTCATCCTCGTTCTTCACGAGGCAGCTTAGCGTAGACATGATGACTGATGGTGTTATCTCAGCCGCACCCAGAACGCTTAAAGCGTTGGCCCAGTCGATGGTCTCAGAGATTCCTGGCTTCTTGCTTATTTCGTTGACCTGTCGGAGCCTCTGGACAAAAGTCACAACCTCGTCAGCCAGCCTGGGCGAGAGCTGCGGCACCTTGAGCGACAAAATCCTCCTCTCCTTTTCGGGCGACGGATATGTCACGTAGATGTAGAGGCATCTTCTCCTAAGCCCGTCCCCAACCTCCCTCGTCCTGTTTGAAGTGATTATGACTACAGGCTTTTTTTTAGCAGCGATAGTTCCAAGCTCGGGAATCGTAACCTGAAACTCTGCCAAAAACTCCAGCAGAAAACCTTCAAACTCCTCGTCGCTTCTGTCAATTTCATCTATAAGCAGGACGGGCGGCTGAGCGCCTTCGTAAAGCAGCGCGGCGAGCAGCGGACGTTTCAGCAAATACTTCTCGCTGAAAATCTCCTGAGATATCTCCTCCGGCGATTTCCTGTCCTCCAAAAGCCTGATGTTTATCAGCTGTCGTGGATAGTCCCATTCGTACAGGGCTTGCGAAGCTGTGATCCCTTCATAGCATTGCAGCCTGATGAGGTCCGTGTTGAGAAGCTTGGCTAAAACCTTAGCAACCTCTGTCTTGCCGCAGCCCGGCTCACCCTCTATCAGCAGAGGTTTCTCCAGCTTCAGAGCAAGGTAAACCGCCAAGGCTAGCGGCTGGTCCGCTACGTAAAGCTGTTGCGCCATCGCTTCGATTAGTTTCTCGGGAGTGAGTTCCTCCAACAACCCCACGGTTTTGATTCATGGATGTGAATTTATGTTTTGCATCGAATCTCAACGCAATCAAACCGAGGCAAACAACAACGTCAATCGTAATGTTACCTTACGCTGTGCAACATTTTCCATATCTTTGGGGCTGTTAACGGCGTGTCAGTAACTTCAAAAAGGAATTGTTTTAACGCATCCTCTACTGCATTAGCCAAGACCGCTGGATTCCGTCTTTTACAGCTCCTTTTACGCTAAGCGGGTTTAGAGGCGTCTCCACCTGTTCGATAAGTAAAGGAAGCATATCCGTTACGCTATGAATCAGATAAGACGTCAAAAGCTGGCCATCAGCGTAGTAACCCAGCTCCTTCAGCAAGGCTCCTCGCCTAAGGCTGTTCCGCCATGACGCGGTCATGCGCCAGTAGCCGTAGATGAGCACTGCCGGTTCTTTTCCGCAGACTTGTTCATTCTGTTTAGAGCCACTACGAACGGGTGGGACTGTCAACTTAAGGCTATCCATGACTTTATCCACTTCTCTGATACCTTAGGCCTGTATGTTGGGAAGCATGTGTTGAACTGTTTTATCCTCCTCTTGAGCTTGCTGAACCAAG
>JAWBJZ010000073.1:0-5843 GCA_038832005.1 Candidatus Caldarchaeum sp.
AGTTGGCGCCGGACGTTGGCGAAAACTTTATGCATCTCAAACAGCCGGGGATAGACCCAATAGGCTATACTCCGGAGATGTTCGTTAAAGAGATTGAAAGGCCGAACCTTCTTATCCTTGATGCTTTGGAGTACGGGGTGGTTCTCCAGTCAGACGCTATTTTTTTAGAGAAAGTCCGGAGATTGTTTGAGGACGTGAAGAAACGGTATGGTCTCAAGTGGACGGGTGAGACATGGACATGGGCTCGAAAGTAGTTTCTATATAATGGCAAGGTGATGGCTTAACATCGTCGAAAACGGAGGCACATCATTTTCAGCGAGGGTTTTGTGGACAGGGGTTTGATGCTAGCCCTCTACGACTATCGTGCCATACATACCTTTGTCGGCATGTGTTTGGGGGAAGGTTGCCGTGAATTCGGCGCACAGGTAGTAGTAGGTGCCTCTCTCGTTGAAGGTGACCGAATACTCTAAAGTATCGCCCGGCTCCACCTCAACCTCTGTGGCTTCTTTGCCGCCGACGAGAAGCTTTATAGCTACGTGTTCGTCCATTATTTCTTCAACCTCTTCCGAGGTGGTTATTTGCTCCTCTTTCAAGCCCCGCGACTGAAGCTCCTTAACCTTCTCGCTCAAACGTGTCAGAAGCCCCTTCATGTCTTTGACGATCATGAATTCATGGTCTGCGCTTCCTTTGTTAACGAGCGTAATCCTCAAAGTTTCGCCTGCTTTGACTGTTATCTTCGGGCCTCCTGAAGGCCCGTTGAACCCGAACTCCAAGGCCTCGAGCCTGATGGTTCTAGGTCCCTGTGGAACCAGCATGAACACAGCCAGCGCCGCAACCGCCACAACGACCACTACGACGCCTATGACGGCAGCTTTGGAAACACCGGAACTGTTCATGCCTTTTTCGATCGATCGTGTTTTATAATGTTTGAGGGTAAAATATTGAGGTGGGGTAAAATTTTACAGCCAAAACCAATATCATCTCAGACGGCGTGATAAAACCGATGGCTAACCCATATGAGCTGTCACCAATTTCGCAAACCTGGCAGTCCCTGTTCGACCTTTACCTGACGATCGGCACCGTGACTGGAGCAGTGGTCATAGGCTTGATGGTCTACGCACTCTTCAAGTACAGGTCTAGGCGGGAGGTTCCCGAGCCAGCTGACGCTATAAAGCCTGGCAGGCTTCCGGCCGAGAGGGGAACCATAGGTGCTGCGTTAATACTTACTGTGATTGTTGCGGGGATACTTTTCGTCGTGTCGTTCGGCACGATGCAAGCCTCTGAATTCTTTGAGAAAGCCCCTACAGGTCCGGGTTCCACAAGCGGCTCTGTGTTGTTCGTTGGAATGTGGGGAGTGTTGTGTGGTCAAGCTCCACCCCAGCTTGTTGCAGCGCTGCCTAAGGACGGTTCTGTCATGGTTGTCAAGGTTGAAGGTTTTCAGTGGGGTTGGAAGTTCATCTATCCAAACGGAAGAGAGACGGTCAACGAGGCGGTAATCCCAGCAGGAAAGATTGTGGTCTTCGAGATTACGAGTAGCGATGTCTTCCACAAATTCCACATGCCTCAGTTCAAGACAGGTGTTGACGCCATTCCTGGAAAGGTAAACAACCTGTGGATGACGTCGCAGCTTCTCGGCGAATACCTTGTCCAATGCTACGAATTGTGCGGCGGAGGACATGCCTACATGAAGGCTAAGATCTCGGTGGTTTCTGAACAGGCTTTCAAGAGTTGGTATGGAAGCGGGGTTTAGCGGCCATGATACCCCACAACTCAGTAAGGAGATGGCTGTTTACAACAAACCACAAGGATGTCGGCATCCTGTACTTCCTGATGTCTCTATACTTCCTGGTCGCTGGCGGCGCTTTAGCGCTGCTGTTCAGGATTCAGCTGATGTATCCGAACAACAATTTCCTGACCGCAAGCTCTTTCAACCAAGCCGTGACAGTCCACGGAATAGTTATGCTCCTATGGTTCCTATCCCCGTTAGCCTTTGCTTTAGCTAACTATGTCGTCCCGCTTCAGATCGGCGCACGTGACCTGGCTTTCCCAAGGCTTAACGCCATGAGCTTCTGGCTCATCCTCTTCGGAGGACTTCTCGCGGCTTTAGGGTTCTTCACGCCCGGCGGTGCTTTAGACACAGGCTGGACAGTCTACGCACCTCTCAGCACTTCGCGTTTCTCGCCTCAGGTCGGTGTCACGCTCGGTGGCGCTGGCTTGTTGATGCTAATAGCTTCCGTAACCCTTAGCACGGTCAACTTCCTAACCACGATCTTCAGGATGCGTGCTAAAGGGCTGTCTCTTATGCAGCTCCCGATGTTCACGTGGGGGATATTGCTAACCGTCTTCCTCATGTTGTTTGCTTTCCCCCCTCTGGCTGCGGGGGTTTTGATGCTCGCCGCCGACCGAGTGTTAGGCACAACATATCTATCATCACCAGAAGGCGGCGCTCTTCTCTGGGACCACATCCTATGGTTCTTCGGCCATCCAGAGGTTTACATACTGTTGTTTCCAGGACTGCTTGCACTGGGGGACATTCTATCCACTTTTAGCCGTAGACCGCTTTACGGGAAGAAAGTGATTGTGGCGGCGGCTATAGCCGGCTCAGTGCTCAGCATAATGGTTTGGGGGCATCACATGTTCACCACAGGTATATCACCTCTCTGGAGAAAAATCATGACAGTACTCACTGAAACGATCTCGATACCTTTCGGAGTTATCATTCTGTCCTACATCCTTACGTTGGTCGGGAGCGCAATTAGGTTCAGGGTTCCAATGCTGTTCGCCGTCACGTCAATAGGGTTGTTCATAGTTGGCGGAATAACAGGCGTGTTCAACTCCTCGGTCGCCTTAGACCTTGGCCTGAGAGGAACCTACTGGGTTGTCGGCCATTTCCACTTCACGCTTGTGGGCGGAGCTGCCACCGCGCTCGTCGCGGCTGTGTATTACTGGTGGCCGAAAATGAGCGGCAGGATGTACAGCGAAACACTGGGAAGAATACATCTAATCATATACTTGGTTGGCTTCCTGCTTCTTTTCGTGCCGATGCACATGCTGGTTGACAAGCCGAGGAGAGTTTTCACATACGACGCAGGGTTTGGATGGGAGCTTAACAACCTGCTGTCAACCATTGGAGCGTTCGTGTTCGCAGCATCATGGCCTGTTTTCTTCCTAAACCTTTTCAGAAGCCTCCGCAGCGGTGAACGGGCTCCCGACAACCCGTGGGAGAGCTGGAGCCTCGAATGGATGACAACCTCCCCGCCGCCTATCCACAACTTCGACGGAGAACCGGTGGTGGAACCCGATGGAACGATAAAGGTGTTGCCTTCCTTCGCCAACGGCGGCGGAGCTGGCGGAGAACACTACAGCCCATGGCCTTTAACAATCTCACTAGCCACTCTCCTCATCTTCCTGATATTCGTGTTCCCTCCCATAGCGTTCGTAGGTCTCGCTCTTCTCGTGGCCAGCATAGTTGGCTGGGCTAGAGACGACCTGGCCGGAAAATTCAAAGCAGTAGAGTCGGCTGTTCAAGAGCACTGGCCCTTCAAAACAATAGAGAGAATGAAGCTAGGTGTCTGGACCTTTCTTTACAGCGAGGTCATGCTGTTTGGTGGGTTGATAGGGTCCTACGTGTTTGTGAGGCTCAACAGCTCGTACTGGCCTGGGCCGGGAACAATACACGACATAGCAACAGGCGCTATCAATACTTTCATACTTTTGACGAGCAGCATGACCGCAGTCTTAGCGTTGGCCGCCGCTAAAGCTGGACGGAATGACCTTTTGAAAGCTTCGCTGTTGGCCACGTTTGTGCTTGGGCTGGCTTTCTTGGTTATAAAAGGGATGGAGTGGCTCCATCTCTTCGAGGAGGGCTTTACGTTCACCAGCGGACTACCAGCAACCACCTTCTACATTACAACAGGAGTTCACGGAGCCCACGTGACAGCAGGGTTAATAGTCCTAGCCTATCTGTTGGTCAAGGCTTTCAAAAACCTCTACACAAAAGACAACCATGGAAGTGTGGAATACTTCGGGCTTTACTGGCACTTCGTCGACATAGTCTGGGTATTTCTGTTTCCGTTGTTTTACCTTGTTTAGGGAGGTGTGGGGCATGAAGGTAAACGTTTACATAGGTATTTGGGCTGTGTTGATGCTCGCAACAGTTGTCGAGCTGGCCATCCTCCGTCTACCCATGACATTGTCGCTGGTCGTTTCCGGGATAATCGGCCTAGCCTTCTTGAAAGCTGTTCTGATAGCGTTGTTTTACCAGCATCTGCTGATGGAGACGCGTTGGATTAAACTGCTGTATGCTGTAGCCGTGCTGATAGCCGTGGGGTTGATCGTGGGCATGGTGACAAGCATAGCGAGGTGATCGAAATTGGACAGCGTGATGATTGCTTCTTTTTTGGCGTTGGTTGCTGGGCTCGGACTGATCGGAGGCATCGCCGCCGTTCTCATCATGCCTCCGGCGCCTCCTGTTATAACTGAGCCGCCGACCGTCGAAATACATCTGATAGCGACCGAAGTCGGTGGAAGATTCTTGTTCGGTCATGAAGACGGCGAGCCGTCGGAACCTGGTCCGACAGTTAAGGTGAAGGTGGGCGACGTGGTCAAGATAACGTTGGAGGTTAAGGGAAAGATACCGCATTCGTTCGCCGTCGCACGCGATAAAACATCCACGTCTCAGGTGTTGTTCTACTCTCAGCTGGGAACGCCGTCTCGCCCGGTCGAGCCAGGAAAATCCGCCAGCATAGTCTTCAAACCCAACGCGCCCGGCGAATACTACTACATATGCACGGTGCCCAACCATGCGGAGCTAGGGATGTGGGGAAAGTTCATCGTGGAGAAATAACTTTTCCCGAAAAGTTTTAAATACTTTCCGGAAACGACAGAAACAGCAATGCTTGTCGCACGGATGAGAATCCAGGTTCAATGCCCCTGGGTGCGTGAGCTTGCGAAGAATGGTGTGAATGTCAACGTGCTTCAATGCATCCCTCAGCAAAACGGGCCCGGTTCCTCTTCACTGTGCTTAGTTACCTCGGAGAGTTTAAAGTCGGAAGAACTGAGGGCTGTTGTAAAAAACACCCCGTCTGTTGAGAAAGCTGTCTTCAAAGAAACGTTAAGAGACAGCACTTACATTGGAATAGTGAAAACACGTAGGTGCGCCTGCGCCGTAACAGGCATACCTTTCAAGCATTTAATCAAAGTCAATCCATCCACGGAATTTCTGAACTTCACAGCATTGTTCGAAGACGGCGAAGAGTTTAAACGTTTCATAGACGAGTTGGAGAACAAACATATTACGATGGTCGTAGAGGAGGTCAGCCACAGCGCCTCGGACATCCCGCTGCCGGTACTGACCGCTAAACAGGAAAAGCTGCTGAAAACAGCTCTCAAGGTAGGATTTTACGATACGCCGAGGAAGACGAAGATGGCGGAGCTGGCGCGTGCCTTCGGAACATCACCGAGAGCAGTTTCGGAAATGCTCAGAAGGGCTCATAAAAAAATTGCAGAAAGCCTGCTAAACACTTAGTTGTCATCCCCCACGGCGGGCGTGTCCACGGCCAGAGCACGTTCTCGGACACAAGGGAAGAGTTTGAGAGAAAGCTTCCGGAAATACTGCCGGTATGGGGGTTCAAGCTCTAAACGACGTAACACCACCAGACAGCGCCTGCACCTTTTTCAGAAAGCTTTGGCTTTGCTACTGCAGTTTAGAGACGTTCGCCAGCTGGCTCTGGGAAAAGCTGTGTAAACACCTTTAAAGAGGGGTGGAAACATACATGTGGGATGCCTCTCTTGACAGGCCGGGTTGGACATATTTTCAGCAGACGGAGGAGGATAGGCCATAT
>JAWBJZ010000074.1:0-5704 GCA_038832005.1 Candidatus Caldarchaeum sp.
CCTACCGCTCTCCTCCCCGGCAGGTTGTCGCCAAGTTTCCTGAGGCGGTGTGTAAATTTTTAACCAGGCCAGAAGACATGACTAAGGGATGATGATGAACGTCCATCTTGACCTGTGATAGGCGATGGGCAGTCTGACCAGCTACTCGATCAGGGAGATGTCGAGGCCTGAAACCTCTGCAGAACCGTCGTCGGAGTACGTTGCGAAGACTCGGTCGGGGTAGAGGAGCGACAGGTATGAGAAGGCTTGTGCTGTGGAGGACGGCGTTGACCTGAGGCCGTTTTCAACAAGCCTGTAGGCGGAGGCGAGGCAGAGGATGTCAAGTCTCACCTTTCCCAGCGCCCTGTATAGCATGCGGTAAACCTCAGTCATCGCATGAGCCTCCAGATTATGCGTAGGATGTTTGAGTGAGAGCATCGATGGCGCCAGATAGTTGAACAGCGCTTGGTTAATCTTATCACGCGGCTTCTCCAGCACAACCTCAAGGTCTCGGGAAAGCTTAACAGCATCAGCCGATGTGCTGTATTTCCCCCTCTGCATCCTCTCCAACAAACCTATGTCGACAAGCCACTCAAGCCTCGGCGGAACAGCATGCCTGTACTTGGCGTACTGACGGCTCCTCACCCATTCAGTCTTCGACCTATATGCTAAACGTGCTTCCCTAAACTTGATGGCTTCCTGAAGCTCGGACGATATGGCCTGCCGCATCTTCTCCGACGCATGCTTCATGGCTTGCTTAAGGGCTTCCGGGTAGATCTCCTCCATGATGGTTTCCATGGCTTGCTGGCGAGAAAAGACACGTGTCTTTAAAGCCCAGCGGATAATCCGGCCCATCATGTAAAAGTCTTTGGTCAGCAACGATTGGATGAACAACAGCTTCTCCACAGCGTTGAGGCCGAGAACCGCGGAAAGCTTCGCAGTACTTTCTCCAGCCACGTGTTGTTTCAAAACGTTTGACGAGTTTAAGCAAACATAAACTGCGCCAAATTCACCCAACCTCCCCGTTCTCCTGTCGTAGAAGCCGAGCTCAGCAGCTAGCTTGACGTAGTTGCGGGCGTTTACATCGCTCCTCAACAGCCCCAGCATCTTGCCTGCTGAATCATCCTCCAAACACCTGCATGTCTCCAGCAGAAGCGATGCAAGATAGTCGGGAGACCTTGCTGCACCGTCTTCAAGTATGCAGGCTACAAGCTTGAGGTAGCCGAGCCTGCATGCGTCGCCGTGCAGTTCAAAGATCATCCTACGCCAGCCTCCCCCCAAGTCAAGAACCTCTCCCTAACGTCGGGCTCGCCCTTGCTTAGCACCAGAATTCTTTCCTTTCCCACGCCCTGCCACCTTTTAAGATACATCAGATACTTGTGACCCTTTCTAATCCCGTCGCTTATGACGGTCTTGGCGGTGAACCCTGCTTTCTCAGCGGGGTTGACTAAAAGCTCAGCCATGTCTATCACCCGTCCGCCGAGCCGCACTTCCCCGACGACCAGAACACAAAACCTATCATCCTTCAACACGCGATACATTTCAGCCATAGCTTTTTCCATAAACCCTACGTATCTCTCAACCGACTGCGTTCCGAAAAGCTTTCTCCCAACTTCACGGTAGTCGTGTCCGAGAAACCATAGCCTAAGCCAGTTATCCCAAGCGTATGTCTGGATGTTGAAATATGGTGGGGAGGTGACGATGAGGTCGACGGATTCGTCCGCTAACGGAAGCTTTAGCGCGTCCGTGTTGAAGCAAGCACCTCTCACAGGCGGTAGACCATCCGCCAAAACCATCTCAGCCTTCCGAAGCAGGCATGCGAGAACGTTTCTAACAGGTTTCTTCAACCTGTGATGTCGAGCATATCGTCTAATGTAGCCCGGAGCCATGGAGAAAGAATGGCTACATGGGAGGCTCAGGCTTATCTCAGAAGACCCGTGTAAAATTCCCAGCATCAACGCTTTGACAAAATTTGAAACATCGTCTTCGGCTTGCAGAAGAAGCTCCCGTACAGCTAGAATTTGCTTGAGGGTCTGGGGGTGGAAGAAAACGCGAACGTCTTCGTCAACGTCGTAGGTTGAAACGGTGTCCGGCCTCATCAGCTTAGAAGCCTCCTCAACCCACCGCCTCACCTCTCTGAGGACTACAGGATTGACTTTGGCACGTGTGACAACATAGGCCTCGGGAGCCAGGTCGTTTCCAACCCCAACACGTCCCGACAGGCATGCTTCAAGCGGCGCTGTTCCCTTGCCGGAAAAAGGGTCGAGCACGACCTGACCCCTGTCGGAGAACTTTTCAACAACCCATCTTGCCAACGCGGGAGGAAAAGAACCCGTTCTCGACATGATGCGGTGGAGCGAGGAGCCCCAGTTTCTTCCAACAAGCTTCCATGAATCAGCAATCTCATTGCTGATGATGTAGCTGAGTTCTCCCATCGAAATAGGCGGCAACTACCCAGCTTCGTTTTATCCGTTGTTCCATGAACGCTGCATGCTATTCTCGGATTATCCTCAAAGCCAGCACTCGCGTAATTCGCGGATAGTATTCGGCAGGTTTGTTGTTTTTGCGATGTTTTTGTTGCGGCTGTCCGAGGAAACGGCTAATTAAAATACGTCCTTTAAGCGTGTTTTATAATGTCGGTGTGGCTGGCTTGGAAGAAACCGTGCTGAAGTATGATGGCCGGCCTTATTACGAGTTGGTGATTAGGAATTTCCGTAGGCAGCTGCCGCTTCTACAGGTTTCGCCAGACACGTGGATAGCGTATTTCGACAGCTTAGGCGACCGAGAGTTCATAGAGCATTGTGCGAGAATTCTCGCAGAGAACCTGGCAGACTGCGAGGTTCTCGTCACGTCTGAGAGCAAGGGCATACCACTCGTCCATGAAATAGCATCAATCCTCAAACATCCACGCTACATCGTCTGCAGGAAGGAGAGGAAGGCTTTCATGAAAGACCCCATAGCTGTGAAATACAAACCTATAACTTCTTCGAAAGAGCTGGAGCTCGTCATAGACGGAAGATACGTCACCTACATCAAAGGCAAGAGGGTTGGCATCGTAGACGACATAGTCAGCACAAAAAACACCATGGAAGCCATGGAAAAAATCGTCCAAATGGCTGGAGGCATAGTAACCAAAAAAGCAACCGTTCTAGTCGAAGGCGAACACCACAAAGACGTCATATACCTCGGCGTCCTACCCATATTCAAGACAACATTATAAACAACCGTTTACAAACAATAGATTGCAGCCCGGTCGTCTAGCGGCCAAACCCTCCACCCCAGCAACGGGGGTCAGGGATCTCGGGCTCTGGATCATGTTGAGGGGAACCCCGAGGACGCCGGTTCGAATCCGGCCCGGGCTATTACAATTATTCTGTGTTGTCAGCTAGCCTTTGGCGTGGTTTTGGCGGCAACCCGCTGACATGGATTTGAAGAGGTAAGGCTTTAAATCATCATGCAAGCATTAAGTAGGTGTTATGAGCTGGGGTCGTCTTCCCACGGAGCCGAAAATAGAGGGCGAGGTTGTGCCGGAGAGACATCCTGTCAAGCCTGGCAGAAGGTTTGAAGGCCTTAACTGCATGGTTACCGGTGCAGGCAGGGGTTTTGGAAGGCTGATTGCCATGGCTTTCGCCCGCGAGGGCGGCAACGTAGTAGTCCACTACAACACCTCTGTTGAGAGCGCGCTCCAGACCGCTAAAGAGATAGAGTCCATGGGTGTGAGGGCTTTCACGGTAAAGGCTGACGTAACGAAATGGGATGAGGTCAAGCAGGCTGTGGACAAGGTTTGGCGCGAGTTCGGGCCTATAGACGTGTTAGTCAACAACGTCGGCGACACCGCTCCAGGCCAGATGTCTTGGCGTGAGATAACGGAGGAGAGGATAGACAGGGTTCTGGCCGTGGATATCAAGGGGACTCTCTTCATGACGCATGAGGTTGGGTTGAGGATGCTTGAGAGGAAGAAAGGCTCCATCGTCAACATCTGCTCCAACGTCATCAGCACAGGAAGTCCAAGGGCACCTCAGTACGCAGCCTCCAAATACGGCGTGCTCGGTCTTACGAAGTCGTACGCCCACGCCTTCGCTCCATGGGTTAGGGTTAACGCGGCAGCCCCCGGATACATGGAGACAGAATCCCTCCTCAAAAGACCTGACTGGACGCCGGAGAGAAGGAAATGGATAGTAGAGCACACTCCTCTCCGACGGATTGGAAAGCCCGAGGACATCGTGCCTGTTGTGCTCTTCCTGGCCTCCGACGACGCCATGCATATGACGGGCAACGTCGTAATCTGTGACGGCGGTTTCAGCATGCCGGGTGCTTGAATGACCGCGACGATACAAGACGTACTGGCTAGGGTGGACGTAGAAAAAACCATCAAGAGGACGCTTGACCTCGCAAACGTCGAAAGCCCTACAGGGTTTGAAGGAGAGTGCGCCGAGCTTTACGCTAGGATGATGGAGGAGGTTGGGATGCGTGTCAAGCTGCAGGAAGTCGAGCAGGGAAGGTACAACGCCGTCGGCATACTGCCGGGGAAGGGCGGCGGCCCGTCGCTGATGTTCAACGGACATCTCGACACGTCTTTCTCGCCGCGGGAACCTCCCGAGATACTCAGAGCCATATCTCCCGTCTACAGGCTTGAGCCTCCTTGGGCTTACCGTGAAGGCGAATGGCTTTACGGCATGGGTGTCTTCAACATGAAAGGGGCCTTGGCAGCATACATTTCAGCCGTCGAGGCTTTGCAGAATGCGGGGGTCGAGCTCAAAGGCGACATAATGGTCGCAGGCGTTGTAGGCGAGATCGAGAAGACTCAGGTCGACCAGTACAAAGGCGCCCAGTACAGGGGCTATGGAACAGGAACCGCGTATCTTGTAACACATGGAGGTGTGACGGATTTTGCTGTGCTCGGAGAGCCGACTGGGTTGAGGCTGATGCTGACCCATTTCGGCTCTGTCTGGGCAAAAATATATCTGAAAGGCCAGATGGTCCACACGGCTCACTCGGCAGGCTTGACCAACCTAATCCTGCAGATGAACCGCGTCCTCAACGTTTTAGAGGAATGGATACCAGCATATCAGGAGAGGTTTAGCTTCAACGGAGTAAAACCCACGGTCAACATAGGCTCGATAGAGGGGGGTTGGCCGTGGAGATGCTCTAGGACGCCGTGGTTCTGCAACCTTTACGTCGACCTTAGGTATCCGCCTCCCTACTCTGCTGTGGACGTTAAAGAGGCTTTAGAGGAGATGCTTGACATTGTCCAACAGCGTTACGGCTTCAGACCCAACCTCGACATCTATGTTAGCGATGCATGGGCCCATGTCACCGAGGACGCGGCTGTCGTCAAAGCGATAGACAACGCTCATCGAACGGTTTTTGGAGCTCCAGCTGAGAGGGTTGTGTTCTCATGGTCTTCTGACGCAAACGTGCTGACCCGCAACGGTGTTGTAGCCGTCAACTACGGTCCATCGGGAGGTCCGGGAAAGGAGATGCGTGGAACGCTCTACATCCCAAACCTGATAGCCTGCACGAAGGTCTACAGCATAGCAGCCATGGACTTGTGCAACCAAGACAGAAAGAAAGTTAAACAGGAGTTCACGATTAAATACGGTGGTCTGTGATGGGCAGGTATATCGGACAGCCTGTGAAGAGAAGGGAGGACCCCATCCTGCTTACAGGCCGCGGTAGGTTTGTCGACGACATAAAGCTCCCCGGAATGGTTTACGCAGGCTTC
>JAWBJZ010000075.1:0-5232 GCA_038832005.1 Candidatus Caldarchaeum sp.
CTACCCCAACTCTGCATCACCCAGGGATTTGAGGGTAAGGCTCTCGGCCATAGACCTTAAGTTGACAGTCCCCAGCGGAGCACTGTCAACTATTTATCTAAGCATTGTTTGTCAGCTCTGTAGCCTAGATGTTTTCGATAATTTGTGCACATGCTGCTCTGCTGTTTGTTGCTGGTTTGAGCATAAGCGCGAGTCCTAAAGCCTCACCCTCGGGTCGAGAGCTACGATCAAAACCTCCACCACAAACCGTGCCGCTATGTAGATGAGCGTGTACATGAAGGTTAAAGCAACTACGAGGCCTTCGTCGAAGGCAGATATGGCTTCGTAGTAGAGCCGGCCCATCCCAGGCCAGTTGAAAACAGTCTCCGTCAGTATCGCGCCGCCTATCGACCCGGCTATGGCGAAGACCACGTTCGTAGCTATCGGCGGTGCTGCGGGCCTCATGATGTAGCGGCGTCTTATCAGGCTGTCGGGAAGGCCCTTAGCCTTCGCGACCTGGACAAAGTCTTCCTGAGCTATGTTGAGCACTATTGTCCTCGAGATGTACGCCCATCCGCCGACGACGACAACAACAAGCGTCAACACAGGCAGGAAGGCATGCCAAAGCAGGTCCAACACCCTCCCAAACACATCGGCGGGAGGAGGCGCGCTGAACAACCCTCCAGCCGGAAAAGCCCGCAGATAATAGTAGAAGATGAGGATCATCAGCAACCCTGTCCACCATGACGGTAGAGCGTAAGATGCTGCAGCTAGGTAGGCTATGGCTCTGTCGAACAAGCTGCCGCGCCTGTAGGCCGCCCTCATCCCCAGGTTAATCCCAGCGGCTGCGCTTATCGCCACAGCTGTAGTCACCAGCAAAACCGTGTAGGGAACACGTTCAGCTATGATGTCAGCCACCTTCCTGCTGCCTGCGAAAGACGTTATAGTCCTCGAGTATCCCAGGTCTAGGATTAGGACGCGGGCAACCATGGCTGGGATACGTTCGTACCACGGCCTGTTCAGCCCGTAAGATTCTTCAAGCTCCCTTCTGTACTGCTCTAGTGCTTTCTCCAGCTCCGCAGGGTCTCTTATCCTCTGTGAAAGAGCTTGCCTGACGGTTCTCAGCTCCTCGTTAACGTATGCTGATAATATCCTGTCTGAAACGCCTGTGAGCCCCAGCACGACAACAACCAATACCAGCACGCTAAGCAGCACGACGGCTAACGTTACTGCTTTCACGGCCAGCGTTCTCCACAGCCCCATGCCCTAGTAATGCACCGTGAGCCGCTTTTTATGTAGTTAGCTGCTTGTGTACGTAGAGTTTCCGCAGCTTTGCAAGGTCTGTCGCATAGTTTCCACGCTTGTCTTCAGGCGTTTCTATCACCATAGGCTTATCCCGTACCGCTGGATGGTTGATGAAGGCTTTGAAACCTCTTTCGCCCACATAGCCCAAACCGATGTGCTCGTGTCTGTCAAGCCCGCTTCCCAACCCGCCTTTCGAGTCGTTGAGATGAACCGCCTTCAGCTTATCAAGCCCTACAATTCTGTCGAACTCCGACAACGTTTTCTCTACAGCTTCCTCGCTTTTTATGTCGTATCCCGCCGCCAGCAGATGGCATGTGTCGAGACATACGCCGACTCTGTCAGGCTGTTCAACCTTAGCCAAAATCCTCGCAATGTCCTCGAAACGCGAGCCGCATGAGTTTTTCTGCCCAGCCATATTCTCCAGAAGCAGCAGCACGTTGTTTTCAACGGTTTTCAGGGAGCGGTTGACGGCTTGGGCGACCGCTTCAACGCCCTTATCTATTCCAGCTCCTAGATGGCTTCCGACATGCGTGACGAGAAGCTCCACCCCTAACAGGCCGCATCTCTCCAGCTCAGCCGTAAGAGACTTGACCGACCTTTCGTAGACAATTTTCTTAGGAGAAGCGATGTTGGGGAGATACGGCATGTGGGCCATCGCAACCCTAAAACCCGAAGCGCTGAACTTTCTCCTAAACTCTTCAGCATCCTGTTGCTTCAGCTTTGTGTAAGTCCAGCCGCGTGGGTTGCGTGTGAATATCTGGAAGGTTGTGCATCCAAGCTCCACAGCCCTGTCTACAGCCATGTGTATGGAGCCGGAGATGGAGACATGCGCGCCCAGAAGGAGCATACATCACTATTTGATAGCATGCATTTAAATCTCTTACATACAACCCGCAACACTTAGCAAACAGCACGTTTATATCAACGGCGGACGGCTGACGGAAAGGTTGGACAACCGGACAGAATGCCCGCTCTGCGGCCAGCCTGTCAGCTGGGCTGAGAGGCAGGCCGGGCTGTACGCGTGTCTGACGGTCTGCGTTCCTTTGGTCCCGTTTCCAAAGCATCTTGTTGAGAAACATTCGGATTACTTGGCTGAGGCTAAGAAGGCGGCGAGGCCTGTGTTTTACACGGCTGTGGTTTCTGCGGCTGTGGCGGCTGGCCTGTTTTTGACCGGGGTTTTGGCGGCGGCTGTGTTTGCGGCAGCTTCGGCGACGGCTGCTTTTCTGCTGGGATTTCGCAGGAGAAAAAACCTCTTACGCCGGTTTGGCCAGCCTTTTCTTGACGTTTAAGAGGCTTTGCAGGCCGGTTAGGCTGGATGGCTCATGACGCGGGAGAAGAATCGTTTTCTTCAGCTTTACGCGACCTGCTTCTAACAGCATCCCTTACTAGTAGGAAAACGTTGGCCAGTATGAGAACCAGCACGATTATCGGGCCTGCTGGGTAGAAAATCTCACCTCTTAGGAAGAGGCTTAGGAAGCCTATGCCGGTCCATGACGGTATGCTTAAACCTGTCCACCTTCCGACGACATGGTCGAACGGCACAGGCCCCCAGTAGTCGGCGACCGCGTTGGCATCCCCTTTGGTGATTACACCTCCGGAAACCACGGCGATGGCCCTATGGACTATTATGGAGCCTGGAGAGCCCTTTTCACCCGGCCTGTAGAAAACTATCACGTCGCCGTTTACTGGGTCTGCTTTTATCTCACGAGGGTTTACCGGCGTGACGATGATGATGTCGCCGACCTGTATGACCGGCCGCATGCTTCCGCTTTTCACAACCAGCAGGGGGAAGGTTATGCCGAGGGCTGTGTGGACCATCGACAGGACGACGAGCGATGCGGCCGCTGCTAAGACAACACCATAGGCTATGTTCTTCTTCGACGGCGCCATCTTTCTCAAACACGTGGCGGACGGGTTCTCTTAAGTGTTGCAGTTCTTCTCTCAGCCTCTGCAGGCTGCCGTCTCTGCCTCGGCCTCCCAGAGGGTCTCGCCCTGCCCCATCGGATAAGCCCTATCACTGAGGAGAAAGAGACAGCAGCAGTCGAGGCGAGAACAGCGCCTTGCAGCTCCGGCTTCTCCTCAACATGGACTATCGCCAGCTCCTTGTCCTGCTTCGAGGAATAGGTAGAGGTGTAGGTGTAGCCGCCTATTCTCATCGTCCAAGCATAGTCTCCCTCGGCTATGTAAAGCCGTGCCCTCCCCTCGTCGTCGGTCACGCTTTTCTCCACAAGCTTGTCCCCCCTGCTCACCGAAACCTCAGCACCTTGGACAGGCAGCCCATCTGGAGTTGTGATCTTGACGTCAACCCTGTACACCTTGGCTCTTATGTTGAGAATCGTCGACTGTGTAATTGAAAGAGTTTGGGAATGAACCGTCCTGCCTTGGTAGAGGACGTCGATGGAAAAGTCTCCTCTGGGGAGTTTAAGCTCAGCTCTTCCGGACTGGTCTGTGGAAGCGCTTGCGATCGTTTTTGCCGAGGAGACTGCGGCCACAGATGCCTGTGCAAGAGGCGTGCCGTCTGACTTGACCACGTTCAGCCTGAGATAATGTACTGCAGCGGAGATTCTGACGTTGTCCTCGTCTGCTGAAAAAGATGCTTGACGGTCGTAGACGGTGAAGCCTTTGTACTGGATTGATATCCTGTAGTTTCCCGCCGGAATGTTCACGAACCTTGCCTTGCCGTTGGATATGTCGCCTGAGAACCTTGCGGCGCCCAGGGCTATTTGGACATTCCCGCTTTCAAGAGGGGTCGTTTCATCGTCAACAACCTCCACCACCACGTCTATTATTCCGCGCGCCTTGATTGTTATCTCACGGCTCGCGTCTACACGCAGGTTTTCCTCATGAACAATCACGTTGAGATAGTTAACTGAGAGTATGTATGTTCCGATGGGAAGGTTTCTCACAGAGGCCCGGCCAGTGGAGTTGGTGGTTAAAGCTTCCGAGATTGCTTCAAATCTCATGGAGACCTCTGCGTTTGCTATGTTTGACTCGCCGTCGCTGTCCTGCACCCTCAGAACAACGTTGTAGACCTTTGTCTTAACAACCACCTCCATGTTATTTGCATTGAGCAAGAACTCGAAGCCGTCGTTAACTAGGACGTTGCGGAAGCTCACAGTCCCTCTATACAGTATCGGTATTAGTCCGCTAACCGTCACCTCGCCGTTTTCGCCTGCGTTGACAACCCCAAGCGCGACATCGTCGTAGGTTTTCAGCTGCGCAGACCCCGGTATGCCCTGGCCTACGTCGTTGACTATTTTCAGCTTGACAGTGTTAAGCGTCGGGCGGATGGTGATCCTTGCCTCTTCGGAGACTATGTCGACGGTTCCAGAGCCTATTATGTAGGGGCCTCTTGTTATTTCGTAGGTGTATCTGCCTGCCGGCACGTTGTTTAACGAGGTTGCTGCGTTTGTTGTTGTACGTTCCACGGTGTATCCCGGCATGCTTAGCTTGATGTTCACTGTTGACACCAGCCTTTCGCTCGGCGTTCCAGCGGCGTCAACCCTGAGCAACGCGTCGAAGAACTTGGCTCTAATGCTCGTGTCCGCCGGAGCGTTCACTTCCCCTCTGAAAACCTCGACATCTCCCATCCTGACGACCAGTGTGTACACCCTCGACCTTATCAGGCCAAAGTTGAGCTCGCCGTTTGCGGTAGTTGTAGGGTCTCCGTAGGGCGTGTTTCCCCTGTAAAGCCTTCCTTCGAGAGTCAGTCCAGTTATCACGTCAACGCCGTCGGCGTCCAAAACCCTTACCCTGTACCTCACAAGGTCTGTTCTCGCAACATGGTCCACGACGCCGCCGCTAACCACGACGAACGTGGTGGTCTGGTAAACGGTTTCCCCGCGGTAGACGACGTCCAGCGAATAGTCTCCAGCGGGAAGGCGGTCGATGAGGGCGTTGCCCGACGAGTCGGTGTCTGCTGATGCAAATCCTGTTGTGTTGCCCGTC
>JAWBJZ010000076.1:0-5189 GCA_038832005.1 Candidatus Caldarchaeum sp.
GCGAAAGACATGGAAAAAGCGACAGAGGCCAGCCTAACCTGCTTCGCCAACAAAGCCTGCCGAAGGAACTGGCCAAAGCCCACGAAAACTACGACTTCGCTGAGGTATTTTAGTCTCCGTATGACGGGCCTTATGGCTTGAGGGTTGCTCTCGTCGGGCTGGGGGTTGTAGGCCAAAGCTTTCTGCAGCTTGTCTCGAGAAACAGGAGCGAGCTTCTGTCCCACTATGGCCTCGGCCTCCGCTTAGTGCTGGCGGCTGACAGGTCGGGAGCGGTCTACAGCTTGTCGGGAATGAATGTGGAGGAGCTTTTGTCGGCGAAAAAGGGGAAAGGAATAAGGCACATGCCTGACGTGAGGTCTTCTCAAAACGTGCTGGATGCTTTGGATGAAGCGGAGGCCGACCTGCTTGTCGACGCAACACCTACAAACATCGTCGACGGGGAGCCGAGCTACAGCATCATCAGAAAAGCTTTCCTGAACAGGATGGATGTGGTGACGGTCAGCAAGGGGGCGCTCGCCCTCTACATGCCGGCTTTGAAGGAGATGGCGGCGCATAGAGGTGTTTATCTGAAGTTTAGCGGAACTGTCGGCGGAGGAATGCCCGTCTTAGCCTTCGCGAGAGAGTGTAGCAGAGCCGACAGAATCGAAGCCATCGAGGGAATTCTCAACGGAACAACCAACTACATACTCACGCGTATGGAGGAGGATGGGTTGGATTTCGGCAAAGCCTTGGCAGAGGCGCAAAGGCTCGGCTACGCTGAAGCAGACCCCACGCTTGACATAAAGGGTATTGACACGGCATGCAAAATCACCATACTCGCCAACGAAGTGCTTGGAATGAGGGCAACGGTCCACGACGTCAGGGTTGAGGGGATAGACAAAGTCTCCGTGGAAGAGGTAAATAGAGCCAAGTCGGAGGGAAAAGCTGTGAGGCTCGTGGCCGTAGCCGGCGGCGGAAAGCTTGAGGTAGGCCCTAAGAGGCTCGAAGCCAGAGACCCGCTTGCCGTTAAAATGGCTATGAACGCCGTAAGATTCAAGACAGCTTTCTCAGGAAACCATGTTATAACCGGCAAAGGAGCTGGCGGAGTTGAAACAGCCACAGCGATAATACGGGACGTTGTCGCCATAAAAATGGTGAGGTCGGAGTTGGGTGAGAGAGTTTGAGGATTGTGATGAAGTTCGGAGGTTCTTCGCTCGCTTCAGCCGACCTAATCAAGCATGCGGCCTCGATTGTGAAAAAACATGCGGCGGAGAACGAGATAGTCGTCGTATGCTCAGCCTCCGGCGACACTACAGACGAGCTGCTTTCGCTGGTTGAGACAGCGCGTCGAGGCCGTTCGGAAGAGGTTGAAAAAAGGCTTTCGCAGCTGGAGCAGCATCATCTCAACCTTCTCGACGCCGTCGCAGACGACAGGGTGCGGGAGGAGACGGGGGAAACCCTTAAGCAATGGCTGCGGGAGCTGAGAAGAGCTACGCTCGGCATTCTCTACCTGCGTGAAGCAACACCCCGCAGCACAGACTACGTCCTCTCTTTCGGCGAAAAGTTTTCAACGCTCGTAATGGCTGGAACGCTCAACTCCCTCGGGCTGAAGGCACAGTATTTAGATGGGGGTGAGGCTGGAATAGTCACGGACTCGAACTTCGGAGAAGCCACTCCCTTAACCGAGGTGACGAGGCTTAACGTGAAAAGGCGTATTGGAAGGATGTTGGACGAGGGCATAATCCCTGTCGTTACAGGGTTTATTGCGACAAACGAGGAAGGCGTGACCACCACCTTGGGTAGAGGAGGCTCAGACTACACAGCCACCATTCTGGCCAGCAGCCTTCCAGCAGACGAGGTCTGGCTCTGGACGGACGTGGACGGCCTTATGACAGCTAACCCGAAGATCGTGTCCGACAGCGCTGTTCTCCGAACCATCTCCTACAACGAGGCGATCGAGATGGCTTTGTTCGGCGCAAAGGGTCTTCATCCCAGGGCTTTGGAGCCGGCTATGGCTGCTAAGATCCCCGTTAAGATAAGGAACACTTTTAACCCTGCAGCGGAGGGAACTCTCATCACAGATTTTTCCGAAAGGTCTGAGAAACCTGTCAAAGCTGTTCTTTTGGTGAACAACACGGCTATGCTGACGGTCAGGGGGCCGAGCATGGTTGGCGAGCCGGGCACCGCGGCGAAGATACTCGACACACTCTACAGAGCTGGCGTGAACGTGATGATGATATCTCAGAGCATATCCGAGTCGAGCATCTCGCTGATAATCAGGCGAAACCATCTCAACAAAGCGGTTACGGCTATCGAGAAGGCTCTTCTCGGAACGAAGATGGTCGCCGCGGTCGAGCCTGAGGAGGACGTGGTTGTGGTGGCGGTTGTGGGTGAGGGGATGAAAGGCACGCCGGGGGTGGCAAGCCGAGTGTTCGGCGCAGTGGCCTCACGTGGAATAAACATCAGGATGATTGCTCAGGGAAGCTCCGAGCTTAACATAAGCTTCGTGGTGAAGGAAACCGACGGCGTTGAAGCGGTTAAGGCAATACACGGCGAGTACGGACTGGGCAAAAGCGGTGAACTCAGGAGATGATTCGTTGAAGCAGCCAGATGAGGAAAAGCTGTTGGAATCGTTATCTAAGGTGGAGGCCTATCAGCAGGTTTTTCAAACCCATGCAGGCTATGAAAACAGGGTATTACCCGGCACGATAACAGCTCTCGGCGAAGTAGACCCTGAGGAAGTCAAGTCTCTGCCGGGAAGAAACATCCTGCTCGTAGGCGTTCCCGCCAGCTATTTCAACAGGCTGTGGAGCGGTTTTAAGGAGTCCGCGTCATTCATTCTTCTAACGCCTTTAACCGGCGACGACTACGACCTGTGGGTCATAGCTGTTCCCATGCACAGGCTTAGGAGAGTTACTTGGATAGTTTTCCCGATAACTGAGGCTGACCTCAGAGAAATAAGCAAGGAGCCGAGGTTTTCAGTCATATTGGTTCCTGTGAAGGAGCAGGATTTCGACGAGCTAACCAGCCGTGTGGAGGATGTTATAGAGCAGTTGGGCAGGGGGGCGCCTTTCCCTTCCGAGACCGGCATTATACTGCTGATGGACTTGACGGAAGTTTTCAAGTGAAATCTACTGTTGTCAAACTCTTCCTTTGACGAGCTCAACCATATGCTTGAACTGGTAGCTGTGTCTTACGGCTTGAAGCATTTCCTCGGCAGCAGCCATCATCAGAGGTTTGTCGAGGGCCTTAACCATGACCGCCGCCTCCTCAGGCATGACTCCGATTTCCATTGCCAGCCTCTCGAAATCTAAAACACCGGGCGCGACGTAGAAGGCGGAGAGGTTGACAGACGGTGGAGATGGCTTGTAATCCCTTAGCTTGAAGAAGAAGTCCAGCCAAGCCGCAGCCTCTTCTCTGGTGTAGGTTTTTCTCTTTTCGGGCAGGTTGAGGAGGTTGTTCGCGGGCAGCAGCTGCTTGGCTAGAGTCTCTAAAGCCCGCCACGTTACGATGGGCCTCGACTCGGTCAGCCACGTATCCTCGTCGAGACATTTAACATAGTATGGCATACAGCCTGCATAAGGAGAAAAACCAAAGCTTTAATGTTTACGATGACAAAACTGTTTATACATCTTGGTTTCAGATCCGGGTGGGAGGATGAAAACACTAAGAATAACCTATTTGACTGGCTATGGCATTGTGAGAACACAACATTAAACAATCGTCCTGAATCCTTAACAGTCGTTGTGCAAAAGTTTCAATACGTTGAACAGCGATGGCATTGAAATATTAATTTGTTCGTCTGTTGCTTCAGAGACCAAAGTATCCATATTAATTCCCCTCTGTTTTAAAGTATCTCTCACAAGTTTTGGTTCAACATCCAGATTTAGACGTACTTTTATCAGTTTTGCAAGATTTTCTTCAATATTTCTTTCCTCACCGCTTATGGCCACCCATAAAAAACCTTCTCTGGAACCTATGTTTAATCTAAAACATGCTAAGTGTTTCCAGTCGTTTATTATTTCAGCATTTATCCCGTACTCTTTTAAACTTTCCACCACCTCTGACCACTTGTCTCTGTCTCGGAGGTGTTTTCTGTCGCATATCCATAGAAAACAATTAATGGGATATTTTTGCATGAGTATCTTCACCTGTTCTAAAGAACGCAGACCTGTAGTTTTAGATGGGAGAGGCCCCCTTGGCCAAAAGAGATATTTTCTTCCTTGTCCTCCATCAATTTTTCTGCATAAGGCCTTAGTTAACCTGTGTTCTGTTTGTCCATCGCCCGTTATTAGTATGACGGCTTCACCATTCTTTATCTGGCTCGGGTCATTGACTAACTTCATGTCATTTATTTGAGTTCTAAAAGATATGCAAGCTTCCGCGGATCGCTTCCTGATTCCAACAACGTTCGTAGTTCGTCGAGGCTTAGTGTTTGGTGCATAAGGACGTCGTCAGGCGTTTTTCGCAGAGTTATGACCTGTGAATCTTCAACTCCCACCTCGGCAAATGTATACAGCACGTCTATGCTGTGGGTGGAGATCACCACTTGCCAGTCCTTCTTTAAAAGCCATTTCAAAACATTTTCGAGGAGTGAAGGATGCATAGAGGATTCTATGTCGTCCCAGAGAACGATAGATGGTTTGGCGGCTTCAAACCATAGAAGAGGAATAATTGTTCTTTTCACACCGTCGCCTATCTCACTCAACCTTATGTATGCTGACGTGCCGTCGGGAAACTCTCTCCTCGCCTGCAAAATCCAAACGTTTTGGTCTCTGAGATAGTGAGGTGTAACCTCTGTAAAATTATCCGAAACAGACGGATTTACCACATCTCTGACAACGTAGTTATGGGCTTTGGTTTTCTCCACCGTCTTCCAAACATCCTCACGAACCAGTTGTTCTTCTATAGATTTATGAAGATTAGGTGAGTAGTAGCAGCTCACATGCTTTGAATAAAAAATTAGGTCTTGAAAAACCGTTTGTATTTTTGGGATAAAAATGTTTCGTATCAGATTGCCTTTTGTATCTATTGTCCATTCTGCGCCTACCAAGTCACTGTGGTAGATTAGTGTCGCTGTGCCAGCATATCCGTATATTAGCGCGTCTCCTCTACTATGGTGTTGAATGGTAATTAGTTGTATACGTGGGACAGAGTGTGGAGGCGTTTGATAGTCGGGACTGGGTAGTAGGGACAGAGCCTCCAGCACC